>NZ_JBEOPE010000012.1:0-99493 GCF_040309845.1 Psychrobacter sp. S1-30-MNA-CIBAN-0213 | reverse complement strand
CTTAAACCGTTATGGCTTAACCTATCTAGCGAGCCGACTATCATATCATAATGATTTGATTTGTCAAGCTTTTATTTTAAGTTCTTCAGTAAGATAGTCGCTTCGTTAGTAGTAAACCTTCTTACTAATTTCGCTGCTATTCCCTTGCTGTGGGGCGTATTATAGACAGTTTGAGCTGGGTGTCAACCGCTTTTTCTAAGCTTTTTAGATTAATTCTAGGAAATATAAAATAACAGATGTTTTTCAATAGGTTACAATGAAAGGTATTTTCTAATGCCTGTATAATATACTAAGAATCGCTATTTAGATCTAGGTAGACTACTAGATCATACGGTTTGGAGTACTTTTATAATTCCTATGACCTATTATCTTTAACTTTTTTGATATGCATCTTTCTTTAGTCTGTATCGACTTATCTATCGACACTATTGATATTATAGACAGTGACTATATATAGATGCTGCTTATAATAGAAGTAGAACTATATATAGTGAGAAGTAAGAGACATAGGTAGTTTATAAATGCATAGGTTATTCGATTAGCCTTATCTTATAATATAGCCATTATCTGTTTGTCATGTGTTCAACAATGTCTTCATTAGATATTATATTTCCTATAGTCTAGGTGAACTATCTCTCTAACCCTTGCCGCCTAGTGTTTATAGATGGTTTTTGTTATAGTAGTTGCCCTAATGGCATTACTTGTCTTGCACTGTCAGTTAACCGTATTTAAAGGGCATGTTGCTGCGTTTTTTTTATGTATTAGCTGTATTAGTAGGTTGGATAAACAACCAAACAGCTATATATGAGCTAAACGTGTTCGAATAATGCCTATATCTCTTAACGTATCACGTTTAACGTATATAATTTATGTGGTCTCACGGTCATATGATTGATAGTTGCAATCATCACTGCCAACGGACTCAAAAACAGGTGAATAGATTATGGTAGCGATTACTTTACCCGATGGAAGCGTCAAAAACTTCGAAGGCAATACTACAGTCATGGAAGTGGCACAAAGCATTGGGGCGGGTCTTGCTAAGGCCACGGTCGCTGGACGTGTAGATGGTCATCTAGTTGATGCTTACGATCCTATCGTCTTTGATGCTAAGGTTGAGATTATTACCCCAAAAGACGATGACGGTGTCGATATTATTCGTCATTCATGTGCTCACTTGTTAGGTCACGCTGTTAAACAGCTCTACCCTGACGTTAAAATGGTCATTGGCCCTGTCATAGATGATGGTTTTTATTATGATATCTATAGTGAGACGCCGTTTACACCTGAGCATATGGAAAAAATTGAAAAACGCATGATGGAGCTTATTAAGCAAGATTATGATGTCATCAAGAAAATAACGCCACGTGCTGAAGTAATAAAGATATTCGAAGAACGTGGTGAGGATTATAAGCTCAAATTAATTAATGATATGCCAGGTGAAGAAGCCTTTGGCTTGTATCATCATCAAGAGTATGTGGATATGTGTCGTGGTCCTCACGTACCTAATACACGTTTCTTAAAAGTATTTAAACTGACTAAAATGTCAGGCGCCTATTGGCGCGGTGATGCTAAGAATGAACAGCTACAACGTATTTATGGTACTGCTTGGGCAGACAAAAAACAGCTAAAAGCATATATCCAACGTATCGAAGAAGCAGAAAAACGTGACCATCGTAAGATCGGTAAAGCGTTAAATCTATTTCATATGCAAGAACAAGCCCCAGGCATGGTATTTTGGCATGCTAATGGATGGACGATTTATCAAGTACTTGAGCAATATATGCGTAAAGTACAATATGATAACGGCTATGAAGAAATCAAAACGCCGCAAATCGTTGATCGTAGTTTATGGGAGCGTTCTGGACATTGGGGCAACTATGCGACCAACATGTTCACTACATCGAGTGAAAACCGTGATTATGCGGTAAAACCGATGAACTGTCCGTGTCATGTGCAAGTATTTAACCAAGGTTTAAAGTCTTATCGTGACCTACCATTACGTATGGCTGAGTTTGGCTCATGTCACCGTAACGAACCATCAGGCTCACTACATGGTTTGATGCGTGTACGCGGCTTTACACAAGATGATGCGCATATCTTCTGTACCCAAGCACAAATTCAGCAAGAAGTAGCAGACTTTATTAAGCTAACCCTTGCCGTTTATGAAGACTTTGGTTTTGATAACATCATCATGAAGCTTTCAACTCGTCCTGAAAAACGGGTTGGTAGCGATGAGTCATGGGACTTCGCTGAAAAAGCCTTAGCTGATGCTCTTGATAGCTCAGGTCTTGACTGGGATTATCTACCGGGCGAAGGGGCATTTTATGGTCCTAAGATTGAATTTAGTCTTAAAGATAGTTTAGGTCGCGTATGGCAGTGCGGTACTATTCAGGTCGATCCTAATATGCCTGAACGTCTCGATGCTGAATTTGTTAATGAGCAAAATGAGCGCGAAGTACCTATTATGTTGCACCGTGCAATCTTAGGTTCGTTTGAGCGCTTTATTGGTATACTTATCGAAAACTACGCTGGATGGATGCCTGTTTGGCTTGCCCCGCAACAAGTAGTTGTTATGAATATTACCGATAAACAGGCAGAAAGTTGTAAAAATGTTGTTAATGAGCTAAAAAATGCAGGTTTACGTGCAGTTAGCGACTTGCGTAACGAAAAGATTGGATTTAAGATACGAGAGAAAACATTAGAACGTATTCCCTATATGCTAGTATTAGGGGATAAAGAAGTTGAATCAGGCAGCGTCAATGTCCGAACCCGCGAAGGTGAAAACCTAGGCGTGATGACTGTTCCTGAATTCATCAAATTAGTACAGACTGTCGTTGCCGAAAAAGGCCGTCAGAATCAAAAAACAGATCAGGAGTAATACCTATTAAACAGTCAAACCGTCTGAACACCAATGAAGATATCAGTGTTAAGGAAGTTCGTCTTGTCAGAGAAGACGGCGAACAAATGGGCGTGGTCGATATCGATACCGCTATGAAAGCGGCACGTGATGAAAATCTAGACTTAGTTGAATTAGTGCCGGATGCCAAGCCGCCAGTATGTAAGATCATGGATTATAAGCATTTCCTTTATGATCAGAAGCAAAAAGCGAAAGAGGCCAAGAAAAACCAAAAGCAAACTCAGCTTAAAGAGATGAAACTGCGTCCTAGTACTGAAGAAGCTGATTATCAGGTAAAACTGAAAAAAATCGTTAGCTTTTTGGAAGACCAAGACAAAGTTAAAGTTAGTATTCGCTTTCGTGGTCGCGAAATGGCGCATCAAGACATTGGTCGTAAGCAACTTGAACGTATCATTGAAGATACTGCCGATATCTCAAACGTCGAACAACATCCAAAAATGGAAGGTCGACAAATGGGTATGCTGCTTGGGCCTACCAAGAAAAGATAATTAGACAGCGAATATTTAAGCTTGCCATATTTACTTGTCTTTATTTTTGACCATCAATATGCTGCGGGATATTGATGGTTTTTTACTATTGTTTGTCATAAATTTATTATTCTAATTACCACATAGTTTTACAAAATCAGCCTTCACGACTCTTTGGTTACACGGTAATCTTAAAATCTATTCCGCATTTTCTATTAACAACAACTTAATAACTATAATTCAATTAATAGACTCTCAGCTCCTATAATTGCTGTTTGAATTAGAATAATGGACAATAATCAAAATTATTTAGTAATCCAAAATATTTGATCTATTACTTATCTATAGGAAAACTTATGCAAGAACTAACACCTCCAGAAAATACGAATACGCCAAGTATCTCTCTGACTCCTCCAGCTCCTGTAAAAGAAATAGAAAAAAGTGAATCAGATCAGATGGTTAAGTTGGATGAGAGCCAAATTCCAGAGCTTGATGCCAAAGTCGATGCTTTCGTTGATCATGTCATTACCAACCCAGTGCATGGTCCTGACTTTCAGCAAAACTTGCAATCCATTCATAACTTGGGCACTAAGGAAATCCGTGAATCTGCACAAGTATCTAATCGGATGCTGGAACTTCCTGCCAAGAGTATCAACGATAGCTTGTTTGATAACTCACCGATTGCCAAATCTCTTACTGAATTACGCGGTATTGTAGAAGATTTGGATCCGAGTAAAAAAGAGCTGACCAGCTCACGCAAACTATTCGGTCTCATTCCATTTGGCAATAAAGTACAAGATTATTTCCGCCAATATGAATCGGCGCAATCACATATCAATGCAGTGGTGACCAGTCTATACAATGGTAAAGACGAGCTACTCAAAGACAATGCCATGATTGAGCAAGAAAAAGTCAATATGTGGGATTTGATGCAATCTATTCGTCAGTATATCTATGTTGGTAAAAAGATTGACGAACAGTTAGAGCAGAAGGTCTATGCTCTAGAAGCTACTGACCCTGAAAAAGCACGTATCATTAAAGAAGAAATGCTATTTTATGTACGCCAAAAAAATACTGATTTTTTGACTCAGCTGGCTGTTAACGTACAAGGCTATTTAGCGTTAGATACCATTCGCAAAAATAACTTAGAGCTTATTAAAGGGGTTGATCGCGCTACCACTACTACCATTTCGGCATTGCGTACTGCAGTAGTCGTTGCACAAGCTATGACAAATCAAAAGCTAGTCCTAGATCAAATTACAGCGTTAAATAAAACGACTAGTAGTCTGATTGAGTCTACCTCGGCTATGCTTAAACGCCAATCTGGTGAAATTCATGAACAAGCGACCAGTAGCACTATTGAGCTTGATAAACTACAAAATGCTTTCAATAATGTCTACGATACGATGGATATGATTAGTAATTATAAAATTGAAGCACTAGAAAATATGAAGCAAACCGTTAATACTTTGACAACTGAAGTGGATAAAGCGCAAAAATATTTGGACAAATCTAACCAAACCACTGTGCTTGAAGTTTCAAAAGAAATAGATAGTAAAAAGATTACAAACAAATCTGGTGCTACTGATATCGATATTTGATACAGCAGTTTGTCCAGTAAAAGCATGCTGTCAAATACACATAACATCATTGACGCAAGATATTAATCTGTTGTTCGTGTTAAGATAGCCATTATTAATAATTTTAAAAATAGATACGGTAATTTATGAGTTGGAATGATCCAAACGCCTCAAGCGAGGCACAAAAATACGATAATCCTATCCCTAGTCGTGAGCTGATATTACACACGATCGCTGAACACGGTGAAGCGACACATCAGCAGTTGGCAAAAGCTTTCGATATCAATGATCCTGATCAATTTGATGCGTTGGGTAATCGTCTAAAAGCAATGGCTCGTGATGGCCAAGTTAACCGCGAAGGGCGTCCTTATCGCTTTCGTACAGTCACGCAGCAAGATGTTGTCACTGGTACAGTATCTGCTCACCCAAAAGGTTTTGGCTTTGTCGTGTTGGCAGATATGCCAGATTTGTTCCTGCACGAAAAGCAAATGCGTTGGGTGTTCAACGGTGATACGGTCAATGCTATTGGTACGTCGACAGACAACCGTGGTCGTACTGAGGGCCGTATTGTTGATGTAACCGAACGTCATCAAAACCATTTTATCGGTACGCTTGCTCGTGATGAAGATGGCTACTGTGTTGAGCTTGGCAGTCCTAACAATCATCAGCCGATTACAGTCACCGAAGATAACATACAAGAGTTAGGTGCTAAGAAAGGCGATCCGGTTAAAGTTGATGTCATTGACTGGCCTAATCAGCATGAGTTTGCTACTGGTAAGATCACCGAAGTACTTAGCGATGATAATGATCGTGAGCTGATCATTGAGACGACTCTACTTAATTACGATATTCCGTCTGAATTTAGCGAAGCGGCACTTAAGCAAGCTAACGACTACCGAGAGCCTAGTAAAAAAGACTTAAAGGGTCGTACTGACTTACGTGATTTGCCGTTAGTAACTATTGATGGTGAAGATGCGCGTGACTTTGATGATGCCGTGTTCGCTGAAAAACGCTCTGGCGGTAACTATCGCGTACTGGTCGCTATTGCTGATGTTAGCCATTATGTGACGCCAAACTCTCCACTTGATCAAGATGCTTATGAACGTGGTACTTCAGTTTATTTCCCGCATCGCGTCATCCCAATGTTGCCTGAAGTACTGTCGAACGGCTTGTGTTCGCTTAACCCTTCAGTTGATCGATTATGTATGGTTGCCGATATCAAAATATCGCGTGCTGGCAAGGTGACAGGTTACGAATTCTATCCTGGGGTCATGCATTCACAAGCACGTTTAACTTATAACCAAGTCAATGATTATTTTGCCAATCCAAAAGATGACAGCATTCCAAAATCATTGACAGATAATAAAGATGTCAAAAAATCTGTCGATACGCTACATCAGTTATATGACTTGCTCATTAAAAAGCGCGAAGAACGTCATGCGATGGAATTTGAAACTGTTGAGACTTATATTAAGTTTAATGAGAAAGGCGGTATCGCGGCTATCTTGCCACGTACTCGTGGCGATGCTCATAAGCTCATCGAAGAGTGCATGTTACTTGCCAATACCTGTGCGGCAAACTTTGCATTGAAAAACGAGCTACCTGTACTATATCGTAATCACGATAAGCCTGATGGCGAAAAATCAATGCGTGTTCATGAATACGCAAAAAACTTTGGTTTAAGCTTTCCAGAAGAAAGCCCAACGCAAGCGGATTATCAACGCATTATTGAAGCCACGAAAGATCGTCCTGATGCGGTTAGTATCCACAGCATGTTACTACGCTCGATGATGCAGGCCAACTACGCACCTGATAACATCGGTCACTTTGGTTTGGCATATGATGAATATAGCCATTTCACTTCACCGATTCGCCGCTATCCTGACTTGATGCTACACCGTGCCATTAAAGCGAAAGTAACTAATAGTCAGCATCCCGTCATGGACTTCTCTCTTGATGGTGCAGGTACGCAGACTTCAGATACCGAACGCCGTGCTGAAAAGGCTTCACGTTTTGTAGAATCTTGGCTTAAATGTCATTACATGAAAGATCATGTAGGCGAAGAATTTGATGGTGTCGTTACTACAGTGACTAGCTTTGGCCTATTTGTGACGTTGACTGATCTATATATCGATGGTCTAGTACATATCTCAAATGTCGGTGATGATTTCTTTGTCTATGATGAGCAGCAGCAGCAGCTTATCGGCAAAGACAAAGGCACTTTGTTTGGACTTGGTGATTTGGTCAAAGTAAAAGTCGCTGGTGTCAATATGGATTTGCTCCAAATTGACTTTGATTTAAAAGCTAAGTTGCAGTCTAGTGAGATGAATCAAACAAAGAAAGGCCAGCCTAAGAGAAGCTCAGCTAAGAAAAGCAGTAGCAGGAACACTAAAGGTTCGGGCAAAAAGAGCTAAGTTGATGTTTAAATCTTAAAGTCAAAAAAAGGCTAAAGTTATCTTTAGCCTTTTTTTTTGCTTTTAATTCATCTACTTCAAGCAGATTACTGAGCATTACTCATTTGCTCGAAGCGCTCTTGCTCGACTTGCTGTGCTTGATTTATTTGGCTAGTTGCATTATCCATGATAGCTTTGGGCTGCTTCCCCAAAGGCTGGCTTGCAATATTTGCTGAATTAGATAGCTTATCATTAGACATAGTTGTAGCTGTAGTATGGATAGGCGTGGCATTACTTAGTGCTACTGCTCTATTTTGCTCATGGCGATTACCATTGATGATATTGAAACCTAGTAAAATGACAATACCTATCAGTGCTAGGATAATTAAATGTTTCATCTGCATGACTTACTTCTCGTGATATTGCTAAGTTTGTCATCTTACAATGCATTTATTATGCCTAACTTTTATACCTTACGATAAAGATTATTCTTGCGGACTATTTTTGTCTAATAAATCCGTTTCATTAGAACTTTCCGCAATTTCTTGTTCAACTTTTTCCATCAGTTTTTCATCAGGACGAGCATCAAACACGTCATCAACATTATCTCCATTCAGGATTTGCTTAGCGCGCGCTTTAGCCTGTTTTTTATCTTTATCATCTGCTGAATTTTCACTACTCTGCTCATTCTCTGGTACAGAAGTCATGGGCGTTACAGTCAGCTCAGAACTGTCTATACCTTTACCATTTTGCATATGCTCAAATGCTTTTTCTAATTTATTGTTAAAACGTAGTCGATAAATAGGTTCAGGTAGGCTGAAGCCTTGGTTTTCTAGAGCATGCTTAGTTTCACGAATAGCAATACTACGTGCTTTAGCAAAGTCAGTCTCTGACTGATCCACCCAAACTTGAAACTCAAGAACGATATTAGAATCACCAACATGAGTGATGACAGCGATAGCTTTAGGTTTATCTAAGACAAAACTTAATGTGCTTATCGCGTCTAGTCCAACTTTAATTGCCGCTAATGGATCATCATTGGCATCAACACCTAGTTCGAAGGTAAAACGGCGCTCAGGATTTTTAGTATAGTTTAAAATAATTCCTTTAAAAACTTCGGCATTCGGAATACGTAACTGATTACCGTCTAACGTCATTAGAATAGTTGCCCGTGAGGTCAAGCGCACTACAATACCCTCATGCTCGTTGATTTTTACTTGATCACGAGCACGAAATGGCTGACGAATACTTAGCATGAGAGAGGCAATATAATTCTCAATAGAATCCTTTACTGCGAAACCAACAGCAATACCAATCACCCCTGCACCGCCAAGTAGCGTGCCTAAAATAGTCTCTGCACCTATCAAGCTCAACGCCAAAATTAGACCAAAAACAATAAAAATCACTTTAATCGTTTGGGATAACAGTTCGGCTACAAAGGGATTGGGAGTCAAACGCTGCCATATTCCTTGACGTTTGGACAACCAACTGCCAAACCAAGCCACAATGCCAAATATAACAATGCCTACCAATAATAACGGTAAAGCTTTGACTAAATTTGTACCTTGAGTTTTGAGGCCTTGATATACTGTTGAAACATTATCTTGTACATCGAGCGTACGATTAATCTTATCTTCAACCGTCACTACATCCGTTAAGCGATTGGTAAGGTTAATCGCTTGCTGGGCTTTTTTCTCGTTCGGGGTTTCCCCTGTTAAAGTGACAACACCTTGGGTAACACTGACATTGACTGTCTGTAAGCCATCAATCTCGGAGAAAATACCGCTAATACGCTGACGAATGTCATTGTCTTTTTGCGGGGTAGGTGTGGTTTCAATTTGAGCATTATTGGTGCTCTCACCACTAATAACTGGCGGTGCCTCTATCGGCGTTGGTGCAGTAGGTAACGCGCTACCACCATCTTCTATGCTCTCTAACACGTTACTTTCTGGTTTAGGCGCTGTAGCAGGTTCTTCTTCTGCGCTTATAGAAGTATTGCTATCTACATTTGATACTGCTGCAATGCTTTCCAACTCTTCACCAACGGCATGAGCAGGCAAGCCATAAAAAATAATAATTGATAATAATAGCCGACCTAGGACTTGCAAATATTTATGTATAGATAGATGGTCAAAAAAAGCTATCATAAGTATCCTTTATTAATGTATCAACTATAATTGCCTATATGATAAACATAGGCAACTATATTAATAGACTATCAACTGTCTAGATAACTTTGAGCCTCGCCAAGATCTAGTGTACCTTCATAAATGGCGCGCCCTGTAATGATACCTTCAATACAATCACCATAAGGCTTTAACAGTTTAATATCTTGCATATCAGTGACACCGCCTGAAGCGATCACTGGCAAACCACCCTCACGTGCCAAATTGACCGTTTGTTCAACATTGACGCCTTGCATCATGCCATCACGAGCTATATCGGTATAGACGATTGACGATACACCAACATCAGCAAAACGTTTGGCAAGCTCAGTTGCTTTAGTATCGGTGACATTTGCCCAGCCATGAGTGGCTACCATACCGTCTTTGGCATCAATACCAACGATAATGTGTCCTGCAAACTCGCGACAAGCCTCAGTAACGAAATCAGGATCTTCAACCGCTTTTGTACCGATAATAATATGAGTAAGGCCTGCAGTGATATATTGCTCAATAGTATGCAGATTGCGTACCCCGCCGCCTAATTGAATAGGTAGTTTGGGATAAGCTTTAGCAATATCATGAACCACGCGCTTATGTACGGGTACACCATCAAATGCGCCATTAAGGTCAACCAAATGCAGACGCCTTGCTCCCTCTTTAACCCAGCGACCTGCTACCGCTACGGGGTCATCAGAAAATACCGTATCATCCTCCATACGGCCTTGTTTTAAGCGTACACATTTGCCATCTTTGAGATCGATAGCTGGAATAATCACAGGCGCAGCACACATACAGCATTCCTTATAAAAATATTTTATTAAAAAAAGTAAAACAGAAACAACAATAATTGAAAAATGTTAAGAAAATAATATAAAGTATGCACTCAACTGAATATTTATATTCAACAGATTAGATACAACTTAAGTTTGTGTTTTTAGTTAGAATTCTAGTCATCGTTTGGCTAAAATTAATTATTGATAACTATAAGTTTCAGCCTTTAAATTCGGCACTACAATTAGATAAATTCAATTACTAACTGGCAATTTTAGGTTAATTTAGCGTATAATCCTAGGTAAATTTGTATTTGTTTCTATATCTTAGCCACGCATGACGAGCATCTACAGATAGCTTGATAATGTTCGACTATAAAGGTATGACAAAGTACAGACAACAAATCGGTGAAATGTTGACCATAACCTTGTCTGTTATTCCGATAAACCAGTAACGAGTAGATTGGCATGGTTTGAAGTTGTATGCTAATCGTTTAATTGGTTTGTTTTTGATCAGATTATCATATATTGAGTCTAACGGTCTTGTGACCATCCTAGAACTCATCTATATGATACTAGTATTACAATGTTTCAAATTTTAATAAAACGCATGGTAAGCCTATCTTTGAATTAAAGTGCTCACTCTAAGCGACTAGCTTTGGAGGTTTACTTTAATTTGATAGATTTATCATGCATCTTGGTAGCCGGTCGCCATATTGGTAATTCGAATAAGACGTTAACGTGTTGTTAAGGAGTCTAAGGTCAGCGTTAATACTCTTACTTGCAGTAATACTTAAGCTTTACGTTTAAGGCGTTCAATCACAGCTTTGCTTTAGGGCTGCTGATTGATAGCTTTTAATTAAGCTTTTGCTAATACTGCCGTCGTACCAAACAGGACGTCTGGTATCGTTTTAGACTATGGACTAAGTTTTCGCTTATGATTACCATCAAGAAAGGTTTGGATTTGCCCATCACAGGTGAGCCCTCCCGCGAGATATCAGAGCACAGACCAGCACATGTGGCACTCGTTGGTTACGATTACGTAGGTATGAAGCCTACGATGAATGTCACAGAAGGTGACATCGTAGCTAAGGGTCAACCCGTTTTTGAAGACAAAAAACGAGTGGGCGTTATTTATACTGCCCCTGCTGCTGGTAAAGTCATCGCCATTAAACGTGGCGAACGTCGTGTCTTTGAAAGTCTTGTAATTGAGGTTGACCCAAACGGTGAAGAAGTAGAGTTTCAGCGCTATGACTCCCAGCAACTTGCTGACTTAGACTCTGAAGCTGTTGAAACTCAATTGCTTGCTTCTGGTGAGTGGACTGCATTTCGTACGCGTCCTTATAGCCGCGCGCCTGATATCGGCGCTCGTCCGCATGCTATCTTTGTCACCGCTATGGATACCAATCCACTAGCGTTTGACCCGATGCTACTGATTAATGAACAGACACAAGCGTTTAATGACGGCCTTGCTGTTTTATCAACGCTGAGTCCCAAGACTTTCGTTTGTCATCATTCTGAAGCCAATATAGCACCAGTGCCACATACGGCGACAAACAATGTTACTGAGTATCATAGCTTTGCGGGTAAACATCCAGCAGGTCTTGCTGGTACGCATATTCACTTTTTGCATCCAATTAGTCGCGGTGTGACCGTCTGGACGATTGGCTATCAAGACGTAATTGCTATTGGCAAACTCTTTACCACTGGTCGTTTATATACGCGTCGTCTGCTAAGCTTAGCTGGCCCTGCGGTCAAATCTTCGCATTTAGTGGCAACTGAGCGCGGTGCTGATATTACAGCATTGACCAAAGGTCAATTGGCTGCTGGCGAGAACCGTATTATTTCAGGTTCAGTTCTGTCTGGTCGCAGGTTGTTTACTAATGTGGCCTACCTTGGTCGTTTTCACAATCAGATCAGTGTGCTATCTGAGGGTCGTGAGCGCCCAGCGTTTCACTTCTTTAGTCCGGGTGCAAATCGCTTCTCTAAACTTCCTATTTATATCTCGCAATTTTTTGGTGGCAAGAAGTATAACTTTACCACGACGAGCAATGGCTCACCGCGAGCAATGGTACCTATCGGGGTTTATGAAGAGGTCATGCCGCAAGATTATCTGCCGACCCAGCTATTACGTGCTTTAATCGTTGAAGATATTATCACTGCGGTTGATTTAGGCGTACTTGAACTAGACGAAGAAGATTTAGCATTATGCACCTTCGTATCTCCTGGCAAATATGAATTCGGTGATATTTTGCGTGATAACTTAACGCGCATTGAGCTGGAGGGCTAACCACGATGAAATTTTTACACAATATGTTCGATCGTATGGAGCCGTCTTTCACCAAAGGTGGCAAACACGAAAAGTACTACGCTATCTTTGAGATGTTTGATACGTTTTTACGTCAACCAGGCTCAACAACTTATGCCTCATCACACGTACGTGACGGTATTGACCTGAAGCGCATTATGATTACCGTATGGCTATGTACCTTCCCAGCAATGTTTTGGGGTATGTACAACGTCGGTCATCAAGCGTTAACCGCCATCGCTCAATTGGGTTTGCAACCTGAGGGCTGGCGTACCATAATCACTGGCATGGCTGGCTATAATCCAGATAGTATCTGGGCAAGCTTAGTCTACGGGGCAATGCAATTTTTACCGATTTATATCGTCACCTTTGGTGTTGGTATTCTCTGTGAGATTATATTTGCCGTAGTGCGTGGGCATGAAGTAAACGAAGGTTTCTTTGTGACCTCAGTACTGTATGCACTGATTTTGCCACCAGATATTCCATTATGGCAAGTTGCTTTAGGTATCATCTTCGGTGTAGTCGTTGCTAAAGAAGTTTTCGGCGGTACTGGTAAAAACTTTCTTAACCCTGCTCTATCAGGTCGTGCGTTTTTATACTTCGCTTATCCAGCCTATATGTCTGGTGACTCAATATGGACAGCAGTCGATGGTTTCTCAGGCGCAACTCCACTTGGCCTTGCAGCACTTGGTGTGACTCCTCAGGACTTCGTTGATGTCTATGGCAATGCGATCACTTGGGGTGATGCGTTCTTAGGTAATATGCAAGGCAGTATCGGTGAAGTATCTACGCTTGCAATTTTGATGGGTGCGGCCGTTCTACTTTGGACGCGCATTGCATCATGGCGCATTATGGCAGGCTGTGTGGTTGGTCTTATCGCCACCTCTCTTGTCTTTAATATGATTGGCTCTGAAGACAATCTGATGATGAACCTACCATTTTATTGGCATCTAGTTATTGGTGGCTTTGCGTTTGGTGCTGTCTTTATGGCAACTGATCCCGTTTCAGCTGCACATACTAATAACGGCCGCTGGGCTTATGGTATTTTGATTGGCTTTATGACGGTACTGATTCGAGTAGTCAATCCAGCCTTCCCAGAAGGCATCAT
This sequence comes from Psychrobacter sp. S1-30-MNA-CIBAN-0213, assembly GCF_040309845.1. Taxonomy (NCBI): domain Bacteria; kingdom Pseudomonadati; phylum Pseudomonadota; class Gammaproteobacteria; order Moraxellales; family Moraxellaceae; genus Psychrobacter; species Psychrobacter sp. S1-30-MNA-CIBAN-0213. The sequence goes on along the minus strand of NZ_JBEOPE010000012.1, from coordinate 85,785 downwards.
GCTGGCCATTCTATTTGCTAACTTATTTGCTCCATTGTTTGATTACTTTGTGACCCAAGCAAACATCAAACGCCAAACAGCTCGGAGGGTTCGTTATGTCCAAGCCCAAAAGTAATAATACAAAAACCATCAGTGTGGCATTGACGCTATGCTTGGTGTGTTCAGTATTGGTTTCAGCAGTTGCAGTTGGTCTTAAACCAATGCAAGTTGAAAATGCACGCTTAGATCGTAATAAAAACATCCTAGTAGCAGCCGGTATGTATGATGCTGAATCTGACACCGCTGCAGACGTTGCTGAACGCTTTAAAGATTTTGAAGTCGAGATTGTTGATTTAAACAAAGGTAACTATCTCGATGATGACGCTTTGAAAGTAGCGGGTATTCCTGATCGCAATGCTTATGATGCTAGTCAAGCAACTAAGAATAAAGCTTTGAGTGAAGACTTAGGTAGCAACGATCCTGCTGGTATTGGCCGTAAGCCTAAATACGCAAAAGTCTATGTTAAAAATGATGACGCAGGTCAACCTGAAATGGTAGTCCTACCGATTCAAGGTTATGGATTATGGGGCACTATCTACGGTTTCTTAACGCTTGAAAGCGATATGAATACCATTAAAGGTATTAGCTTTTATGAGCATAAAGAAACCCCAGGTCTAGGCGCTCGTATCGAAGAGCCAGAGTGGCGCGCAAAGTGGAGCGGTATCCATTCATATGATGAAAATGGTGATGTTGCTACTGGTGTGACCAAAGCTGGTAACCCAAAAGAAAACTGGGTAGATGGTATCAGCGGTGCAACACTTACTGGTCGCGGTGTAAGCAACATGATTCAGTTTTGGTTAGGTGAGCAAGGCTATAAACCTTACCTAGATGCGCTGCGCGAAGAGAGCGGTCAAACAATTGATAAAGCTGATACACAAGCCAAATCAGATAACAAGGCAGCTCAACCTACAACCGAACTGGCAGCAGCGCTATCAGTAGCAAACGGCAAGGAGGCATAACATGGCTGACACAAAAAGTATTTTAACCTCGCCTATTTTTGATAATAACCCCATCGCCCTACAGATATTAGGTATCTGTTCGGCGTTGGCGGTAACGACGAGTATGTCCAATGCCTTAGTCATGTGTGTGGCATTGACATTGGTAACGGCTTTTTCAAGTTTCTTTATCTCAATTATTCGTAAGCAAATCCCATCAAGTATTCGTATTATTGTACAGATGACGATTATCGCCTCATTGGTTATCTTGGTCGATCAGGTGCTAAAAGCAGTTGCTTACGATGTCAGTAAAGGACTATCGGTATTCGTTGGTTTGATTATTACTAACTGTATCGTCATGGGCCGTGCAGAAGCATTTGCCATGAGTAATCCACCAGTACCAAGCTTTTTAGACGGTATTGGTAACGGTCTTGGCTACTCTGCGGTACTGCTATTCGTCGCTACTATCCGTGAGCTCTTAGGTTCAGGAACGTGGTTCGGTATCACTATCCTACAACCAGTAACTGACGGTGGTTGGTATTTACCAAACGGTCTATTACTACTACCGCCATCAGCGTTCTTTATTATTGGTTTATTCATTGCCATTGTCCGTATTTGGAAACCAGAACAGGTTGAAGAAGCAGAGTTTGTAATGAAGCCGCAGTCTAAAGGTATGGCACACGGAGGCGGTCACTAATGGGACATTATATTAGTTTATTTATAACCTCAGTTTTTATTGAGAATATGGCGCTTGCCTATTTCTTAGGCATGTGTACCTTTTTGGCAGTGTCCAAAAAAGTCTCCACAGCTATCGGTCTTGGGGTTGCTGTCATTGTAGTAATGGCCATTACTGTGCCATTGAACAATCTATTGTTCCAGTTCATCCTAAAAGATGGTGCGCTGGCATGGGCAGGCTTCCCTAATATTGATCTTAGCTTCCTAGGTCTACTAAGTTATATTGGTCTCATTGCAGCTACCGTACAGATATTAGAGATGTTCTTGGACAAGTTTGTGCCAAGTTTATACAACGCTCTTGGCGTGTTCTTACCGCTAATTACTGTAAACTGTGCCATTTTAGGTGGCGTACTGTTTATGGTAGAGCGCGACTATAACTTTAGTGAGTCTGTGGTATATGGCGTAGGTGCAGGTTTTGGTTGGGCAATTGCTATCACCGCATTAGCAGGTATTCGTGAAAAGCTTAAATATTCAGACATTCCAGCACCGCTGCGTGGTCTTGGTATTACCTTTATTACGGTTGGCCTTATGTCGCTCGGCTTTATGTCGTTCGGTGGTATGTCCATTTAAACCGCTAAGCTTAGTGCCGCTAATTAATTGATTGTTTAATTCATGAATTAGCGGATGCTCTAGCTTAAAACCCTATTTAGCTATTTGACCTATTTAATTCATTTATTCGGTAGGCGTTCGGGTAGAGTGATAAATTCATACTCCCGCACCCCTACCCCATAGATTAAGGATACATATCATGGATTATGCTACGGCGATTGGTGGCGTTGCTATGTTTACCTTGATCATCATGGGCCTTGTTGCCATTATTTTGGCAGCACGCTCAAGACTGGTCAGTTCAGGCGATGTTACTATTCATATCAATGATAATCCCGATAATGATGTTGTGACTCCAGCAGGCGGTAAACTACTACAAACTCTTGCCAGCGAAGGTATATTTTTATCTTCAGCATGTGGTGGCGGTGGTACGTGTGCTCAATGTCGCTGCCGTGTTATTGAAGGTGGTGGTTCTATTTTACCCACCGAAGAAGGCTATTTTACTCAAGGTGAAATCCGTAATCATATGCGCTTGGCTTGTCAGGTAGCTGTCAAGCAAGATATGAAAATCGAGATTGATCCTGAATTCTTTGATGTACAAAAATGGGAATGTGAGGTTATCTCGAACGATAACGTTGCAACCTTTATTAAAGAGTTGGTGCTGAAAATTCCAGATGGCGAAGAAGTTAACTTCCGCGCCGGTGGTTATGTACAGCTAGAAGCGCCACCGCATGAAGTACATTATAAAGACTTTGATGTTGATGAGGAATATAGAGAAGATTGGGAAAAATTTGGTATCTTCAAATATGTCTCAAAAGTTGATGAGCCGGTCATTCGTGCTTACTCAATGGCCAACTATCCTGAAGAAAAAGGCCTCATCAAGTTTAATATTCGTATCGCAAGTCCACCTCCACGTGGTCCTGACGGTATTCCACCAGGCAAAATGTCTTCTTGGACGTTTAGCTTAAAGCCTGGCGATAAAGTTACGGTATCAGGCCCTTACGGTGAGTTTTTTGCTAAAGATACTGAAGCTGAGATGATCTTCGTTGGTGGTGGTGCTGGTATGGCTCCAATGCGCTCGCATATCTTCGATCAGCTTAAACGCTTAAATTCTGATCGTAAGATCAGCTTTTGGTACGGTGCGCGCTCTATTCGTGAGATGTTCTATGTTGAAGATTACGATCAACTAGAAGAAGAGTTTGATAACTTTGAGTGGCATGTGGCCTTATCTGATCCACTTCCTGAAGACAATTGGAACGGCTATACTGGCTTTATTCATAATGTCTTGTTAGAAGAGTATCTAAAAGACCATCCAAACCCAGAAGACTGTGAATACTACATGTGTGGGCCACCAATGATGAATGCTGCCGTCATCGATATGCTACACAGCCTTGGTGTTGAAGATGAAAACATCATGCTTGATGACTTTGGCGGTTAAGCTTAATAGTTAAAATACTTGTTTATTTTGACTTATGCTTATTTTGACGGTCACTATGAAATGCATAAAAAAGAGCGTCAATAGTGGCGCTCTTTTTTTTAATCCATTTTTGCTGTTGGATAAATCCACCATGTTAACTAAAGATAAATCCTACATAAGCTTACCTACAACTAAGCCTCAGGATGAACGAAGGACAGCAGGTAATACTGTATTATTTGCTGCTGCAGCACTTAGCCTAGCTGGTTTAACAGCCTGTCAACAAACGCCTGATTATAATTATTTGATCGGTGAAACGATGGGCACAAGCTATCATATCAGTTACCAGTTGCCAGAAAATGTTGATGAAGCAGATATCCAAGCGGCTATTAACGAGCGCTTGCAACAGATCAATGACAGTATGTCAACGTACCAAGCTGATTCTACTATCTCTAAATTCAATAAGTTAGGTAAAGACACGCCTATCATCATTGATGCCGATTTTAGTCGCGTGCTCGACGTCTCGCGACAAGTCTATACCGAATCCGGTGGAGCATTTGATCCTACCGTTATGCCTCTTATCAATACTTGGGGGTTTGGTAGCACCATGACTGTTGAACGCTTACAAAGCCCACCTAGTGCAGAGGCTATTGCACAAGCAAGTACCTTGGTAGACTTTGATGGCGTCGTAAAACAAGATCAAACGATTTACAAAACTAAAGATGGTATTGGTTTGGACTTTTCGGCAGTAGCGAAGGGTTACGGCGTCGATGTCATCGCTGATGTACTCAGAGATCGTTATCAAATTCGTAATTATATGGTTGAGATTGGTGGTGAAATTGCGACTGCTGGCGTTAGCAATCAACAACAGCCTTGGCAAATCGCCATTGATGCCCCTATTGAGGGTAGTACTGTGAGCGAGCGCCAGACTATCACTGCTATTCGTCAACCTATAAAAACCAACAACCAGTTGCATCTAGCGACTTCAGGCAACTACCGTAATTCAGTGATATTCGATGGCAAGCACTATAGCCATACGATTGACCCTACTACTGGAAAACCTATCGTTGGTGGTGCACCTTCGGTAACTGTTGCGGCAGACTCAGTTGCGCTAGCTGATGCATGGGCAACGGCACTTACTGCTATGCCTTATAAAAAGGCATTGAATGTCGCTGAAGAGCAAAATCTAGCCGCACTATTTGTGATATTAGCTGATGGAGTACAACCGAACGATTCGGTAGATAGTCTCGATGATTGGCAAGTAGTACAGACGCCTGCGATGCAAGCATTACGTGCTGATAAACAGCCTTAGTCTCTAATCATTATGCTTTAAAGCATACTCGAAGAGTAAACGGACAGTGCAAAAATTTGCTATACTATTAAGGTGTTATCTCTATAAATAAAGATAGCACCTCTATTTTTAAAAAACGAGGTTTCCTCTATGTTTAGTCAATTGCTTCCCATGCTTGCCATCACCTTTACCGTATTTATATTGTTCTTTGTATTTATGGGTATTGGCTATATGGTCAAGAAAAAGCCGCTTAGAGGATCTTGTGGCGGTGTTGCTAAATTGATGGGCGATGAAAACTGCTCATTCTGTGGTAATGATCCTAATAAATGTGACTCAATCATCGCTGAACAGCAAGAAAATGCGTTAAAAGCCGCTCAATTAGGTAAATCTGTATAAACGCCTGCGCTAGTTACCATACGCTGGTAGTATTTACCTAACATCTGTTCCTATAATAGCGTCTAGTCCTTTGAAATGGATTGGCGCTATTTTTAGTTGTGCTGTGCAATTATTTATAAATAGCTCTTTATAGTCAGCTTTCAAAATAGTCAGCTTTTCAAAGTCACTACTCATATACTACGTTTGCCCTATTCAATAGGGTAGCAAGCTTGTATTTCTTGCGCTCTGCAAGTACTTTCTAGTTCTGATTTATTATATCAATCACCGTTTAGGTGCGTTTTCTATGGTGTTATTTGCAAGCGACGACTCTATCGGCGCTGTTTAATGACGTGTCCTTTTTCTTACTCTAATAGTCGTGCTGCTATGTCTACCTCTCCAAACTCGCAGTCATTTAAGCTGCCCTCCTCACGCTTTACTTTTTGGCTCGTATTATGTGCCATAATTTTACTTGCCACCAATATGCGGGCGCCGATTGTTGCGCTTGGCTCTATTGCGCCAGTAGTACAAGATGCGCTCAACATTTCTGAGACTCAGATTGGTTGGCTAGGTGCAGTGCCCATGCTGACTTTTGCAGTGGGCGCGCTTATCGCACCAGCGATTGGTAAGCGCTTTGGTCTTGAGAACACGCTCATTGTGATGGTTGCACTACTCACCTTTGGTATGGTGCTGCGTTCCGTCGTTCCTACGTGGATTGGCTTTTTGAGTGGTACATTATTACTAACTTTAGCCATCGGCTTTGCTAACACTTTGGCGGCACCCGTTATTAAACAACGTACGCCGAAACATATTCCATTGATAACTGGTTTATTTAGTTTAACGATGACGGTGTCGGCTGGCATAGTAGCAGGAGTCGTATTACCGCTATCTGAGCAGGTAGGTTGGCAGTGGGCGCTTGGTGGTTGGTCGTTTTTAGGCATATTTGCTATTGTACTTTGGGTATTTTTACGTCTGCGTCTCGGCTCGTCTAATCATCAAGCGGTTGACCTGCCTAAGTTAGGATCTTCAGAGATATCCATGTGGCGCACGCCTTTTGCTTGGCAAATTGCAGTCTTTATGGGTTTGCAGTCACTGCTGTTCTATACCGTTGCCAGTTTCTTGCCATCTATTTGGGTAAGCCAAGGACTATCAGCCGTTAAAGCCGGACAAATGGGTTCGGTATTTCAATTTATGGCACCGATCGCTATCTTAAGCTTAACTTGGCTGGTAAACCGGGGGCGTCCTATTCAAGCGTTGGCGGTATTTGCTGCTGTGTTAAACGTCATTGGTATCATAGGGGTAAGCTACTTATCTACTGACCTTGCATGGTTATGGTCAGGCTTAATGGGCATTGGTTGCTCAGCGATTTTTACTTTAAGCATGATGTTGTTCTCGCTACGGACTTATACGACCAACCAGTCTAGCGAGCTGTCTGGCATGGCTCAATTCGTCGGTTATTTAATTGCGTTTTTTGGTCCATTAGGGACTGGTTGGCTACATGAAGCGACTGGCAGCTGGGATTTGCCGCTTTTTATTATGCTAATCTTGATGATTATAAACGTTGTGATTGCTTGGATGGTAAGTCGTCCGGTGATGGTTGATGGTCGCCCTGCTTAGCTTAAAAAGTGTTTGATGTGTGTTTAGCTATCAGCAACCACTAACAATGCCGACTTGTCACTTATCAAACGCGCTTTAATACTGATAAACTCAAAGGAATGAAAATGAGCAACTCTATCAAACAAAATAAAGCTGACGCTGAAAGCAAAGTCGATTTATTACCTGCTGTTGCCAACTATCTAAGTATATTAAACCAGCAGCTGCTGCCTGCCTTTATTAATACAGGCAGTATCCCTAACGCCATCAATGCCAGAGATGGCCTAGCAAATTTAACTCATACCTTTGTCACCGAAGCCGTGAATGTGGCGCTAATAGTCGATGACATCATTGAATGTGATGCGTCAACTAACGATGCTTATGATGTGCCTACTTATCATGTACCAGTGCGCCTTTTTTATCCTAGCTTGCCTGATGCTTCAATAGAGCAGACTGAGCAAACACCACCACCCGTGATGCTGTACTTTCATGGTGGCGGTGGTACAGCGGGTAGCGTCTCTGTTTACCATCAAATTCTATGCCGTTTAGCGAAGCATACAGGTCACATTATTGTTGCCCCAGAATACCGCCTTGCGCCAGAAAACCCCTACCCTTGTGCTCAAAACGATGCTTGTACCGCTTTGCTTGGATTGCCTGAACTACTCGCCCGCCGTCACATTAGCACGAATGAGCTAGTAGTAGCAGGAGACAGTCATGGTGGGGCATTAGTCACCAATCTGCTACGCGACCCTAGAATAATAGAGTCAGGCATAATAAATGATATCAATGCGCAAGTACTTATATATCCTAGTGTTGACTTTACTATGAGCTGCCCCTCTATTGAAAAATACGCCAATGGTTATCTGCTCAGTCAAGCGCGTATCAGTTGGTATTTTGACCAGTATTTTCAACATAACTTTCAACACGATGAAGACAGACAGGCAAAGTCCGCTCTATTTGCCAGCTCAGATGAGCTGGCGCATCAACCCCCTGCCCTTATCATTAATGCAGCGGTCGACCCGTTATATGATGAAGGCGTTGCTTATGCCGCCAAACTTAGCGAAGCTGGTGTTGACACGCAGCACATCACTTTTGACAAAGTCATTCATGCTTACCTAAATATGGAAAATCTTAATCCTGATATCTGTAAACAAACTTATCAGGCCATATCTGAGTTTTTGGGTAGCAAAAGTTCTGAATAACGCTAACCAATCTCAGACAGTCAGCCGCTATCAAAGTTGTTAAGGTGTTTTTTGATCATAGTATCAGCTACTTGTGAATATTAAGCCTGCCCTAATATAAAGCAAATAATGCCAATAAATATGTAACGGAATCACTATGTCATTGCCTTTAATAAAGCCTTATTTATCTAAATTTTTATCAAAGAAACTTAGCTTAGCGCTATTGACCAGCTTAGCACTGGTAGCTTGTAGTCCAACTGATAATGCTGATACTACTAGTGCTAACGCGAACGAGCCTGTAACAGATGCTTCTCAAACAGAAGCCCTCAATAATGTCACTAACGAAGTTTCACGTGAAACAGCGACTGAACAAGATAACGTCGTGGCGATTGAACAACCTATTACTATTTTAGCACTTGGCGACTCTCTGACCGAAGGCTTAGGCGTAGACCCTGATGACAATTACCCTGCCCAATTAGAAGCAACGCTCAAAGAAATGGGCTATGAGAATGTCAAAGTCGTCAATTCAGGACTTAGCGGTGAGACCAGTACGGGCTTGGTCAATCGTTTGGACTGGGTCGCACAAACCAAGCCTGATATTACCATTTTGACCATCGGTGCGAACGATGCTATCCGTGGTATTGACGTGGCAACGGTTGAAGACAATATCCGTACTGCCGTTAAACGCTTGCAAGACAATGGCAGTGAAGTCATCTTGGGCGGCATGCAGATTTATGACAATCTTGGCTCTGACTATGTAGACTCGTTTGCCGCGATTTATCCCCGCGTCGCTAAAGATATGAACGTCACGCTGATTCCTTTCTTTTTAGATGGTGTGGGCGGTGACCCTGAGCTCAACCAAGCTGATGCTATTCATCCAACCAAAGATGGCTATACGATTATCGTTAATGATAATATCCTGCCAATCTTAGAACCTAAGCTTGAAGCCCTTGTAGAAGAAGCAATGGTAGAGAATGAAAGCAACTGATTCGACTGATTCAGAAAACTCTAACAAGCCAGCGAAAGTAACAGACACTACGTCAACTGAGACCCTGTAATGACCTTATCAAATCCGACTGCACCATCGTCAACACCAATATCAGAATCTATACCAAATTCTGCACAGCAAGCGCTATTAACCGCCTCGCATCTCAATAAAACCGTGCAAGTCGGGGAACAATCACTGTCTATTATCAAGGACGTTAGTATTCATGTTGATGCTGGCGAGTTTGTAGTGATTATGGGTAAATCAGGCTCAGGAAAATCAACTTTGCTTGGTTTGCTGGCAGCGCTAGATTATCCCGATAGCGGCTCGGTTGAGCTGGCTGGACAGACGTTAAGCAGTCTTGATGAAGATGCGCTGGCGGTCATTCGTCAACGTGATATGGGCTTTGTCTTTCAGTCGTTTCACCTACTGCCAACTTTGACAGTGGCGGAAAATATTGCGTTCCCGCTTGATATCGCTCGACGTCCGAATAAAGCACGCGTCAACGAATTGATTGAAGCCGTCGATCTGGGTCATAGACGTCACAGTCTGCCCAATCAACTATCAGGCGGCGAGCAACAGCGCACGGCGGTGGCTCGAGCATTGGTATCGCAGCCAAAGATTGTATTTGCTGATGAGCCGACAGGTAATCTAGATGAGCAAAATGCTGATCAAGTAATGAACCTGCTATTAGATTTACGCCAGCAGACGGGTTCGGCACTCGTCGTCGTGACTCACGATCCTGCGCTTGCCGAAATGGCGGATCGAGTCATTACTATGCATGACGGTATGATAGATGGGTCGAAAATTAATGGATAACATGGATAAAGAGTCAAATTATTCTGGTGGCATGATAAGCCAGCTTTTCACTCGCAATCTAGGCGCACAAGCGTTAAGTCGCAGTTGGTGGCGGCGCTGGGTATATCCGGTGCTGTTTTTATTAACGCTCACGCTATCGCTTGCCACCTACCTCACTCTTGATTCTATCCAGCAGTCTGTTGATAGCTATATCACAGACAATCAGCGCGCGCTAATCGGTGGTGATCTGATACTTGAGAGCAATCAAGAGTGGCCAGCGGATATTTTAAAGCAAGTTCAAACCCTGCCTGACAACCAAATCGTCTACGATCATCAGTTCAGCTCTATGGTAGTTACCGACGAGCAAACCTTACTGGTGCGCGTTAAAGGTATCACGCCGGCTTATCCGCTATACGGAACAGCAGAAACGGCTTCGGGCAAACCCTTATGGCAACAGCTCAAGCCTGACACCGTAGTCGTCGCGCCAGAAGTCCTACAAGGTATCAATGCCGATGTTGGCGATAGCATTACCATTGGCGAAGGGCAATTTACGATCAGCGATGTGCTGACCAAAGAGCCGGATCGTCCGCTCAGTGCCTTTGACTTTGGCGGGCATGTCCTCATGCAAGCAGACGCACTGAAGGCAACCAACTTACTCGGTCAACGTAGCCGCGTGCGTTATCGCATTGAGATGGCAGGAGACGCTGAAACCATAGAGCCGCTACGTGAGCAATTAGAGCAAACCTTGACCAGCTACCCTGATATTAGGCTGTCTGATATCGATTCAGAGGACACGCAAATATCGCGCATCTCTGACAATGTGTTGATGTTTTTAAAGTTACTCGTCATTGCGGTATTGCTATTATCTGCGGTGGCGATGTATGGGGTCATCACGGCTTTTGTGACCAAGCAGCAGTCCAATAATGCGATTCGCTTGGCCTTAGGTGAGCCTCTCAAATCTCTCAAACGTAGCTATTATCAGCTACTGATAGCAACCACTGTTATCGCCTGTATTGCAGCGAGTATACTGAGTTTCGGCTTACTGCAAATTGGTCAGCCGTATCTTATTGCCATCCTGCCAGCAGACGTTGGCCTAGCCATCAACCCTGTCAGTATAATCAAAACCATCATAATCGCTCTAGTACTGACCTTACTGATTGCCCAGCGTGGCTTAAGCACTCTCAGCACTACTAAGCCTGCAACCTTACTCAATCAAGGTGCTAGCCAGCAATCACAAAACCTGCCTTGGTATCGACGCCTACCCCTATTATGGTACGGTCTGATGCTGGTAGGACTGTATGCGTTTTTTGCTTATGAAGTTGGCTCATTAACATTTGGCGCGCAGCTACTTGCTGGTCTAATTGCCTTTGTGGCGATATTTTGGCTATTGGCACGCGCTTGGCTATGGCTGCTGACCAAATTGGCGATGAATACTGATATCAGTTGGATGAAGCGTATTGCTATTCATAACCTTGCGCGTAAAGGAAACCAATCTGCGCTGTTTTTTGTCACCCTATCGCTATCAGTGGCTGTTCTCACGCTCATCACCACGCTCAATCATAGTATCAATGCCCAGTTTATTAATGCGTATCCTGAAGATGCACCCAATTTATTTTTATTAGATGTACAAAGCGATCAACATGAAGATATTGATGCGTTAATCGGTGCGCCAGTGAGCTACTATCCTGTCATTCGCGCCCGCGTGGTGACTGCAAATGATGTACCTGCGCAAGATATCGAACCTGCGGATGGCTTTGATGAGCCTACTCGCGTCTTTAATTTAAGCTACGCAGATACGGTGATGGACACTGAGTTTATTACTGATGCGGTCAAAGATAACGAGCTGTACTCGCCTATCGAGGCTATCGAAGCTGATGGTCAACAAGGTCAGACGCCACAGATTGCGCCACTGTCTATTTTAGATACCGCGGCAGGCATGCTCAATGTCGGCATGGGCGATCAGGTTCGTTTTAATATCCAAGGTATCGAAATCGTTGGTCAGATTACCAGTATTCGCTCACGTTACGAGCGTGGCCCAAGCCCATATTTTTATTTCTTATTTGAGCCATCGGTGCTATCTGCTGCTCCGCAAATCCAATTTGCCACCGCGCATGTGGCAGAAGATGCTATCCCAGAGCTGCAAGGTAAACTGGTACGCGAATTCCCTGCCGTCACTACCATCGACGGTACGGCAATCGCTGAACAAGTCCAAGAACTGGTGGTACAAATGAGCCGCTTGGTCTATGTCTTTACGCTACTGGCATTGCTGACGGGCGTCATGGTGTTGATTAGCTCGCTTCTCTCTACCTCGCAAGATCGCATGACGGAGAGCGCTTCGTTCAGGCTATTAGGGATGCAAAAGCGCGACTTATATATGCTCAATATCTTAGAGCTTGGGGTGCTTGGGATTAGTGCGGCGACATTTGCGGTCGTTATCGCCAGCGTTGGCGCATGGGCTGCGATTACCCAATGGTTTAACCTACGCTTTAGTGTGCCGTGGATGAGCTTAGGCATTGGCGGTGCAGCTTTGGTTGCCTTGTTATTTGGTATTGCTATTATTTATGTCAGATTGGTGATTGGACGCGGGATTATGGCGAGAGTAAGGGCGATGATTTAGTGGTTTGAGACTAAAGCTACACAGGTAAAGTAAGATTATGTTGTCGGTGAAATTTATCATTACTTATATAATCTATAACTAAATTTTTAATTTCTCTAAGTACTTTCCAAATAATAGATTTTATCTCTATATATTCATTATATGATATTCCTTCGAAACGGCTTCCATGAGCGAAGTTGTTTCTTAATTGAAGCAATCTATTAATTTCACTAAACTCTCTATCATCAATATTTACTACATCGAAACCCAATCTGAAAAATATTTTTTTAAGTACGTCTGGTTTCAAATTTGACTCAGTATCAACTATATTATCAACTTTTAATTTTAATGATGTAGTTAAAATCTGTTCTAGATTCTCAAAAAACTCTACCCTACGTCCTAGCTCTTTAAAGATAGGTTCATGTTCCTTTGGGAAAAGAGGATTTTTCTTATCAGGGTTTTTTAAAGCACCAAATTCAGAATGTAAACTACTTGCTATCAAAGGAAATACTACATCTTTACAGTTAAGGTTACAGCTATTTAATGCATTAACATAAACAGTAAACATTAACTTAGCATGTCCTTCAAAATGCGCGTAAAGAAATAAAACTAGAGGTTTAGTCTCAATTGTTTTTTCTTGCTCATCTATGTTTTCATCTGATGAGATACGATTTTCAAAGTGTCTTAACTCTTCTTCTCGCCAAGCTAAATCTGTTTCTATTTCAGTTAACACATCGTTTAAATTAATCATTTTCAAACTCTATTTCAGATAGTTTATTACTAGCAAATCTAATGCGATCGTCTAACGCATTTTTGGTATTCTTACCACCGCCAGTAGTCATTGAAATAAAATCCGGATCTAACTTTATTGTTATAATTACTTCTTTAACAAGCCTGATGTGTTCAGCATTATCTGTATCAATTACATCAACTAATGGGATAATTGCTTGAGGAAATACTTCATAATGATAGCTTCTAAAGTTGTTTTGCAAACCATCTCTAGCCTTATTGTTCGAAGAGAATGCTTGCTCTCCCATCGATAAACTTAAAATTTTAAAAACTTTTTTAAATACCACCTCTTCTTCGCTATAATTAAAATCAACATGATTTTTTTCTTTTTCAGGTAAGGCTACACTTTCCATATAATCATCTAGAAAATCGCCTATATTCTTTACATAATTATTACTATTATTTTTAAATGCAAAAAACTTTAAAATCAGCTCTTCTCGATAAGCATTTCTTGATTTTGAGTCCGATATATTATCTGTTACACTTTTAAAGTATTTTTCTTCAGATAGTTTTCTTAAAAAATCAGGGAAAGCTATATCTAGAATTCTAATTGTACAGTTTCTTACTTCCTGTGGCTCCAAAATTTCGCCACCGGTATTCAAACGCTTAAACATATGATAACGGAACATGGGATCACTGTCTTTTCTAATAATTTGCATACGAATAAAGCTACGCTTAATTCGTATTTGTAACGAGCTAGGTAAGTCATCGAAAGTTTTACCATCTAGCTCACTGACAATATCACAATCTGTAAGTTCTAACCTATCACCTTCTTTAATATCCAAGTGTTCAGCATTGCGTAGTGTACCTCGAAAATGTAAATAACTAGATATGCGTTGTAGGCCATCAATTAGATCGTACTGCTTTTCATCAGTTTCAGTAACATAAATAGGAGGTATAGGCATTTCAAGAACTAAGGATTCAATAAAACGTGATTGCTTAGCATTAGACCAACGGAATAAACGTTGAAAATCAGGATTAATATTTAACTCTCCACTTTCATACATATCTGCCAGCTCATTGAATGACAAGTCATACTGAGAGGTATGAATACTTCTTATATTAGATTCAATTATACTTACTAAGTCATTAGTCATAACTTATCCTATTTCTTAAAGTGGAGAACAGATTCGTAGATAGGCTTTCTACTTCTGTAATTTAATGATTTACTATTGATATTAGAAAGTGATCGAGCTTCAAAATCCACTTTACCTTCCAGTCTTAAACCTGAATTAAATGCTATCTCTTCAATAAATAAAGGTAAGTTATTATGAAGGTCTTTATAATAAGAGTCTTGAACTACAAGTATTGCATCACCATCAGCTTTTAATACTCTATTTATTTCTTTAATTGACTCTTCCATGCTAGAAAAGTACTGGATATGGTTTTTTAAATAGTAAGACTTAGAAGCAACGGAAGGGTGTTCTGACATTTGCCTTAAGAATTTATAGCAGGATTCGCCCCAGCTAAAGCTGATATCATGGTTTGAGTCGTCAATTGCTGTAGTTCCTATCATTTCATTTCTGAGATTTTTGAAGTACGTGCTTTCAAAACCCAAAACAGCCAACTCTGGCTTAGTTAGAACAGCATAGTCTATCCTAGTACAGTAAGGAGGAGACGTGACTATTAAATCTATTTCACTACAATCAATTGAAATATCTTGAGAGTTGCACACTCTAAATTCGGTTGAGACACTCTGTGGTATATACTTGCGTTGACCTACTAAAAATATTTGTTTATCAACCTCTACATTAAATAAATCCAATATTTTATTCTTAGAAATACTTATTTTCTCATCATTCTTTTTTGGAGTTTTAATCCATGATGGGTTCGACGTTGGATACTTTATTTTTATTAAATTTTTTGTGATTTTGAAAATTGCTATATAGAAGAAACTAGCGATATCTGAAAGTTTGTTGATGTCAATTGTAATACTTTCTCTATTTCTCTCATTAACTAAGAGTTTATATATTGCGTAGTCCAACATACGTAATATTTTCACACTCTTATAGTCAAACCATTGTAATAAAGGGTCAATTTCACTATATAATTCAACTGCTCTTTTATTTCTAACCTTATTAATGATTTCTGAGCATATTGGTTTTATAGACAAAGAATAGTTGTTAATTATTAAATTCGCTTTAGCAACCGTTGCCATTGCTGGGTTTATGTCTAAACCTATAGATGAAATACCTAATCCATGAGCTACTCTATTAGTTAAACCTGTACCTGTCCATGGATCTAGAACCAGCATATTGTCTTTTTTAAACATTTGGATTGAAGCGTCGACAAAGTCATACGAAAAACCAGCGTAATAGGGATATAAAGATGTCCCATTGGTTTGTTCTTTTTTATTTAACTTAGGCGAAGGAAGGTTATACATTTTTGAATCAAAATCTAGTGAGTGTTGATATTAGTATAAACGATATTGACTTTCAAATTGTAAGATTAAAATGAATTATTAAAAGAAACGATTTTCTCAACTACTAATAACCACTTTGGGGAGCGGTTTAGCCCTGATTGCAGCGGTAGCTTTGTGGGCTGTGGCGCTTACAGCACCTCGCACAGGAGTGGTCGCTCGGACGTTGGAACGCTACTGTGCCTAGGTGCTGTGCGCCGCAGACTGCCAACTACAAGCAAAAAGCAGGATTAGCTCCAAAACCCAAGTCTCAAAGCCTCAAACCAAAACCCTCTCAACTCACATCTCAGTTATTTTAATTCTAACTATTTTCAATAAAGTCATTGATTTGGCGAGTGATTATCTTCCATAGTTTGACTTGCGAGGCGCGGCTGCCTGCACCCATATGCGGGGTTAGAATGATGCGAGGATGACCTTCATTGGCAAGCTGCACAATCGGATCATTTTCGCCGGCAGGTTCTTGTTCAAAGACATCAGTAGCATAGCCGAGTATTTGCTCCTGTTTGACTGCGCTAGCTAAGGCCTCGCTATCGACAATCTTGCCACGTGCGACGTTGACCAGTAGCGGTTTTTTGCTCATTTTGCTTAGGGTGTCTTGGTTAATGAGATGTTTGGTTTCCTCGGTGAGCGGGCAATGTATGGTGATGACATCGGACTTGCTCAGTACGGTTTCAAAGTCGGTGTAGTCGTCATTACGAGGCTTGCGACCTTGGCGCTCTGCCCATAGGACGTTCATGTCATAGGCTTTGGCAAGCTTAGTGATCCGCTTACCAATGTCACCGATACCAATCATACCAATGGTTAAGCCCTCGAGGTCAATGGCCTCAGCATCGATAATGTCGGCTCGGCCTTTCTCCTTCCATTCGCCACTTTTAACTTTGTTGTGATAATGGATACTGGCACGCATGGCGCTGAGTAGTAGCATCATGGTGTGCTCGGCGACGGTGGCGCTGGCAAAATCTGGTGCGTTGAGGACTTTGACGTCATTGTCTTCGCAGGCTTGTTTGTCAATATGGTTGGAGCCGACAGAGAGGAGCTGGATGAGTTTGAGATTGGGTAGCGCCTCAATCACTTCACGCTCGATACGTAGGGAGCCATTAATCATGATGTCGGCATCTTGACAGCGCTCAATGATGGTTTTATTGTCTTGTGGAGTTTCTTCAAAGGCGACGTAGTCCGTTATTTTTTTGGGGGTAGGTCGCTCTAGGTCGGCAGCAAATCTTTTTTCCTCGAGTAATACGGCTTTCATGGGGTACTCCTTTTTTAGTAATAGCTCTTTTATTTAAAACTTACTATATAAGGGTTACAGCTGAGGATGTGTTAGCGTTTGTTAGACATCGGACAAGCTCTTGTGTATTAAGGTCTGCATCAAGCAAGGTTGTTTACTCACCTCGTCGCCGTCATTTGATATACTAGCGCCACTTTACCAATTAATAACCTCCTACACCTCACGGTAACCTTATGAAATTCTCAAAATTTGGTCAAAAGTTCACCCAAACCACTGGCATCTCACAATTGATGGACGATCTGGGCGATGCACTAAAAAGCGACAAGCCCGTCAATATGCTTGGTGGTGGTAACCCTGCGCGTATCGATGCGGTCAATGAAGTGTTTTTGCAGACCTATCAAGCGCTTGGGCAAGATATCCTCAATGCCGAACAAGACGCCAGCGTAAAAGAGAAGCACTCGGACAACACTGCGCTTAATAGCATGAGTAACTACTCAAATCCACAAGGTGACGCGGCGTTTATTGATGCGTTGGTCGACTTCTTTAATCGCCATTATGATTGGAACTTGAGCGCGGACAATATTGCACTGACCAATGGTTCACAGAATGCTTTCTTTTATTTGTTCAATCTATTCGGCGGGGCCTTTAGTGATAATAAGCTTGATGAGCACAATCAAGATAAAGACAGCCAATCAGTAGACAAATCTATCCTGCTACCACTCGCCCCTGAATATATTGGCTATAGTGACGTGCACGTAGATGGTCAGCACTTTATGTCGGTGTTGCCGCATATCGACGAAGTCACTCATGATGGCGAAGAAGGCTTCTTTAAATATCGGGTGGACTTTGAGGCGTTAGAGAACTTGCCCGCTTTGAAGGAAGGTCGTATTGGCGCGATTTGCTGTTCACGTCCGACCAACCCAACCGGTAACGTGTTGACTGATGAGGAAATGAATCATTTAGCCGAGATTGCCAAACGCTACGATGTACCGCTGATTATCGATAATGCTTACGGCATGCCGTTCCCTAATATCATTTATTCAGATGCGCATTTAAACTGGGATGATAATACGATTCTTTGCTTTAGCCTGTCCAAGATTGGCTTACCCGGCGTACGTACTGGCATCATCGTTGCGGCCCCTAAAGTGATCGCAGCGGTAAGCGCCATGAATGCGGTGGTCAATCTAGCCCCTACCCGCTTTGGTGCAGCCATTGCCAAGCCATTGGTAGAAAACGACCGTATCAAGCAGCTATCGGACAACGACATCAAGCCGTTTTATCAGCAGCAAGCAAAACTGGCTGTGAGACTTTTGAAAGAAGCGCTGGGTGATTATCCTTTGATGATTCATAAGCCAGAGGGTGCGATATTCTTTTGGCTATGGTTTAAAGACTTGCCGATTACCACGCTTGAGCTGTACGAACGCCTCAAAGAAAAAGGCACGCTCGTCGTACCAAGTCAGTTCTTCTTCCCTGGTGTCGATGTTAGCGACTATCAGCACGCGCACGAATGTATTCGTATGAGTATCGCTGCCGACGAGCAGACGCTCACTGATGGTATTGCAGTGATTGGTGAAGTGGTGCGTGAGCTTTATGATGAGGCTGCAAATAAGAATTCTTAAAGCACTTTATCGTAGGAATGGTTAATTATAGAAATAAAAAACGGACTCATTAGTAGTCCGTTTTTTTGTGCCGTTTAGTCATGGATTGAGGTTTATTGGTTGGATGAAAGATTGTCGTCCACTTATTCAATGCATGAAGCACATAGGGTACCAAGCAAGTATTGATAAGATCACGGATACTTGCCTTTATGTCTATCATTCCTAATGCAGAAAAACCTCTTGGCCTAATAATATGGAGGTTGTCTAAATACTCACCCAATAAAGCAATGCCAGTCACCACGATTAACGCCATGAATGACCTAATACCTTGCTTTTTGATGATGGGCAGCAGCACAAGCAGGCATAGCAAATAAACGCCGACGCCAACATAGATATGCAGAGCATCTTTGGCCAGTCCGGTTATTTCAATGATATCGATTTTAAAGGCAGTAAAGTCCACTGGGTTGTTCCAAATTTAAGATGCCCTAGACTAACCGATAATGCTGATGCTGAATAGCATTTTTAATAGTGATGCTAGGTAGCAAAGAGAAAATTGGCAAAACTACGACACATAGTCGCAAGGTCACGATATTGCCGCTAGCCCCGACTATAGCGGTATCCTGCTAACGACGATGGCGTTGCGGACTAGGTCTGGGAGTGGTCGCTCGGTTTTAGATGGAACGCTACCAGACCTATAAGTCTGCACGCCAGCGTCTAGGCAGATACAAGCGTAAGGCGGGATTGGCTACACATCCCACTCAACGAAGTTCTTTAACAGTTGCAAGCCAGCGGTGTGGCTTTTTTCTGGATGGAACTGGGTGGCAAATAAGTTGTCTTGAATAACACTGGCACAAAACGGCTGACCATAGTCACAAACAGCAGCCACTTGCGTGCTATCGGCAGGCGCGCAGTAATAGCTGTGCACAAAGTAAAAGTGCGCGTTGTCGCCTATGCCATTCCACAATGGATGGTCAAAATCCATACCGCTAATGGTATTCCAGCCCATGTGCGGTACTTTAATCGTGGCGCCCTGCTCATCCGTCCACGTCGGGTCAAAGGCTTTTACCGTACCATTCAAGATACCCAAACAATCCGTACCGCCATTCTCAGCAGTTTGTTCAAATAACGCCTGCATTCCAACACAGATGGCCATGACAGGCTTATTAAATATCGCCTGACGCACAACCTCATCAATGCCAGCATCGTGCATACCAATCATGCAATCGCGCATGGCACCGACACCAGGGAAAACGATTTTGTCGGCAGCAGCGACGACTTTTGGGTCATTGGTGATAGAGACTTCTGCACCTACCGCTGATAGTGCTTTGCCAGCTGAGTGCAAATTACCCATGCCATAATCTAATAGTGCAATCTTTGTAGCTCTACTCATCTAGAACGCCTCTTTGGTCGACGGTAGCGTATTCAACGCACGCTCATCATATTCACACGCCATACGCAGCGCACGAGCAAAGGCTTTAAAAGTAGATTCGATTTGGTGATGGCTGTTTTTGCCTTTGAGATTATCCAAATGCACCGTCATCCAAGAGTGATTGACGAAGCCGTAGAAGAACTCACTAAATAAATCGACATCGAACTTACCCACGTGTGAACGGGTAAAAGGAATGTCCATATGCAAACCAGGACGACCTGACAGATCAACGACTGCGCGCGTTAAAGCTTCATCAAGTGGCGCATAAAAATGCCCATAACGACGGATGCCTTTCTTATCGCCTAAAGCTTTATTAAAGGCTTGACCAAGCGTGATACCGGTATCTTCCACGCTATGGTGATCATCGATAAAGGTATCGCCCGTACATTTGATGTCTAAGTCAAACAAACCGTGACGCTTGATTTGATCAATCATGTGATCCAAGAATGGCACACCAGTGTCTACAGTGCCTTGACCCGTACCATCAAGATTAACGGTACAGGTAACTTGCGTCTCTGCAGTAATACGCTCGACGGTGGCGATACGTTCAGGGCGACCATGTAGGTTAAGATTTGAAGATGGATTTTGCTCAGATGTCGTTGTTGAATTGGCGGTCATGTCTACTCTCTATCAATGAAAAGCGGTCAATAAAATAGGACGAAAAAGCGCCCAATAAATTGTCATTCGTATCTAAATCAGATAATAACGGAAAAATCCAAAAGAGGGGGTAGTGTCTAGGTAAAATGCCCAGTTATTCGGTTGCTTACATAGGTTTCTTACCTAAGTTGATTACATAACTTTTATGCATTAGCTTCATGTATAAGAAACACTGCCTAGCCTCATCATAGCAAACCCTAACCACTACTGCCACGACCAAGCAGTAAACCACGCACAAAATCATGTCATTCTGCTAAAATAGTGAATTCAGTTTTATCAATCATTACCCGTACTGATTCTACAACGCCATGCTATATCAACTTACTAGGAACCAACTATGCCTTTAGAAGCGATTGCCATCAATAGCTTGGATGCCCCACTCATTAAGAAACCTGCACGTGAGAATGAGTTATCTGAGCGCCTGCATGCCTTGTATGATAGCGATGATGCGCAGCCTGATGGTGCAGAAGTATTAAACATCATCGAGCAAGGTTTTAAGCGTGGTCAGTATCTTTACGTCGGTATGTTTAATGATAAGCCTATCGCCACCGTTGCCTGCTTTGATGATGGGCAAACTGATGCCAAGCGCTTGCAGTATCTTACCGTGCATGCAGAAAATCGAAAACGCGCCATCGATGCCAAGTTTATTAAATTGGTTTATGATGCCGAAGTGAAAAAAGGTGTACGTGAATTTGTCCCTGTTGATGCGGATATTCACCGTATCATGAGCGAATATGAGCTACTGCGTGTTAAGGATTAATCCTAAGGTTAAAACCTTGGATTGAGCTTATATTTGACTATTTATGCCTTTTTATCGCCTATTATGCAAAAACCACTTGACAGTAACGCCTATATTTAGTTTAATAGCGCCTCAACGAAGACGGCTCGATAGCTCAGTCGGTAGAGCAACGGATTGAAAATCCGTGTGTCGGCAGTTCGAACCTGCCTCGAGCCACCATTCGTTTAAGAATTCTAAAAAGCCCCGAACAGTAATGTTTGGGGCTTTTTTTATGCTTAATTTTTATGGCCTTTTATATAGTAAGTTAGATAGTCAGTCCATAGTAAGACACTACTCTTGATACAGCCGACCGCGTAATAGCAGATTACAACGCTCACGCGAATCCAAATCATAAATCGTCGCGCGGTAATCAATACCGTGACGCCCTTCAAAAAATATCACTCGATCGCCCACTGCTAAAAAACAAGAAGTACGGGCATCATAGATGAAACCATCAATCACGAATGCCAAATCACGATCTATCTCGCGCACCGTATAGGTCTCACCTTGCGGAATCAAACGCTCAAACCATGCGCTATGAGCCGCATTAGTGCTTAGCACACTTGTGAGTAGCAGCGCTGATATCATGAGCACGCTTGTTAATGACATCGTAAAAGTCGAGCCAGCTAAGCTGATTTTATTTATAGTCTTTTTATTCACTGTCATGACATCTACCTACTCAGACCTGCTCAATAATTGATTCTACTAATGACTCTTCTCATGCTAAACGCTTACTGTCACGGTTGCATAACATTTTTGTGCTGTTTTTTAGACGGCTGCGCTCAGTATACTCGATAGTATTGATAATGATAAATTTGACAGCTGAATTTTACCAATATTGATACTAGATGATTACTAATAGGGACAAGCTATGAGAGAGTTTGATTATGATTTGGATTATAAAAATTTAGACTTGCGCGCACAGCCTGAGCTTTACCGCGTCGGTCGCGGTGAACAAGGCGTATTATTGGTAGAACCTTATAAGTCCGAAATCCTGCCGCACTGGCGCTTTGCCACGCCTGATATTGCGACAGAAAGTAGCGAGACTATTTATCAGATGTTTTTAGATTATCTGGCTGACGATGACTTTGTCGGTGCAGATATGGCGCGCAAATTTATTCAAATGGGTTATACCCGCGCCCGCCGTTACGCCAATCATAAAGGCGGCAAAAAGTATAAGGGACCAGTGCCTGATGATAAAAAAGGCCAAAGCGGGGCCCATGGGCGCGAAGAATTACCACGGCAAGAGGAAGATCCGATTAAAGCAGAATCTGCCCGTATTTTTAAACGAAAATGGGATATGTGCCGTGAAAATGAAACCTATCTAAAGATGAAAAAGGAGCATCGTGAGCGCTATAAAGAGGTTGAATAGTAGATATTAAAAACACTAGTAACAGTTAGTTTTAACGGTTTGTTGTGCTATGGTAATACAGGATAAAAACCTAAACTTTAAATCTAATAACTTAAAAAACGAATGCAATACTTCTAGGTAGCGAGGAATAATGGATAAGCAACTTTTAATTTTTGACTTCGATGGTACCTTAATTGATAGTGTGCCAGATTTGGCTGATGCGACTAACACTATGTTAACCACGCTTGGTAAAGAAACCTACTCTCTCGACACCATACGCAACTGGGTCGGCAATGGCTCAAGGATGCTGGTCGAGCGCGCATTGGTGGGTAAGATAGAGGTCTTAGAAGGTGAATTAACGGTCGAGGAAGCCGATCACGCCGAGCAAGTATTTTTTGATGCCTATAACAATATTAGTGGCAGCAAAACCGTTGCCTACCCAGATGTAGACAGCGGACTAAAAAAACTCAAAGCAGCGGGCTATACGTTGGCATTAGTGACCAATAAACCCATTCGTTTCGTCCCCAAAATCCTGCAATCCTTTGGCTGGCAGGATTTATTTGTAGAAGTCTTAGGCGGTGATAGTCTGCCCGTTAAAAAACCAGATCCCGCTCCTCTACTGCATGTCTGTGAGGCGTTAGATGTCACCCCAGACCAAGCGGTCATGATTGGTGATTCAAGAAACGATATATTAGCTGGACAAAACGCCAGTATGAACACACTTGGATTGTCTTATGGTTATAACTATGGGCAAGACATTCGAGATCTAAACCCTACCGAAGCATTTGATGACTTTGCTGCCTTGGTTAAATACCTCTTAAAGGCTTAATATTTTAGAAGATTGGCCTTTTAATAGAACTAGAATAATTAATTGATAAGCAAATAACCCTTTACCCTACGCACTTGCATTCTGCGACGAGACCTTTGATATGACCGTACCTAGCGATATTGCCATCGCCCAAAATGTTACCTTACAGCCCATCAATGACATTGCACAAAAACTTGGTTTATCAGCTCCACATATCGAACCTTACGGACATTTTAAGGCAAAAATAAATCCAGCCGATGTGTTTGCCATGCCAGTTAAAAATAAGCAGAGCAAGTTGATACTGGTCACTGCTATTAACCCAACACCTGCTGGCGAAGGCAAAACCACGGTCACCATCGGCTTGGCTGATGCTCTGAACCTCATACACAAGCAACAAAACAGCGGTGAGAGAACGGTGGTTGCCATACGTGAGCCATCCATCGGCCCGGTATTTGGGATTAAAGGCGGTGCAGCTGGCGGCGGTTACGCGCAAGTACTACCTATGGAAGATATCAACCTGCATTTTACCGGTGACTTTCATGCGATTGGGGCGGCAAATAACCTGCTGGCAGCGCTATTAGACAACCATATCTATCAAGGTAACGAGCTGAATATCGACCCAAAGCAAGTATTCTGGCGTCGTGCGGTAGATATGAATGATCGTCAACTGCGCAATATTATCAGCGGTATCGGCAAGACCACAGATGGCGTGATGCGTGAGGATGGTTTTGATATTACTGTCGCCTCTGAAGTGATGGCTATCTTGTGCTTGGCGACAGACTTAAACGATTTAAAACAGCGCCTAGGTAATATCTTAATAGCTTATAACAAAGACAAACAGCCAATCTACGCCAAAAACCTCAATGCTCATGGTGCAATGGCGGTACTGTTAAAAGAAGCCATTAAACCCAATTTAGTCCAAACGATTGAGGGTACGCCTGCCATCGTCCACGGCGGTCCATTTGCCAATATCGCCCACGGCTGTAACTCCGTTATTGCAACCCGCGTTGCCATGCATTTGGCAGACTATACGCTTACTGAGGCGGGTTTTGGTGCCGACCTTGGTGCGCAAAAGTTCTGTGATATCAAGTGTCGATTGTCAGGATTGAAACCTGATGCGGCCGTTATCGTCGCTACCATTCGAGCGTTAAAATACAATGGGGGCGTGGCTAAAGACAATCTAACCACTGAAAACTTAGCAGCGCTTGAGCAAGGCCTGCCAAATCTAATGAAGCATATCGAAAATATGCAAGAAGTCTATGGACTGCCCGTAGTCGTCGCCATTAACCAGTTTGTCAGTGATACCGACGCTGAGGTTGAGTTGGTACGGCAAGCTTGCCTAGAAAAAGGCGTGGAAGTTGCCTTAACGCAAGTATGGGAGAAAGGCGGCGCTGGCGGTGAAGAATTAGCAAATTCTCTGCTTAATTTGCTCAATGACAACAGTCATAAACCCAGCCAATTTCGTTTAGCTTATGACAGTGACAACAGTATTGCGGATAAAATTCGCACGATTGCGCAGCGAATCTATGGGGCCGATGATATTGATATCAGCAGCGCAGCTCAGTCCAAAATACGCCGCCTAGAAGAACTCAATCTCGATAAGATGCCAGTTTGTATCGCCAAAACCCAGTATTCGCTTAGTGATAATGCCAAATTACTGGGGCGGCCTACGGGTTTTAATATTCATGTGCGCGATATCAGCATATCCTCTGGCGCAGGTTTTATCGTGGTGATTTGTGGCCCTATTATGAAAATGCCCGGCTTACCCAAACGCCCTTCAGCGGAGCATATTGATTTAGACGAA
Organism: Psychrobacter sp. S1-30-MNA-CIBAN-0213; assembly: GCF_040309845.1. Taxonomy (NCBI): domain Bacteria; kingdom Pseudomonadati; phylum Pseudomonadota; class Gammaproteobacteria; order Moraxellales; family Moraxellaceae; genus Psychrobacter; species Psychrobacter sp. S1-30-MNA-CIBAN-0213. The sequence continues at coordinate 60,439 of NZ_JBEOPE010000012.1, read as the reverse complement.
AATGGTAATATTACTGGGCTTTTTTGAATTCAACAATAAATTATTTGCTACGATAACTCAGCGCCTCAGACACATGGGCGCTAGTAATGTCGATACTATCGGCAAGATCTGCGATAGTGCGTGCGACTCGTAATACTCTATGGTAGCCTCGGGCAGATAAATTTAGGCGTTGCTGAGCGAGCTGTAGTAATTGCTGTTCACCCTCGCCCAACTGAATATACTTGTCAATCTCGCTAGGGCTAAGCTCGTTATTTACTTTCTGTTGGCGCTTTAATTGATGCTTATGAGCAACAGCTACTCGAGTGCGTACCTGCTCAGATGTTTCGCCAGCCTGAGCATTTTGCAAGTCTGCAATCGGTAACGCTGGCACAGTAATATGCAAATCAATACGATCAAGTAGCGGGCCTGATAGTTTGTCTTGATAGCGCTTAATCTGTTCAGGTCGGCAACGACAACGGCCTGATGTATCGCCATCATAGCCGCAAGGGCAAGGATTCATCGCCGCCACCAATTGAAAATTTGCTGGAAAGGTCATTTGCGAGTTGGCACGGCTAATGGTGATTTGCTTCGCTTCTAACGGCTGGCGTAATACTTCTAACACGGTACGATCAAATTCAGGCAATTCATCGAGAAATAAAACGCCCTTATTCGCAAGGGTAATCTCACCAGGTTTGGGGCGAGAACCACCACCGACCAGTGCCACGGCTGAGATGGTGTGATGCACTTGTCTAAATGGGCGCGTACCATAATCGTAATCACTATCTGCCACTGAATAGGTACTGGCAACCTCTAACGCGTCCTCGTCACTTAAATCAGGCAGGATAGTCGGTAGCCGCGATGCCATCAACGTCTTGCCCGAACCAGGTGGCCCTGTAAATAACAGAGAGTGACCACCTGCAGCGGCAATCTCTAATGCTCGCCTAGCATGATGCTGACCTTTTACATCCGCCAAATCTACTTTATATCCTGTATGCTGCTGTGCCGGACTGGGCTGAACGACCTCTAAACACTCATAATTAGCATTTGGATTGGTCAGTGATTGCAAATGATCACAAACGGCTTTTAGACTATCCGCTGCTAATATCTCTATCCCCTCGACACGGCTAGCCTCAGCACCATTATCTATCGGTACGATTAACTGCGCTGCTTGTGGTTCTTGCAGCTGCTCATTCAGTTGTGATTTATTATTTTTTGACGCCTTCGATACTTTTGACGTTTTTAAGGCTAACGCTTCCGCTTTTATCGCTCGAGCGACAGCCAAGCTACCTGTCACCTGCCGTAGATTTCCATTTAACGCAAGCTCACCGATAAACTCAAACCCTGATAGTACTTCTGGATCCAATTGATCGCTGGCTGCCAAAATACCAATGGCAATAGGCAAATCCAGCCTAGCGCCATCTTTGGGCAGGTCTGCTGGTGCTAAATTAATCGTCAGACGGCGATTGGGAAACTGAAATCCCGAATTAAGAATCGCTGAGCGCACTCTATCTTTGCTCTCGCGTACGGCAGCTTCTGGTAGACCCACAATCGTTAACGCTGGCAAGCCTTGTGATAAATGAACTTCAATGATGACCTTTGGGGCATGCAAACCGACGACTGAACGGGTATAGACTTGGGCAAACGACATCAGCGTTTCCTAATATAGAGAGCTATTGATAATAGAGCATTATTTATCAACGCGCAAATGTCGTGTTTTATTGTTTATAAACGTATCAAGTTGCAATGGTCTGAAATTACGAGTTTGGAATTAAGATAATTCATTAGCTAGTCTATAAAATGCGCGATAGCAGTCTAAGTTTTTGTTGTTCAACACTTTAAAAAAGAAGCTCGCTTCTAGATATAAGCCAAACGATAGAAAATTTATACCTTAATAGCTTCATTAATTTGCTAGCAAAGACAATTAAAGTTGGTATATGATAAACGAGTGCTCTTATGCTTAATCTTATTTAACAAAGACTTACGGCTTACACTTCATTGATAACTTCTTATGACTGTTGGTACTGATATAAGGACATTCTAAAACCTGAACCTCAACCTCAACCTCAACCTCAACCTCAACCTGAAATATCGAAGACCAGCAAGAGCATTATTGGCAATAAAAGGAATTTATTGATCATGTAAAGCTTAATGGTTAGCTTTTGCCACAGCTTTACATAACACCAATTAACCATGGATGGGTAAGCTTATGAGCATCAAAGTGCTTAATCAGCGTGTATGCACACTCACGCTATTGACGGTAGCAGTATTATTAGGATTGTCCGGCTGTTTCGGAGATGACGATGATAACTCTTACACTCCTTCTGTGACGTATTCAGCAGATATCCAGCGTACTGAATTCGGCATACCACATATCACTGCTAAGAATTATAAAGGTCTAGGCTACGGTGTAGGCTATGCTTTTGCTGAAGATAATATCTGCTCGTTGGCGCGTGAAATTGTGATTGCTAATGGTCAGAGTATGCTTTATCTAGAAGATGACGGTAACGTCGCTAGTGACATCTTTTATACGTGGTATAACTCCCAAACCCGACGTGCTGAATTCTTAGCGGCTCAAGACCCAGAAGTTATCGACGCTGTCAAAGGCTATGCTGCTGGCTATAGTCGCTATTTACGCGATAAAGGCGTGGCTAATCTTGACCCTGATTGTGCCGGAGCTAAATGGGTACGTGAAATCAGTGTCGATGATTTGCTAGCTCTTTATGGTAAAGCCAACTTGCGCGGTGGATTATCTAACTTTGTGGGTCCAATCGTTGCAGCAGCGCCACCAGCACAGAACAGCATAATGAGTAGCTCTAGAATGCGTTCTATTGGCCCAGAACCCGAAGTTGAATTTGATATGACCACCATCAATGTACTAGATGGCGGCAGTAATGCTTATGCGTTAGGCAAAGATGTGACCGATACCAAAAGCGGTATATTATATGGCAATCCACACGAACCGTGGAACGGAGTCCAGCGCTTTTATCAATTCCATCTTACCTTACCCGGTGAGCTTGACGTCATGGGTGCTGCCCAACAAGGTCAACCGTTCCCCAATATCGGCTTTAACAAAGATGTCGCTTGGAGTCATACTGTTTCTACCGCCAAACGCTTTACTCTTTATCAGTTGAGCCTAGTGAACGGCGACCCCATGAAGTACAACTATAAAAATAGTGACGGTAGTGTCGAACAACGTGACATCGAGAAGGTCGATGTGACTATCCAATTGCCTAATAATGAAACGTTGGTGCAGCCCATCTATCTTTCGCATTTTGGTCCTATGCTAGCGGTTGATAAGGTTAACGGTGGCTTGCCAGCTTGGGGTGCTAATAATTTGGCATTTACGATTCGTGATGCAGCATCGGAGAACCCACGATCACTTAATCAATGGCTGGGCATAAACAAAGCCACCAGTGTTGAAGGTTTAAAAGATAGTATGCAAGATATCGTCGGCTTAGGGTTTGTTAATACCATTGCCACTGACAGAAATGGCAAAGCACTTTACGCTGATATCTCGACAGTACCTCATGTTACGACACAAAAATTAAATACCTGTATTACCAATCAACCATATCTACAAGCGTTGGTTAGCTTCGACTTGCCAGCACTAAACGGCAGCACGGCTGACTGTGAATGGGGTAATGATGCAGACTCACCACAAGCGGGCATCTTTGGACGCTCAAACTTGCCATTCTTAATTCGTAATGACTATGTCGCCAACTCAAATGACAGTTATTGGTTGAGCAACCCTGAAGAGCCACTAACTGGTTTTTCACCACTGCTACGTCGACGCTTGCAGCCATTTGTAGGGCCTAATCCTGTAAACGGTGTGCCGCTGCTGATGCGTACTCGCATGGCATTTGAGCAGATATTAGATCGACTCGACAATTCGGACGGTCTTGGTGGTACTAAATTTACTGTAGACAACCTTCAAGATGCCGTTTATGGCAATCGCAGTTATGTTGCCGAGTTGGTACTTGACGATGTATTAGCGGATTGTAATGCCAATCCAATCATGCCGTTAACTAGTGGTGCAACCATCGATGCTACTCAAGCTTGTAACGTGCTAACCAACTGGGATCGTCGTGACAATCTTGATAGCAAAGGCGCTCACGTATTTAGAGAGTTCTGGCGTAATGTCAACTTCACTGAAACAACTGATGCTGCGTTTAATGTTAAATTTGATGTGAATGATCCGCTCAATACGCCTCGCGATTTAATCATCGATAGTGATACGCGTAAAGCTTTAGGTGATTCAATCGCGTTTTTTAATGGCAAAAACATAGCCCTTGATGCCAAGTTAGCGGATCTACAATATGTAATCGATGCAGGCTTGAACAACGCAAAAATCCCTATGCATGGCGGGCTGGGACGTGAAGGAATATTCAACGTTGCACAAGGTCAAGGTTTAAATGAGGATGGTACCTATAAACCAATTAGTAACGGTCCAACTTATATGCAGACAGTGACCTTTGATGATAAAGGGCCTGTTGTAGAAGCGTTGCTGGCCTACTCGCAATCGGCGGATACCACAAGACCGTATCACCGTGACCAAACGCGTCGCTACTCGAATAAAGAGTGGATTCGCCTACCTTTTAGCGCTAGTGAAATCTCCAATCAAGCGGTTGGTAATAAGATTAAATTAAGAGAATAGCTCTAGGGTAAATTGAAGTAAATATTATAAACACATACATAAGACCTCAGATAAACTCTGGGGTTCTTTGCTTATCATCGAAAAAGTATATCTAATAACTGATTAACAACGACCGTAGTTTTCTAAAAACTAAATAGACTATTAGCCCTTATTCTATACTACGAGGTTAAATCAGAGTGGCAGAAGACGAATTGACAATCAGTGAGCGCCAATATTTACAGTCTTTTTTGGACAATAATTCTTTAAACAATTAATTCATAGCTCTTGAGTCAAGTGTGAGGGTACAAAAATCAATCAACCACCACAATAATAGTAAGGATTTGCTATAATAGTCACTATATATTTAGCCATTAATACCCTATCAAAAACTTTGATAGACCATGTTTTAGCCTTTAAAGTATAGCTATTTTTATCTTAGATAGATGGATTTGGTATAAGGAATGCCCCATGAGTGATGTGAACAGTAACACCCAGCAGCCTTACAACCATGCTAATGAGCAGCCTACTACGGTACGCCCTGTCATGCAGCCTGATAATCCGTATGCCAGTACGCGCGGCAGCATCATGACTAAACAGCTACCAGCATTCGATAAAACGATAATCAATAAATATAACCGTTCAGGGCCACGCTATACCTCCTACCCGACCGCTTTAGAATTCTCACCGATACCTGACGACCTTGAGACAAAAATCCTGCAAAATCGAGAAGCTCGCGCTCCACTATCCTTATATTTTCATATTCCATTCTGTCGTCATCTTTGCTACTACTGCGCTTGTAATAAAATTATCACCAAAAAAAATAGCGACTCAGGCGATTATCTTCAATATCTCATCAAAGAGATTAAGCACAAACGTCGCTTATTATCTGCGCCAGAAGATAGTAGCAAGCCACTCGTTAAACAGTTGCATTTAGGCGGTGGTACGCCAACATTTCTTAGTGATAATGAGATGGTACAACTTTGGGAGTTTTTACAGACGCAGTTTGAGTTTTTACCTAAAAATGAAGGTGACTACTCTATCGAGATCGATCCACGTGAGCTGGGTGATAATACCCTAAAGACTCTACGCAACCTTGGCTTTAACCGAGTCAGCTTGGGCGTGCAGGATTTAGACGAGACCGTACAAATCGCGGTCAATCGCGTACATTCAGCAGAGTTGATTGAAAACGTGCTCATTGAAGCACGTGACTTAGGTTTTCATTCTATCAATATTGACCTGATCTATGGCCTGCCACATCAGACGCCAGATACCTTGGACAAAACGGTACGCCGTATCATCGAGATGTCGCCAGATCGTCTATCGGTATTTAACTATGCGCATCTACCAGAGCGCTTTAAAGCCCAACGTCAAATTAAAGATGAAGACCTGCCAAATCCAGCAGCTAAGCTCACTATGCTTGGCAATACCATCAATACGCTGACCGAAGCTGGCTATCAATATATCGGCATTGACCACTTTGCCAAGCCCGATGATGAACTGGCTGTCGCACAGCGCGAAGGCAAATTACACCGTAACTTCCAAGGGTACACCATCATGGGTGACTGTGACTTGCTAGGCTTTGGCGTCTCATCCATCAGTCAAATTGCCAATGCCAATACCCGCTATATCCTACAAAACGATACGGATCTACAAACTTATCAAGCCAGTATCGATGCGGCGCAAAACAACCCTACTGTCATGCCAGCGGTAAAAGTTATTAAAACGTCTATTAAAGATCGCTTGCGTGAATATGTGATTATGAATTTACTCTGTCATGACTATATTGACTTTAGAGACGTTAATCAGAAATTCGGTATCGATGCCATTACTTACTTTATTGATGAAATTCAACAGTTGGGCGAGATGCAAGAAGATAAGCTCATCGATATGGATGCCGCCGGTATTCGTGTCTTACCGAAAGGTCGTCTATTAGGGCGTAACGTGGCCATGGTGTTTGATGAATATCTTGATAAGAAACATAAAAATCGCTTCTCTAAAGTGATTTAATTTTATTATCTTCTAAATTAAAAAGTAGCCATAAAAAAGACCTCAGTTGAGGTCTTTTTCGTGTATGTTTATAGTCGTCTATCGTCTGTTAAACTTTTAATTTATCACCAACCATACCCTTAACCGTACTTAAAATATCAGCAGGTATCACAACCATTTTCGAGTTGTCAGACTCAGCTAACTCGCGAATAGCTTTGATGTACTGCTCACCAAGCAAGTAGACAATCGGCATCTCTTCCTCTCCTACTGCACCAGTAATCAAGCGAATAGATTCTTCAGACCCTTTGGCCAGTACGACTTGCGCTTCTGCATCGCGGCGTGAGGCTTCTAGGCGACCGTCGGCCTCTAGGATAGCTGCTTGCTTTTGACCATCAGCACGGGTCACTGTTGCACGACGTTGACGCTCGGCAGCTGCTTGCTCTTCCATCGCCATCTGCATGGTTGCTGATGGGTTAATATCTTGAATCTCAACGGTCTTTAGAGTGATACCCCAATCAGAGATATCTTCTGAAATCGCATGCTTAAGCTTAGCTTTGATTTCATCACGACTAGATAAAGCACTATCAAGATCCATCTCACCGATAATTGAACGTAATGAGGTTTGTACTAGATTGCGAATACCGTACTCGTAGTCTTCAATACCGTAGACCGCTTTGTCAGGACGTACGATATTGATATAAGCGACTGCGTTAGCGATAATCACTACGTTATCGCGGGTAATCACTTCTTGTGACGGAATGTCTAATACAATATCTTTGGTCGTAACTTTATAGGCCACCGTATCGATAAAAGGAATAATTAACGTCAGACCAGGCTCTAGTGTTTGGTTATACTTACCTAAGCGCTGCACAATCCACTTATAGCCCTGCGGTACAATACGCACGCCCTTAAAGACGGTAAAGGCAATTAGGGCAACCAATACCAGCATAACGATACTAATACTATTCATGCCACTCAAGATACTATTCATAATGCTCTCCTTGAACCATTGCCATCAATGGTGCAGCAATGTCTTATTTATTTAATCTATACAAATCCGATGTATCTTACGATATTAAAAGTAATTGCTATGCTGAAAAGGAAGTAATATCTCATGCTACTAAGTAAACGTTACCAATAAAACACTTAAACCTATCACTTGTCAGTGAATTTTTTCTTTAGGCGATCTCTATCAAGACCCGGTTTATTGAGATTTAACCTATTAACCTGAGCTTTACCTGCGACAGAATGACTGCCAACAGCAGGGGTAATATTAGGCTGATTAATAATAGGCGCTTCTATACGCTTGGTTGGCGCAACAATCAGCTCGTTACCACTGATATCAGTGACGACAACTCGATCACCCACCTCTACCGCTTCATCATTTGTCCGGCATGGCCATTCATCTGCACCCACAATTGGTACATTGAAACGTACCATCCCAAGTTTACCTGCTTGCGGCTTAACGACAATCATACCAGTTTCACCGATAATCACACTGCCACCCAGTCCAGCTTTTGTACGGTCTACCGATAATGGCTTGATGTATTTGACCCAAGCAAACATAAACAATACCGACAAAGCTAGCCAGATAATGACTTGCAGTATTAAAGGAACGGGTAACAGCCATGATAGCGCAGCAACGATAATAGCAGCAGCACCAAACCAAAGGCTTGCAAAGGTAGGAATAAATATCTCAGCAATCATTAATAAAAAGCCCAATACGAGCCAGTGCCAAGGTTCAATCATCCAAATAGCTTCAATCATCGCCGTACCCTCCTTTGCAGTTCTAGCTTTTAATGTAGCACATTTTGACGCTTAATAATGTCTTAAAAATCAATACCGTATTGTCGTTTATAGTAAGATACTACTTAGTTCATGAAGATATATTTTTTGAATAAATTTAAGCAAAAAAAAACGACCACATTGAGTGATCGTTTTTTCTGCTAGGCTTTGAGGCCTAATTTTCTTAACTTATCTATTGATAAGCTTAGAATTTTAGATGTGCACCAACTGTCATAAGGTCCGCATCGCTACCTAATACGTCATACTCAGCTTCAACACTGAAGTCAGGGTTTACTGAATAACCTAGACCTACACCACCAGCAAGACTGGTATCATCGTCTGAGAAAGAGACTCGGTTAGTACCGACTGTGTAATTACCTTCTACTTCAGTCTTTGCAACACCCAGTTTACCTTTGGCGTATAGTCCAGTATTTGGGAAAGCGTAGCGGTAAGTACCATAGGCACCGTATGTCTTAGCATCAATGTCACCATTTCTATAATCGGCATCATCTGAACCTACATACTCAGCTTCAATACCAAAGTTAGGATCGAAGTTATAACCGCCATATACACCGTACGCTGTTGGATCATCAGCACCATTAACATCTAGGTCAAACTGACCAACTTTTACACCAACGTATGGTTGACCAGTATAGCCATTACCATAAGATACAGCGGCTTGTGCGCTCACGCTTAATAAAGAACCAGCTGCTAACGCAAGTAGAGTTTTTTGTAGAGTTTTCATTGTTATCTCCTTGAAACGAAATTTGACAAACAAGTTAATTATTAGTGTTGGCTGTTATAGCCATATCGCCTTGTTTGCTAACGATGAGTACATAGTAACAAACTATTTCAAAGACTCTGTCAGTGTTTAATGGTACGAGGGTTAAGATTTGCAAGTGTTTATCATCACTCTGGTTACAAACCCCAAGATATGAAATTTTTTGTTACAAGTAGCTGTTTTGTGCAATACTTCCCACTTATTAGTTGGATAATTAATGCCAAAAATCAAAAGTAAGGTAGAGGAATACATAAATATGGCAAGTCCTATAGTGACGAAATTGCAAGAATCGTTAGCGCATTTAAAATCCCAGCAGCAATATCGTTGTTTGCCAAGCCTAGAGCATCAGGGGCGTTACGTAATCAGCCAAGGCAACACCCTACTTAATATTGCGAGTAACGACTATTTAGGCCTAGGCTGCGACACTGAGTTGCAAACTGAGTTCCTCAATCAAGTAGAACAGTTACCATTGGCACAGCTACCTAAGATGAGTGCAACTTCCTCACGGCTGCTCACAGGGAATGATACACAGTTGCAAGCACTAGAATCTGAGTTGCAAGATTGGTATCAAGCAGCAGTGCATAAACAGGATATAGATAACTCAAAATCGGTATTGGTATTGAACAGTGGCTATCATGCTAATATTGGCATTTTGCCAGTCCTAACTGCGCTGCCAATCAAGACACTTATTTTGGCAGACAAACTGGTACATGCGAGTATCATCGATGGATTACGTTTGAGCCAAAGCAAGCTGGTCACCTATCGTCGCTATCGTCATAATGACTATGAGCATTTAGCCAAATTTATTGCGCAAGCAGATCCAACTGTTGAGCGCATTATTATTGTCACCGAAAGTATTTTTAGTATGGATGGTGACCGTGCTGATTTGCTGCGGTTAGTGCAATTAAAAGCCGAAGATTCTCGCATTGAGTTATATGTTGATGAAGCACATGCAGTCGGTATTTTAGGCGCTACGGGTTTGGGACTAGCAGAAGAAACACAAACATTGACCGACATTGATTACTTGGTCGGTACTTTTGGGAAAGCATTTGCTTCAGTTGGTGCTTATATAATGTGTGATGATATCGTCAAGCAATGGCTGATTAACACCATGCGCCCGCTGATTTTTAGTACCGCATTACCACCCATCAATCATGCATGGACACGCTTTATTTTGGCAAAAATACCAAAGCTAAATGACCAACGCACACATCTGGCACAGTTATCTATAAAGCTCAGTCAAGCCATCAATCACAGACATTGTGTGTCGTCCACTACCCAAAATATAAGCTATGATTCACCTATTGTGCCCTATATATTGGGTGATAATGGGCGTGCTCTGGCCAAAGCACAACAATTGCAAGCGGCTGGATTTTATGCATTGCCTATCAGACCGCCTACCGTTCCTGCAAACACGGCTCGTATTCGTCTAGTCATGAATGCCAAACTGACGAATGAAGACTGCGAGCGACTAATACAACAATTATGATTTTATTATTCAGCAGAAGGCCGACTATATAGAGTCGCTCAAAGATAATTTGAATACTAGGAAGGCGAGTACAAGTACTGCCAATAGTAGACTGAGAGCGCCTGACACCGTATCCGATTTAGATAGGATTGACTATATCAAGCGACAATTGACTTACTTGGATGTGATAAACAATATGGAAATGCTCGCCACACCTTATAACTTCAGCGCCAGAAAACAGACCATCGCTCGTCATTTTTCTAATGCCAGCGACTATGACCAACATGCCAATATTCAGCAGCAAGTCTGTCAGTATTTATTGGCCAGTATTGCTCATAACAGACAAGATAGTGTGTTAGAAATTGGTGCAGGCACCGGTCAAATGACACGCCTACTAGCGGCATGTATTCAAAGTCAGCATTGGCTTATCAATGAGTTGTGCGCGGAACAAGCTACTACATTGCAATCAATTTTACCAACCGCCAAAATAGCGATTGGTGATGCTGAGACGATGGATTTCGAGAGACTACATAGCTTGATCATTAGTGCCAATGCGATACAGTGGTTTGATAACCCTTTAAATTTTGTAGTGCAATCAGCATTGTGCTTACAAGCTAAAGGTCAATTGTTATTTAATACCTTTACTTCAAATAACTTTCTCCAAGTTAAAGCATTAACTGGTCAAGGACTACACTATCCAGATGTTGATGAATGGCGATTTGCACTGGCTGATGCCGGCTTTGAGAAAATTCAGCTATCGACTCAGCGCTTTGATTTACCGTTTGCTAATCCCTACGCTGTATTGAAACATATGAAACTGACAGGAGTGTCGACCAATCTAACGCAGACCCAATCTACTAACTCCCAACCTTTTATATGGACAAAAGCACGTTTAAAACAATTTGAGCTGGATTATTGGCAGCATTTTTCAGCACAAGATGAAGATAGTCAGGCTTACGTTAATTTGACTTATGAGGTACTGACAGTGAATGCTTTTAAACCATAAAAACACGACGTATCGTGTAGTAATGATAATAACCATAAAAAAAACGCACCCCGAAGGATGCGTTTTTTTAATTTAATTACTTATGATTATATAAGTTCTTATTTTTTGTCTTCGTTTACTTCAGTAAACTCAGCATCGACCACGTCATCATCAGCTTGGTTACTATCAGCTGATTCAGCTCCTTGTTGGAACTGACTTGGATCCATACCTTCAGCGCCAGCACCGGCTTCAGCATAAATCTTCTGACTGACTGGCAAGAAAGCATTGTCTAACGCTTCAAGCTTCGCTTTGATGTCATCATGATCATCTTCTTTAGCAGCTGTTTCAAGCTCAGAGATAGCGGTTTCTACTGTTGATTTTTCTTCATCAGTCACTTTGTCTTCAGCTTCTTTCAATGCTTTTTGAACCGCATGGATACGACCATCAGCTTCGTTACGAACTTGCGCTAAGTTAGCAAATTTCTCGTCTTCTTCAGCGTTGGCTTCAGCGTCACGCACCATTTGTTCAACTTCTTCATCCGTCAAGCCAGAGTCTGCTTTGATCTGGATGCTTTGTGCTTTACCAGTACCTTTGTCAGTTGCTGAGATGTTCATGATACCGTCAGCGTTGATATCAAAAGTTACTTCGATCTGTGGTAAACCGCGTGGCGCTGGTGGAATCTCAGTCAAATCAAAACGTCCAAGCTGTTTGTTTTGATTGGCGATTTTACGCTCACCTTGATACACCTGAATCGTTACTGCTGGCTGGTTGTCTTCTGCCGTTGAGAATACCTGTGATTTCTTGGTAGGAATCATGGTGTTTTTCTCAATAACAGGCGTCATTACACCGCCCATCGTTTCGATACCTAGTGTCAATGGCGTAACATCAAGCAATAGTACGTCAGTTTTGTCACCAGACAATACCGCACCTTGAATCGCTGCACCAGCGGCTACTGCTTCGTCAGGGTTCACGTCTTTACGTGGCTCTTGACCGAAAAATTCTTGTACTTTTTTCTGTACTAGTGGCATACGAGTCTGACCACCGACTAAGATAACATCGTCGATATCGCTGAGTTTAATACCAGCATCTTCAAGAGAAATCTTACAAGGACCCATCGTGCGCTGAACTAGCTCTTCAGTTAGGCTCTCTAGTTTTGAGCGACTGATAGTGACGACTAAATGCTTAGGACCACTGCTATCAGCAGTAATATATGGCAAGTTCACTTCAGTGCTTTGCGCGCTTGATAACTCAATTTTAGCTTTCTCTGCCGCTTCTTTTAGACGCTGCATCGCAAGAGAGTCACCTTTAAGGTTCACGTCTTGCTCTTTTTTGAATTCAGCAACTAAATATTCAATCAAAGCTGAGTCAAAGTCTTCACCACCAAGGAATGTATCACCATTGGTTGCTAGTACTTCAAACTGCTGCTCGCCATCAACGTCAGCGATTTCGATGATTGATACGTCAAACGTACCGCCACCTAAGTCATAAACAGCAACCGTGCTATCGCCTTGCTTTTTGTCCATACCATAAGCAAGTGCAGCCGCTGTTGGCTCGTTGATAATACGCTTTACATCAAGACCAGCGATTTTACCCGCATCTTTAGTTGCTTGGCGCTGTGAATCGTTAAAGTAAGCTGGTACGGTAATAACCGCTTCAGTCACACTTTCACCAAGATAGTCTTCGGCGGTCTTTTTCATTTTTTTCAAGATTTCAGCAGAAACTTGTGGTGGTGCTAATTTCTTACCGTTAACTTCGACCCAAGCATCGCCATTATCAGCTTTAGCGATTTTGTATGGCACCATGCCGATGTCTTTTTGCACAACTTTGTCATCAAAACGACGACCGATCAGACGTTTGATTGCAAACAAAGTGTTGTTTGGGTTGGTGACTGCTTGACGCTTGGCTGACTGACCAACAAGCGTTTCGTCATCTTTATAAGCGACGATAGATGGTGTAGTACGTGTACCTTCAGCGTTTTCGATGATTTTAACTTTATCACCTTCCATTACGGCTACACACGAGTTAGTTGTACCTAAATCAATACCAATTACTTTACCCATAATTAATTACTCCAAATTTATTCTAGATTACTGTTTATAAGATTGCTGCTTATCTAAGCTACTTTGTATGTTGGTTGCTAGGCGCATTTACTGTTCATACTATTGAGCTGTACTGAATAAATGCGACTAGACTTGGTATATCAGACCTTAAGTGGTCACTTGTTGCTTTATATCGGTTTACGTTTATGGTTTTTCAAGTCAATGACAGTACATTAACTCGGTTTTGTGTGAAGTTTTGTGAATATCCCTACTTTTGCTAAGGCTTACCTTCATTCCCACTTCGATTACTGACCGACACGTACCATAGCGGGACGCAATAGGCGACCATTTAAGTTATAGCCTTTTTGCAACACAGTGCCAACGATATCCGCTTCTGCTTCTGGGTCAATACCTACTGCTTCATGGAAATCAGCATTAAACTTCTCGCCTTGTGGATCAACCACTTCTACGCCATGCTTATTGAGTACGGTTAGCAGCGCTTTATGAGTCAATTTAACACCTTCAGCGACTGGATCTTCAGGATCAGCCATCTCGACAGCACGCTCTAGGTTATCGACGACCTCTAACAATTCTTTAGCAAATTTTTGCAAAGCGAATTTTTTGCTTTTATCCGCTTCTTGCTCCATACGCTTTTGCGCATTGTAAGCTTCAGCATTGGCTCGAGCGGTACCTTCTTTAGCTTGTTTGACCTCACCTTCAAGCTCAGCGATACGCGTGTGAAAAGCATCGATATCGATATCGTTTTCGATAGTATTGTCTTCGCCAGAGTTATTTCCTGGATTAAACTCTTTCATAGTTTCCTCTAAAATGCTTTCATCACGGTCGATATTGCTCTGTGCCGCTTTTGGGTCATTTGCGTCAAACTCGTGGTTGGGTGCTTGTTCAGTCATGATAGCTCCTTATGATTTTATTAATGAGTCTTAAACTTAATGTAAAATAAAACCGCTAAGCGCGGATTTGTTATCAATAGATTTGTTGGAAATAAATACTTTATATAATTATGTTCTGATAGCTGCTTGATAAAGGCCATAGAGGCAAATTTCAAGCCTAAATAAGATGAATTTTTAGCTTTTGATGAAATAATGAGCTTTAATAGACAACGATGGACTTAAAAGATACTAAAAGCTGAGAGTCAGTGGCTCAATAAAATGATAATTTTATTATCTGTCATAGGCTGTTAACCTTTATATATTTTCGAACTCATTCTCTCACTTGGTTGAATTTACTAAGGAATGTTATGCCAGTCCTACCAATTCCATCCGTAAATGTACTGGTAAGTAAAATTGCTAATACAATAAAAGCGCTACGCAGTCGAGCAAGCAGTGATGCATCAGAGCGTAGTCCATCAAAAGGCAGTTCAGCAAAAGATAGTAAACTGCTAATTAATCATCTAAACAATAGCCTTTCTAGTGATATTCACCACTCAAAAGCGCGCTATCAAAAGCATGCATTTCACTATGTGATAAAAGGTCTCGGCTATCTGCCTACGCCCCTACTTGAAAGGCTTAATACCTCTTTACAGGGTTCTAACACTAAGCAATACCCACATGCTGATGCCCACTTGCGTTTGATTATAGCGCTAAATAATAAGCTTAAGCGCCCGCTACGTATCGATAAACTGACTACGTTACGACATAAATTTGCAGCTGACACAGTCGCTATGCAAGCGCCAAACGTCTGGCAACAACTGGATAATGATTTAAAGCTGCCGATTAAAGATAATGCAGAAATCAACGCAAAAAATAACGCGAAAACTAGCACACAACGTAAGGCAGAAACTGGCGCAACGGTTCGCTGGCAAGATGAAATAATAGCTAACGCTGACGGCGATGATATGACGGTGCGCTGTTATCAGCAGCATGGGCAAAGTGTTGATGAAACTAACCGCGATAAAACAGTCATGTTGTTCTTTCATGGCGGCGGGTTTTGTATTGGCGACCTTGATACTCATCATGAGTTTTGTCACGCAGTCTGCAGACAAACAGGCTGGTCGGTGGTCAGTGTTGACTATCGATTGGCGCCAGAGTATGTTGCCCCAACCGCTCTTAGAGACTGTCTAGCTGCTTATGAATGGTTAGCTGAGCACTGCCATACTTTGGGTGCATTGCCCTCACGTATTGTATTATCGGGTGACAGTGCCGGTGGTTGCTTAGCAATCTTGGTCGCTCAGCAAGTCACTGCGCCAGACGCTACGCAATGGTTAAATTTAGGGTTAGATGAAGAAGACATGATTAATAAGTTGCAAGACTTGCCTCGTCCACTAGCCCAACTGCCTCTCTATCCTGTCACCGATATTGATGCGAATTATCCTAGCTGGGCGCTATACGGTAAAGGGTTATTGCTCGATTACAATGATGTGGAAGTGTTTGACACAGCCTACATGCAACATAGTACTTTGCCAGGCTCACACCCGCTTACATCGCCTATGCACGGCAATAACACGCGCATGTGTCCAAGCTATATTGTGGCGGCTGAATTAGATATCTTACGTGATGAGGCTTTGATTTATGCTGACCAATTACAAGATAGTCGTATCGCGACTAAGACCTACACTGTGCTAGGCGCGCCGCATGGCTTCATTCATTTAATGAGTATTCATAAAGGTCTTGGTCATGAGACGGCTGGTATTATTGACAAGTTTGCCAGCTTTGTCCGTCAATTACTTACCACTAAGAGTGATTAACCAAATCTCTGAGCGCGAACCCAAGCGAAATGGAATACCCCAAAAACCATAGCCGGATGACACCACAAAGTGTCCTTTGCCAATGGCTTCATAACCATAACCTAGACGGTTAATAGCACTGACGATAAAATTAGCGGGAAATATTTGACCATTATGAGTATGTCCTGACACTTGTAAATCAATGGGTAGCTGGCTATGTTCAACGATATCACTAGGACGATGGTCTAGTAATATGATGGGCTCATCTACATTTACTTGCGCCAGTAATTCTGTCGTCGCTACGCGCTCACGTTTGTGATTATCAAAACGGCCAACCAACCAAATCGGTTGACCTTGATGCGTTAAGCAGACTACATCATCGTTCAATAAATGCACGCCAGCACTACGCAATGAGTGACTAATGGGCTGCTCATGTCCGTATAGATCATGATTACCTAGCGTCGCATAGACCCCGTAAGGCAGGCTGGCACATAGTTCAGTTAAGTTTGCCTGCATATCATAGGCTGTAAATGCTTCGGTATTGTCATCCATAATATCGCCCGGCATTAACACTATATCCGCTTCAGACTGGACGACAAGGCGATGTAGCCTATCTATCGCTCCACTACCAAACAGTCGACCGATATGTAAATCACTGGCCACCGCAATACGCAGTTGCCCTACCATCGGTTTATTAATATGAATCGTTTTTTTACGCACAACAGGTACGTAGGCGCTATATAAAGCATAAATAAATAGACCAATAAAGATAAGCAGAGCAAGTACTCGCAACCCCGTTGCCACTACCGAAGGATTAAGAACACGGTAGTCAGTAAAGGTTACTATTAACCAATAACCTCCGTATAACAAGCTGATTAGCAGCGCGGTTAATACCATAAAGTGCATGAATAACATCCAACCACTCACCCAGCGATAGCTATTGGCAAACACCCTTTTTACACTCAGTAGCAGCAAACTATTGGTAATGATAAATATAGCAATCCATATGAAAATTTGTAGCGCGATATCAATCCAAGGCTGTAACCACCATTGTAAGCTTAGCGCAGCTCCTAAACTAAAAAGCTGCAACAGTACAAAAATGGTGATAAAAAATGCGTAGCGCATGAGTAATTCCAGAGTGATTTTGGTATTTAAAGAAATTTAGACAAGACAAAAAAGTTTAAGCGGAAGTTTGGTAACGTATAAAAAGCCTCTACTATGCTTATATAGTAGAGGCTTTTAGCATGGGCATTAGGTCATTTATTTAAACAGTTTATGGAGCAGATTGTAACCTAATCATCCATATCTCAGAGCGCGTTCCTAGCCTAAATGGTACAGGACCAAAACCATAGCCTGAAGATACTAGAAACTGCGTATTTTCTATATTTTTGGTACCGTGTACCAGTGGTTGAAACCACTGTTTTAGCATCGTCAATGGAAATATCTGTCCGCCATGCGTATGTCCCGATAAGTGCAAATCTACGGGTAAATCGCTGATCTCTTCTAGCGCTGTAGGACGATGCTCTAAAAATATAGTCGGCTTATCGGTATCAACCTTCGACAGTAATTCTGATGCTGATAAGCGTGTAGAATCTACATCGTCTGAACGCCCGACTAACCACACTGACTCGTTAAGCAATACACTCTCATTATCCAGTACTGTGATACCTGCATCTGTTACCGCTTCAGCGATTGCTTCTTCGTACCCTAAATAATCATGATTTCCTAATACAGCATACACGCCAAGCGGCGCTCGCAGTTTTGATAATCGCTCATGCATATTGGTTTTGTCGTAATAGATAGTAGTATCATTCATAATGTCACCTGCCAGCACTACCATGTCAGCATCCTGAGCATCGATGAGATTGACCAACCTATCTATCTGTCGATTGCCAAACCATCTACCTAAGTGCGTATCGGATACTAAGGCAATATCTATTGGCTCATTAAATGGCTTGGTTGTCGTAACAGTTAACTGATGTACCACTGGCGAGTAGGCATTAAACACAGCTAAACTTACGATGCCAATATATATCATTACCCCGAAACTACGTATGAGCTTAGGTCGGCGCTGACCTTTCAATAACTTATAATATATCAGAGCAATAGCGGCGGTAATCAGCGCAGCATAGATCATAAAGCCTTGCAAAATACCCACGACTAAATAGATATGAAAAGGTGCGAGCCAAAAATCACTAAGCCCATAAACGAGCGCCACATTATTAATGATGAAAATGGATGGTAAAATTGCTTTTTTTATAATCGAACGTTTTGGCTTAATGAGCCACCATAAGATAACGCTTGTGGTTAACGCCAGCAGTTGGGTGATGATAATAAAGAAAAACCACATAATAATATCTGATTGCATAAAGATGGCATCATCTTATAACAAATTTATGCGAATCTGTATTGCTGAAACTTTTTTCATAGATATTCCACTTTCTGCCTACTAATATTAGAGCGTGTCATCAATTAGCACATTTATAAAATTAGTAGTCTTAAAATCTAAATGATGACATGCCCCAGTTTTATCAAAAACTTTGTTCGAGCCTTTATTCTTATCATCCTTACCTTACAAAATCTAATGACTTATTAGGATATATATCTACTGTATAGGTTTCACGTGAAACAGTATTACCTTCTATAATTTTTGCTATCTTCACTATTTCTGATCTTCTAACGCCTGCTTAAACGTTGGTTGCTTAAACTCATATCCTGCGTCCTGTAATGCTTGTGGCAATACCCTTTGCCCATCAATCAGTAGCGTCGACATCTCACCGAACATAAGCTTAAGCAAAAACTCTGGCAAAGTGAAAAACGTTGGACGATTTAGCCATGATCCAAGTGCTTTGGTAAAAGTATGATTGGTTACTGGGTTAGGCGCAGTGAGGTTATAGACCAGCGCTGGCGTATCATTTGTGGTTTTTAGCGAGTTATCCTGCGTGGTCTGACCGTTCGTATAATCAGTACAATGCTTTTCAATGATAAATATCGCAGCCCCTACCCAGTCTTCACGACTGACCCAGCTCATAATTTGATTGCCATCACCCAATTGTCCACCGACGCCCATCTTAAACGGTGTTAAAAGCTTACCCAGCATACCGCCATCAGGATGAATCACCACACCAGTGCGCACAATAGCTACAGGTACGCCATGTTCAGTGGCCTTGAGCGCTAACTGCTCCCAATCATCACATAATTTATGAGCAAAATCCGTCTCAAAACTACTACTTTCAGTCAATGGCTTATCACCTTGCACTCCATACCAGCCAATCGCTGAACCGCTAACTAGCAGTTTAGGATTGGCGCTACTGCGTGCAATAAATGCTAATATTGACTCGGTAGGCTTAACGCGGCTCGCCATTAGCTGCTCTTTACGGGTATCGCTCCAACGCGAGTCTGCAATCCCAGCACCTGCTAGATTTAGAACGACATCGAAGCTTTTATCAGTCTTTGCAAGCTCATCATAAGTCATCATAGCGATATCGTCAGGGTGTGCTTGGCTGCTATCACGAGTCAACCAAGTAATATGCAGCTCTTTATTCTGTGAGCGGTAACGTGTCATCAGCTCACGACTAAATGCACTACCTAAGAATCCTGAGCCACCACTGATTAGAATATTCATACCTTACTCCCTATATCTTTTGCTTAGCATTCAGTTGAAATTAATCCTTTGTAACTATCCTCTTCCTTTTCGGATGTTATATCAAAACCACTTTTACATACTTTTGGTAAAGCAAGGCAACTAGCGATAACAGCATTTACAGCGCCGAACAGACCTACGATAAACATAAAAGCCAACAACACTCCTATTTCTATCCATGAATTTATACCTAAATAGATGACGATTGAACCCATATAAAATGCAGATATCATAAATCCAATTAAAAAAGACATACATATACTTTTATGATCACCAAGCCATATCTTTTTGCTGGCGATAATAACACCCGTCAATAGCGCTGGAAGGAAACTGAGTAACCCAACATAAAGTATAGAGCGTCGGTAGTGGTTAGTGAATTCATCGTGAATAATTAATAGATAAGTATCTCAGTTTTATCTAGCCTACCTACTATGCAAAGCGCTTACGAATAGGACACTCACCATCATCGTTACTATGATGATAGCTATCTTTTATTTTGTTCCATCGATTATTTATAAAGTCCATAACAACAGATATATTGGGCAATACATGCTGATCGGTCAGGTGTGGCGCTACTGCATCCAAACGCTTGGCTAACTCAGGTAAATGATTGGATGGCACAGCAGGAAATAGATGATGCTCTACGTGATAGAGTAAGTTAAAAGTTAGTATGTTGACCAATGGGTTACGCTCAGTGCGGGCTATCGTTTCATCGCAATCATGATGCACACCCCACACAGCAATGATTCCGACACTAGCATTTGCCAACGTCATGGTCAGCAAGTGATACATCAACACTTGCGCTAACATGGCAAGAATTGAGATAGTAAGCGTGGTCAATACAAGGGCAACTAAGATGACTAAAGCAATTAAGCCAAACTCTAACCAAGCCAAGTTTTGATTGCGGCGATTGCTTAGACGCAGTCCTTGACGATAGATATCGAACCGATAGGTTATGCCACCCAACATCGCTTGCCACCATGACACTTTTGCTAGACTGCCCTCAATATCACTATCGCCTAGGGGGTCACGATGATGCGCCATATGAGTAGCTCGAATGCTATGCAAGCTGGTCACCAATAGCACACTAAGCAACAGTAATATGGCGGTAGTCATGCGTTTACCTGTACCTAAGCTATGGTGATAACCATCGTGAGCTTGGCGAAAGGCCGCAGCAAAAAACAGATACGACGCGCCGCACGCTAGTACATACCAAGATTGACTGGCAAACCACCATGACAGCAATAAAAACGGATAAGGCAAAATAAGGTTATAAGCAATTTGGCCGCGAGTCAGCTGGTGCAAGTCTTTCCACTCTACTGAGCTAACAGCATCTTTGATCGCTTGCTCTTTATTACCATGTGTTTTATTTGCTTTCATTTCACACATCCATTTGTCATTACTGCTAATAAAGGGAGTCTATATAAGTGCTACATCATTACATTAATTTCTGTTAAAACAGAAATATGTACTCAAAATTTTTTATTTTTACATAGTTAGATTATCCTAGAACCTTTTTAATACTCGCGCCTAGTTTCAAAATTTTTTTAAGGGCGCTAGTCGGTAGTCTAAGCATCTCAGATGACCAAGTGGTAACTGTATCAACGAATTCTTGGGTATCACGAATACGTGCTTTTACTTCGCTATTTTCATGTTCAAACTCAGGGCTATTCATCAGTTCTTGTAAAAACTGTACTGTTGGATCCAGCTCACGCTTTTGGCGTTCAACTACAATGATACGTGCGAGCTCCCAAACATCAGTATTGGTCGTAAAATGATCTCGCCTGTCACCTAATATCGAAACCTTTTGTACCAATCCCCAATTTTGCAATTCTTTAATACTGTTTGAAACATTAGAGCGAGCAACCCCAAGAATTTCGGTGATTTCTTCAGCATCTAACGGCTTACCAATGATATATAACAATGCATGAATTTGTGACATGGTGCGATTGACACCCCACTGCGAGCCCATTTCGCCCCAATGTAAAATAAATTTTTCGGTCACAGGATTTAGTTTCATGATTGATATCTACTCACTATTTTCTAGAATTTATAACTGCCTTCTTGACTCATAGTGCGCCATTCTTTTATTTCTGTCAATAGTGAAATTAAGTAATCATACTGACTGTTTGAATGATTGCTACCCCCTAACGAACGATGAGACCTGTGGTTGCATCACAAATTTGGCTTGGTAAGGTATAACCTAGGGTCTCAGCTTTTAAGTAGCTGATTTGCTCGCCGAAATAAGCATAGGCATCAGTAAAGCTCATAGCAGGGGGCTGCCCTGATGGATTACAGCTTGTGGAAACTAATAGCCCAAACGGATTATGAGCACTTACCATCTGTTGGCATAACTGACGGATAATAGGGTGAGCGATAACTCTAACAGCGACAGTTTGGTGCTGGCCAGTTATCCAAGGAGGTATACTTGTAGCAAGTGTGCTCGGAATAGGCAATAACCAAGTATGCGCTTGCTGCTCTTGAGTATAATCAGTATTGTTATCTGTCTGCCAGCTGTTGATTACTTGCTCACGTTGATCATCTTCTAAAGCTTCTAATAAAGGTATTAAACGCTCTGCACTATCGGTAATGACAATCATACCTTTAGCTTGTGGACGCTGTTTGATATTCAAAATGCGCTGAACTGCCGCTTCATCATAAGCATCACAGCCAATACCCCAAACGCTTTCCGTTGGATAAGCAAGTAGCTGCCCTTCTTTAAGCCACTTAGCAGCTTGAACGACAGAGTCGGTAATGAATGGTGCGGATTGTTTCATGACTTGAATACTTCAGGATAATAGAAGATTAAGCACTAATAATAACACAGGATAAAGAAAGACTAGGATGACAGAATTTGAAAACTGCCAAAACTGTACCCAGCTCAACGACTTAGAAATTGATAAACAGAAAAGTTTGAAGGTAAATAAAACATGGCTTTAGACGCGCAAATAACGCCCGCCCTGCACGCTGATAACGCCCAATAACTCAAGCTCCATCAACTGCCCAATGAGCTGCGGCGGTACAATCTCAGTGGCAACCAATAGCGCATCTAAATCTTGTCCATGCCAGTCAAGTTGAGCATAAACGACCTTTAAGTGCTCAGGTACGACTATTGCGCTACGAGGAGATTTGATATTAGACGATGCCGGTAGGCTAGCATTTGCGACAAGATTTTCGCTAGTGTCTATAGAGCTAGAGGACGGGACGCTCTGCAATTGATTACTGTTAGATTTGAGTATATTTACTGACTGATAGTTTTTACTATCATAATCCAGCTGACCATTAACATCTTCTAGCACTTGCTTAGGATGATAAATCAAAGTCGCGCCTTCACGTATCAGGTGATGGCAGCCTTCAGCATTACTATTATCAATATGACTTGGAATCGCAAAGACTTGTTTGCCTTGCTCAGAGGTTAGACGCGCAGTAATTAGCGAACCGCTTTGAACAGTAGCCTCTGTTACAATCGTCGCCAAGCTCAGTCCAGCAACTAAACGGTTACGACGCGGAAAAGTATGTTTGTGCGGCTGCGTGTGTGGTAATAGCTCACTGATAATACAGCCACCTTGCTCGATAATCTGAGCAAATAATTGATCATGATGGTTGGGATAGTACACATCAATACCCGTACCCATGACACCAACGGTACGACCTTGATATTCACGATCGGCTTGAGCTAACGCACCTAAATGCGCCCGCTTATCGACGCCCATTGCAAGGCCGCTTGTGACGACGTAACCTGCCTGCGCTAAGTACTGTGCTATATCAAAAGTGATTTTTTGCGCATGGGCGGTGGGTTTTCGGCTACCCACGATAGCGATTTGTGCTTGCTGCAAGCGCGCGCTATTACCACGATAAAATAGCAATGGTGGCGGATCATAAATCTGTAGGAGCTGAACAGGATAATCGGGTTGATCGGCAAATAGCAGGCTATAACGTTTCTCTATCAGCGCTTGCTGAATTTTATCGATATTGGTGAGCGTTTGCTCTGGCTGCTCATGACGTTTGAGATGAGTGTGGTGAATACCCAACTGTCGCCATGCTTCTACCGTAGCCTGCCAAGCAAGCTGTGCATCACCAAAAGACATAATAAGCTTATGATAAGCAGACAATGATGCATTTACCTCATACCACAATGCCAATATAGCGCGCTGTTCAACTGATAAAGGAAGTAAATGTACCGTCATGACTGTTTTACTCGTAGATAATTGCTATAGAAGCTTTATAGATAAGGCGGTGGTAACAGTTGATCGCCAACATTCAGTGGTAGCTCTGAGCTTAAAACATAAGCGTAACTGATATCATCAAAAGTGTTGAATACCATCACCATACCAGACAGCTCGCTTGGCAAGCGTACAGGCGTGTCGTTATCTTTAGTATCACGTACTAAAGGCCCTTTTTGGTAGACAGACAGCACATCACCAGGTTTGGCGCCTTGCGTGCTACCTAAATTGATAGCTACCACACTACCCTTTGCCGCTGAGCTGATTGAATCCATAACCCGAACAATCAAACCACCACGATTTACAGTTGCAGGCTCAGGATAGAACACTGGTGGAATAGAATTATCCAGCTCTACAAACACGCGATCGCCTTCACGTACTTCTTTGCCATAAGAGTCGGTAAGTTGCAAACTACTTACGCCGTTCTCTTCAACGCTAGTTACCAAGCCAGTTGCTACTTGGGTGACTTCAAGACCAATAACTTTTTGGGTTCTGGGGTCGACATACAGCTCACCTTCACGATATACGCCATAACGTTGTCCAACGATAAGCGGAATTCCTTTGGTATAAATCTTATCGCCACTAGCAGTAATCAGGTTGCGCTTTTTGGACGCCAAGACATAAGGGGTAGTGTTGAAATCTTTTGGATTCACAATAATCGTTTTATCTAACCAGTGCTGGATCGCTGCCCGTGGAATCGGTGGAATACTATTGGCTACTGAAGTAACCGCAACCGTGCTAACGACTACATTGCCTGTTATTTGCTTTTCGATACCAGCACAACCTTCGCCTGTATCGACCCCAATTAACGTCTTACCTTGAATGACGCATAAAATGAGTACGTCATTAGGATAAATAAGGTTAGGGTTTTTAATTTGTTTATTGGTTGCCCAAATCTCTTTCCAGCGCCATGGGCTGTCTAAATAACGCCCTGAGATATCCCATAAAGTATCGCCTTTTTTGACAATATAGCGGTTGGGCGCATCTGCTTTAATGGTTGGGGCTGGGTTATTAGCTTGAGCAGTATTCATCAACATTACACTACTGAAAGCTGTGATAAGCAGCGCTTTTGC
The DNA here is from genome assembly GCF_040309845.1 of Psychrobacter sp. S1-30-MNA-CIBAN-0213. Taxonomy (NCBI): domain Bacteria; kingdom Pseudomonadati; phylum Pseudomonadota; class Gammaproteobacteria; order Moraxellales; family Moraxellaceae; genus Psychrobacter; species Psychrobacter sp. S1-30-MNA-CIBAN-0213. The sequence continues at coordinate 35,161 of NZ_JBEOPE010000012.1, read as the reverse complement.
TATAGAGTTTAGGCTCATTTTCATGGTTGTATCCACAAGTTTTAAGGTACCGCGTAAATAGGGTTTTTGTTGTTTTATTACTTATCCCTGCAAGATTGAATCCAACAAGTTACCTAGTTGGTGGATTAATCGCCAAGACAGTTAAAATTACAATTATATACACATTAGCATATAATTAGACATCTGTTTACATAAAGTTAACCTGCAGAATATTTTATTGATTCTTGAATAGATAAGAGGTATGTATGAGACCTATATCACTCATAATACCAATCAATGATTCATTTGAAAAAATCTGTTTTACCGATGCCGAAAGAGAGTACGTGACTTTTTTTCCTATTATTTTCAACCAGTAATACTGGTTGTTGAGTGGTGCTATTCATGGTTTATTCATTATTATTAAGCAAGCATTAAAAAGCCCCGCTACCTAGATTATTTAGGTAATGAGGCTTTTGGTTAACTATTCAAAGTTTCACGTGAAACGGATTGTTTAGGCTAGAGTTGGTTGTACATGCTGACGAATCTGCTCAGCGACCAACTCTGCTTTATTGTCTAAGATAACAACATGCTGCTCTAAATCTTCCAAACCTTCAGTGTGGACTGGACGTGCGATATCTATTGGGCCAATAGCTTCAACGATAGTCTCTGCAAATTTGACTGGCAACGCAGTCTCTGCGCAAATAATAACTTCGCCCTCTTGCTGAAGCTCTTTGGCGACTTTGATACCATCAGCCGTATGTGGGTCGACCAATTCGCCATATTGTTCATATAAAGATTTGATTGTTTGTAAACGGTCGGCGTGGGTAGACTTGCCCGCAGCAAAGCCATAACGGCTATTAACGGCATCCAGTACATCTGACAAATCAAAACCTTGACCTGATTTTACACCCTCAAACAATTCATGAACACGCGCACTGTCTTTTTCTAGTAATAGATAAACAAAGCGCTCAAAGTTAGAAGCTTTGGAGATATCCATTGAAGGGCTAGAGGTCACGTAGGTTTTGTCGGTCGCACGTGGCTGGTAAGCACCTTGATTAAAGAAGTCATTGAGCACATCGTTCTCATTGGTCGCGACGATTAAACGCCCTATGGGTAACCCCATCTCACGAGCAATGTGACCTGCGCAAACATTACCAAAGTTACCTGAAGGAATACTAAAGCTGATTTGTTCATCATTGCTATTTGTCACTGCAAAGTAAGCTTTAAAGTAGTAAACAATCTGCGCCAAGATACGACCCCAGTTAATGGAGTTGACCGTGCCTAAATTATAAGCGGCTTTAAACTCTGCATCTTGTTGTAAGGCTTTGACGATGTCTTGGCAATCATCAAACATACCGTCGATAGCGATATTATGAATATTGTCATCCGTTAAGCTATACATTTGCGCGCGCTGGAATTCGCTCATTTTGCCATGTGGTGACAGCATAAAGACTTCGATGTTTTCTTTACCGCGCAGTGCATATTCTGCCGCACTACCCGTGTCACCGCTGGTCGCACCAATGATGGTAATGCGTGCCTCTTTTTGCTTAAGTACATACTCAAAAGCATTGCCCAAAAACTGCATCGCCACATCTTTGAACGCTAGCGTTGGACCGTTGGACAATCCTAAAATGTAGAGATTATCTTCAAGCTTACGTACTGGCGTAATCTCTGCACTGCCAAATACCTCAGTCGTATAAGTATGCTCTACAATATCTTTTAGATCAGCATAAGGAATATCGGTAGCAAAGCGCTGCATGATAGCTAGCGCTAACGCTGGATAGCTAAGCGTACGCCATCCATCAAGCGTCGCATTATCGATATTTGGATAGTGTTCAGGCAACATCAAGCCACCATCAGGTGCAAGCCCCATTAAGAGCACATCACTAAAATCCATCGGCGCTGTCTGACCACGGGTACTGATATATTTCATGGTTATTCCCTACTTAAAACGTCTAAAGTTAGTCTTTAGTACCTGAATTAGTACCTGAGTCTCAACATCGTATAAACTATCGTAGACTAGTGTTTTTAGCCTAGCATTTTGCTTGCGCAAAGGTTTATGCTTGGCTAGTAAGCACCAGCCTATATCAATGAATTTAGAAGGCTGAGAGTGAGGTTCTATAATATTGTATTTTATTGAGCCGTCTTTTGCAGCAAAGCATAATAAAAACCATCGCCACCCATATTATCAATCGGTAAGCACTGACGACCGATAGCTTGCGCGATGCCCCAGTTGCAATCCTCGGTAAACTCAATGGCAGTCGCATTGTTATAGTGAGTGAGGAACTCTTGCATTTGTTCGACGTTTTCTTGCTTTAAGATAGAGCAAGTCACATATAATAGATAGCCACCGACTTTAAGTTGTGGCCACAGATTATGCAAGATATCCGCTTGTAACAGTGCGGTTTGCTCGACGTCTTCTTCCGTACGCAAGATACTGATATCAGGATGACGACGAATCACCCCAGTAGCTGTACAAGGTGAGTCTAGTAATATAGCGTCAAATACGAGCTTGCTCTTTTTCTTACCAGCCCCTTGCCATGTCGTGGCGTCCGCACAAACAATATTGAGCGCGATGTTTTTTTCAGCTTGCTCTAAGTCTTGCTGTGTTAAATTTAGGCGCTGTAAGTTTTCATAAATACGCTCGATACGCGGTGCTTCATTATCGATAGCCGTTACCTTGATGTTATTAATCACAGGTGACGTTTCAACATCCTCTTGTTTCACGTGAAACAACGACGACTCATCTGAGCTCAATAGTTCTAACCAATGAGCCATTTTACCACCGGGTGCAGCGCAAGCATCTAAAATGTGTAGCTGGTTATTATCAGCGTCTGAATCAATGTCGGTATTAGACTTATCAGCACTAACTTTATTCATTAAAGCGGTATGAATGAGTGGCGCAGCAAGTTGAGCATGCATATCTTGTACGCTGGCAGCACCTTCAGCGAAATGAGGCAAAGCGTTCACTGCAGTGCTTTGATGTAACCTAAGACCTTTGGTTGATAATGTTGTAAGCGTGGCTGTATCTGACGAACTCGTTAAGTTAAAACCACTGGTTAGCTCAACCAAATCCGCTTCTATCTCTGCCCCATCCAATGCTTGCTGGTAATCCTCTACTGAACTAATTCCTGAGTTTACCCGTAAAAACATCGGCGCAGCTTGGCGTAAACCTTGGGTCAGCTCATCATACTGCTCGCTCCAGTCTTGCTTAAGCTGATAGGCGAGCCAATTCGGTAGACTATGCTTTTTGTCGCACTTCTTACGGAACTTGCTTGGGTTCTTAGCTACTTTACGTAAGATGGCATTGATAAGACCTGTCGCATGCGCAAACTCGATTTCTTTCGCCGCTTCGACCGTTTCATGAATGGCCGCATGGTCAGCGACTTCTAAGTATAGTAGTTGTACTAGGCCCACTTGAATGGTGGTGCGCACCTCAATCTCATCGATAGGATTATCTGCCAAGCTATCGAGCAATCGTGCAAGTGCATGCCATTGACGTAGAGTGGTTAGCAATAGGGCGTGTGCAAAGCCTTTATCGCCATCATGCAAACTGTTTAACAATGGGTCAAGAACGCTTGAGAGCGACTGACCATTTTGAATAGCCAGTAAGGTGCGAATTACTCGTACGCGTACGCTGCCATTCATAATGAGATTGCTTGAACGTTTGAGCTTATTATTTCTTGGCGCAGTGCTGGTTTGTCTCATTAAATTTGATTTCCTTGACGCATGATCGATAGCGTCTTGTGCAAGTGGGATTGCTTATAATTAAAGTACATTAAGCTTAATTGAATTATTTCGAATCAGTCGTAAACTGGTCACCATCATCAAGCTGATTGCCATGACAGACTTGCTCAGCGGTAACGGGTTTGCTACCAGCAAACTGTAATTTGGTTATGGCGAGCGTGCTAGCAGGTTGTTCTTTATCGTCGGCTTGCTGATTGTTACCACAGGCTATTAAAATGGCTTTACGTCCAACACTAATAACTTTGCCTGCTGGCTCTGTCGTTTGCTGCGACGGATTAACTGCTAAGCTTTCTAATATCTTTACACGTGCACCATCTAAAAAAGTATAAGCACCTGGCCACGGTGTTAAACCACGAATTTGACGCTCAATAACGCTAGCAGACTGCGTCCAATCAATTTCACCCTCAGTTTTTACCAGCTTTTCAGCGTAATTGGCTTGATTGTCATCTTGGGCAATTGCTTTTGCTTGGTAGCTTGGCAAATCTTGTAGGACAGTGCTTATAGCAGTTGCCCCTAAGTCGGCTAATTTATCATGTAAGCTTGCCGCCGTATCATTATCAGCGATAGTACAGCTTACTTTATGGAGCATATCGCCGGTATCCAGCCCCTTATCCATCTGCATGATGGTAATGCCGGTCTCAGAATCTCCTGCTAATAGCGCGCGATGGATAGGTGCAGCACCGCGCCAACGTGGCAGTAGTGAGGCATGAATATTTAGACAACCATAGGTAGGTGTGGTCAACACACCAATGGGCAAAATAAGACCATATGCTGCAACAATCATCACGTCAGGCTGATAGCTTGATAACGTTTGCCTTGCGGCCATACCTTCTCCACTGGATTTTTTGAAGGTAGCAGGCTGTTCAACAGGAATGTCATGAGTGAGCGCTACTTGCTTGACCGCAGACGCAGCCAGCTTTTGGCCACGTCCCGCTTTCCGATCAGGCTGCGTATATACCGCGACCACATCTATATTAAGCTGCTCTTGCTGAGCAATTAATGACTCAAGACTAGAAGCGGCAAATTCCGGCGTGCCTGCAAACACTATGCGCAAGCGATTGGGTCGTACAATACTTTCAGAAGCAGAGTTAATTGTGGTCATAACACCCATATTACATATTAGATTAGTAGTCGTTACATTATAGGTGAGTTTACAGTGTAGTGCTATGATTGTGGTTCAAGACCATAGCAGTCTATTTTGGGTTATATTTGCAATCTATATTACTGATTTATTCTATATCGACATAAGTTTATCAAAACTAACTATTAACCCATACTTATCACATTATGTTTAAATATTTGACTAGATAAACTTCTTTTTCCTGACCTAAAAGTTCGCTAAGCTGCTAAATTAGTACGATTACCATAACCGCGCTGGTAGTAAATTTGTTACTATAAGTAATCTATATTACTGCTTATCACAATAATCTAAAAAAATTTAACAATAAAATTCAAGAATTATAGGTGAAAACTAGCGGTTAAAACGTACCATCCAATTATTAGAGTAGATTATTTTAGCTTACCATCGCACTACCTTGTCGCGCAGGTATAGGATAATATCCCCATGCAACAGTTTCAGTCATTAAAACGTCTGCTTTTCTTTTACATCTTGACGCTGCTGATAATGCTGGTCTTATACTATGCCATGATGTTTTCGGCACTCAAAACCCAAAGCCAAGAACATAGCCAAGTTGTTTTTACGGCGCTGAAACATGAAACGACTGATCATGCCGTACCGACAGAGGCTGATATCGAAAAAATACTTACCAAACCTTTTTTTCAGGATATCAGTTATCAGCTAATTCTCATGATGCCTTCTGGGCAGACATACGTCTATCGTCACACTCAGCCTTTTGAACAAAAATTTTCTAATATCACTTTTCCTACACTTACGACTACATCTAAGACTGCCACCAGCTCATATCAGATAAATAATGATACGCTGACAGGTAAGATTAAGGTTGAAAGTGGTCATCAGATATATGTAGTATTGCGCCACCAACCTCTTGATATAAATTGGATATCTTACCGATTTTGGTTGCCTTTGATGACAGCAATTATGTTGTTTAGTCTAGCACTACTTTATATGCTCAAACGCCGGACTAATTGGGACCAGTTAGTACAGTATACAGAAAGCCTGACGATGTCATCTAAGGAAGCCTATTTACCGCCACCGTTTGTAAAGGAAAAAACCACCCCCGAATTCTTGCGCTTAGGTCATTCTCTAAGCCGAGTCAGCTATCAGCTACACGATCATCATCGACGCATCAAAACGCTTAGCCAGCGTTTGGAACATTTGGTTAATCAAGCACCTTTGCCAATGCTTATGGTCATGCGCCAAGGTCACATAAGTTTTTTTAATCAACGCTTTGAACAAGTTTTTACTACCGCTTTCCAGCGTGACTCTAATTATAGCTTAACGGATTTTTTGACTGGCAGTGATAAAGCGACCCAACAACTATTACAGAAACTATCTACTCTACGCGTTACTCGTAATCTGTTAGTTTATGGCTTAGAAGATAAACAAGCTTATCAGTTACATATCACTCCATGGTTTGGGGCACACGGACAAGTTCATGGCTTTACCGTATTACTCAATAACGTCGATAAGCTCGTTAAACAAGCAGATGACCTACAGCTTCAAAACCAGCAAGCGCAATTACAAATAAAAGAATTTGCTAAACTTAGATCTATTATTGGTCATGAATTACGTACCCCGCTAAACGCAATTATTGGTACGTTAGAGTTGATAGAGGCGAATCGCTTAACGCCAGGTCAGCAAGAAGTGCTATCCATGTTGAGTCAGTCTAGTCAGTCAATGCTAGCGATGCTGAACGATATGCTCGACATGGCAAAAATAAAAGCAGGTAAGGCTGATATCGTCAATGAGCCTACTGATATTTTTAAACTTGGGCAACATATTAGTGATTTGATGGTCGGTAGCGCGCGCAGGCAAGGCATTAATTTATTGTACTTCTTTGCCCCTGACTGTCCGCGCTATGTCAGCACTGATGGCAACCGCCTACGCCAAATTCTGCTTAACTTACTAGATAATGCGATCAAATTCACCCCAGCAGGTTATGTGGCGTTAATTGTTGAACCCATTACTTATGAGCAGATGTGTTTTATCACTAGTCTTAACAGTAAGCGCACCTTAACCAGTGCTGCACGTAACCAAAACTTAGCATCTGATAACCGCCTACCTAATACGGTCGTTAATACTGGGGATAACCATCAATGGATGCGTTTTAGCGTCAAAGACACAGGTATTGGCATTGCAGATTCTGAGCAGCACAGACTTTTTTCATACTTCAATCAAGCAAATAAGCAAATTAGCCAAAAATTTGGTGGTACAGGACTCGGTCTTGCTATCTCCAATAGCTTCGCACAGTTATTAGGTGGCTTTATTCAACTAGATAGTGAGCTTGGCATAGGCAGTAACTTCTCTCTGTACTTACCTTGTCATACGCCAACTTATCAGCCGATATATCATTTCCACAGCAGCCTAACCCATATTCGCCTCATTGCTGTAGTTGAACAAGAGATTTGCGCAACATTTCTACAGCAGGTGTGCTCACATCTATCGTTGCCTGTCAGTATCTATACCAATTTAGACAGTGCTGCTGCCCAACAGTTATATGAGCAGCTAGAAAAGGAAGCACAAATACTAAAACCAGTATTGCTACTAGATTATGAATATTATGAGACTCACAGCCTTTTACCAGCTCATCTTCCAGTGGCTACTGAAAGCTCAAAAACAGGTAGCCCAGCGAAACCCAATGATAATAAAAAAAGCAATATTATTAACGACTTACTGAATAATACTTCCTTACCAAAACTCTTATTGAGCATGAAGCCCGAACGCAGTATTACTTCTTCGTTATTGGACAAATTTGACGGATTTTTGAATAAACCTTTAGATATTGCATTGTTACTATCTGAGCTAATACGTTTAGCACAGCCAGCAACCATTACTCAGAAAAATAAAGATACTATTGACGATTTTGAGAGTAAGAAGGAATTCACTGTAGAGATTAATACTAAGGAAGCATCTACAGCTCCTTTGGTTTTAGTTGTCGATGATAACTCGACCAATCAAAAGATTACTTGTAAGCTATTGGACAAATTAGGCTATTCTTGTTTGGTTGCAGATAATGGCCGACAAGCCTTAGAGCAACTTGATGTTCAGAGACAACAAATTGCCCTAATTCTTATGGATTGCCGTATGCCAGTTATGGATGGCTTGCAAGCTACCCAAATCATACGATCACAAGGAGATAATATTCCTATCGTCGCATTAACTGCCAATAATACAGAAGATGATCGTGAGGCCTGTCGCTTGGCGGGAATGGATGATTTTTTGGCCAAACCTATCAACAAAGATAAATTGCAGACGGTTTTGCAAAGCCTAATGACAACCGAATAAGCTATCTATCACTTATTATCGACTATCACTTCATTCTGCTTTCGTTATTTTCAATAGCTCTGATAACTGTCTTAGGGCGAGTCCTCAATCTGAATGAACGAACTTTTAATGAGGACACGCCCTAGTATTTAACAAAATATTTGTTATTTCATAAAGCCATTATCCGCTAAAAAAGCTTCTGTAATCTGGCTTTGCGGACTTGGCGCATTCATGCCACTAGTTTGCGACTTGTTTATTAAACGTTCTAAGTAGCGCGCAACGATATCCACTTCGATATTAACTTTGCTGCCAACCAGCCAGTGCTTAGCGATATTGGTCACTTGCGCGGTATGAGGAATGATATTTAAAGAGACAATGTTGTCACGTACAAGGTTGGTCGTCAGGCTAATACCATCAACCGTGATAGAGCCTTTAGTCGCCGTATAGTGAGCCAATTCTTGTGGTATCTCAATTTCGATATAGATAGAACGCGCATCTTGTTGTAGCTTACTGACCACCCCTACTCCGTCAACGTGACCGGCAACGATATGTCCCCCAAAACGAGTCGTTGGGAGCATCGCCTTTTCTAAGTTGACAATATGACCTGCTTTTAGCTCTTCAAGCGCTGTACGAGCAATCGTTTCACGTGAGACATCAACAGAATAATGATTACTACCAAACTCTACGACTGTCAAACAAATACCGTTTGAAGAAATAGAATCCCCTAACTTTACATCACCAAAATCTAAATCATCAGACTCTATCGTCAAACGTATGTCACCGCCCGTAGGCTGCATGGATTTAACCTTTCCAACACTTTCTATAATTCCGGTAAACATATAGACCTCATCTCATTATTATATTGCCGTTATCGACAACGTATTTTGATTTATTGATAGCATTTGTCTGAACTAGATTTTTAGTGAAACACGATCTCATTTTAAGCTCACTAGGGGATAAGTTGTGGATAAGTAACCATAAATCAACCTAGGGCACATTAAAAACCTTTGTTTCCGTCAAGTTATCCACAGAAAACCAAACTTTGACCAAAATTAGGAATTTGTTGAACTATAAACCCAAGCCATTGATTAATATGTACTTTTATTTATTTTTCAATAAAAATTTCGATCTATTAGTTTCATGTGAAACAAAGTTATACACAGTTTCATGTGAAACCCAATGTAAAACCAGCTACTTATCCACACTTAGTACATATTTAGCACAGATTGTGGATAAGCTGTTTATAAATAACAAGTTATAGAGGGTGCAAGGTCAGTTTAAGATCAGGAGTTAGTTGTTCATGTCTATGAATATCAAACCGTAGCTGCTGAGCTAAAGTTAAGGGATTGAAATCGACCATCGGTCGTGCTTGCGCTCCTAATAAACAAGGTGCTTGATAGACAATTAACTCATCTACCAATTGTTGGCTTAAAAAGCTACCAGCGACGCTAGCGCCCGCTTCTACCAATACGTCATAGCATTGATGCTCACTGACTAAATTTTTAAGTAATGCCGTTAAGTTATCTTCACGCCAATAAAGCGTATCTGCTTGGCGGCATAACTGATAATCAGACTGTAGACTGTATTCTAAGCGCTGGCGTCTATCGAGTATCACTATCTTTGGAGCCGGAACTTGCTCAGCAGGCACACTTAATTGAGTAGAGCGCACGTTAAGCTGTGGATTGTCAGCAATAACGGTCTCACTGCCTGTAATGATTGCGCCACTTTGCGCACGTAGCTTTTGTACATCCTCACGAGCCGCTGTCGAAGTAATCCATTTCGACTCCCCAGACGCCATCGCTGTACGACCGTCAAGGCTAGTGGCGATTTTGAGACGTACATAAGGCATTTGGGTACGCATCGCCTTTAAAAACCCACGGTTCAATGCCTCTGCTTGCTCTGTTAGTACACCAACCGTGACTGCAATGCCGGCCTGCTCTAAAAGTCTCACACCGCGTCCAGCAACTTGTGGATTAGGATCAAGACCGGCAATCACGACACGTTTTACACCAGCCTTAATAAGACCCAAAGCGCATGGTGGCGTACGCCCTGTATGACTACAAGGCTCTAAAGTCACATAAGCGGTTGCTCCTATTGCCTGCGCACCAGCATCTTTGAGCGCAAATACTTCCGCATGGGGCTCACCAGCTTTGGGATGGAATCCTTGACCAACTATCGTCTCTGCTTGAACGATGACACAGCCTACGGCTGGATTAGGCCTAGTGGTATATAAACCTTGCTTAGCTTGCTCAATAGCGAGCATCATAAAGTAGCAGTCTTGCGCATCTTGAGCGTGATTTGGAATCGACATAGAGGTAGACTTAATTTATAAGAGAAAATTGAAGCAAGTTATAGTAAATTCGCTATAAAAACGATACAGCGAGACTGGTATAAATTTTTTGCAGCCTCTGTCAGCGTAGACACAGCAAGCAAGAAAAATTTATACCAGTTGCGCATCACATTACAACGTATTGATTTTATTTGGTATCGACTATAGCTTATTTTTCATTAGGACGGATGTTGGCAATCTCTTGATGAAACGCATCGATATCTTGAAAATCACGATAGACACTGGCAAAGCGCACATAAGCAACATCATCTAATGTTTTAAGCTCACTCATAATAATCTCGCCCAAGACCTTACTACTAATCTCTCGCTCACCCATCTGTCTGACCCGCTTCTCAATACGGCTAATCATTGCCTCTTGCTCATCAATTGTGATGGGGCGCTTCTGTAAGGGTAATAAGATGGAGCGACGCAGTTTCTCATTATCATAGGGCTCAATCTTGCCACTTGATTTGATAATTCTTGGCATCACGACTTCTACCATCTCAAAGGTCGTAAACCGCTCTTGACAGCTACTACAGGAACGGCGACGGCGCACTTGCGCACCTTCCGCAGCAAGACGCGAGTCGATAACTTTGGTCTCTGACGCGTTACAATACGGGCAGTGCATAGCGTTTTCCTTATTTTAATATTAAGAGCAAGAGCCTTTATTCATCAAACCAAAACGTTAAAAATTTAACATTTTATATAGAGTAGTCAAAAATAAATACATCTGCTAATCACTTACCAATACAAAAACTGCCAAATATTTTACCCAATAGGTCATCAGCACTAAATTCACCAGTGATCTCACCCAAACTGTGCTGAGCTTGACGTAAGCTTTCAGCAACGAGCTCACCTGCTTGAAAAATAGTTAGCTGTTCGTGCGCCTCTGCTAAATAATCAGCCGTCCGCCTCAGCGCATCTAAGTGCCGTGTACGGGCAATGAGGCTGTTTTCTGGTGGATGAAAGCCTACCTTAGCACACAATACTTCAACTAGCGTATCGATGCCAGCGCCTGTTTCACATGAAACATTGACTTGTTCATAACCTCGGTCTTTTACTTCATTTTGCGACACAGAGATTGTTTTTTCACTATTAGTATCGTTTAATAAATCACTTTTATTAGCAATAATCAATAAGCGTTTGGCCTCTGGTAGCTCACCAAATAGCTGTTCTGCAAGCTGTAATGGTGTACTCTCTTCTTCAAGATCACGAGTAACGTCGTAGACCATCAACAGCATATCAGCCTGTGTAATGGCAGTACGCGCACGCTCAATACCTATACGCTCTACGGTATCTTCTGTGTCACGTAGACCTGCCGTATCGGTGAGATGCAGTGTTAGACCATTAAGCACGACGGTCTCTTGCAGCGTATCACGAGTCGTACCTGCTACATCAGTGACGATAGCGCGCTCTTGTCCGGCCAGACGATTGAGCAAGCTTGATTTGCCTGCGTTTGGTCTGCCCGCTAAGACCACATGAATACCGTCACGTAATAACTGACCTTGTTTTGCCGTCGCCAACACTTGCTGTATCTTGTCTTGTGTTTGCTCAAGTTTATTTTGTATGACGCCGTCAGATAAGAAGTCTACGTCCTCTTCATCAGGGAAATCAATGGCAGCTTCAACGTGCAAACGCAGATGAATAAGTTGCTCTAATAGCTGATTAATCTTTTGTGAAAATTCACCACTGAGTGAACGAATGGCACTACTAGCAGCAGCGGCACTGGTCGCGTCAATAGCATCTGCGATAGCTTCTGCTTGCACCAAATCCAATTTATCATTATCAAAAGCACGATAAGAGAACTCGCCTGCACTGGCTTGTTTTGCGCCTAGCTCAAATACTCGCGCTAGCAACTGGTTTTGCAAAATCATGCCACCATGCCCTTGCAGCTCAATCACATCTTCACCTGTGAATGAATGCGGACCTTTAAAGTACAGTATTAACCCTTCATCAATGACCGTGCCATCAGCTTGATAAAAACGGCAAAAACTGGCCATACGTGGCGTAAAAGCAGACTTACCAGTTAGCACACAGGCAATATCATAAGCACGCGCACCTGACAGACGTATAACGCCCACACCACCACGTCCAAGCGGTGTGGCGATGGCGGCAATCGTGGCCAATCCAGATGAGTTAGACTTTCTAGATGAATCAGGTACGGCTAATGCCAACTCTAAGGAATCCACAATTACTCTCATTAACTAAAAACTCCATTATAGACGGCTGAAGACAGACTGACAAAGCAAACTTTAAATAGCAATATTCTGATGTTGTTTTACTCTTTTTTATTCAGTGTCAATTGAATGCGATATAAGATTGTCACGTATAAAAAAACCACCGCTTGCGCGATGGTCCTTATTATTTACATGTATTAATTAGCTATCAATCAAGAACTTTAACAGTACGTTGTTTTTGCTCTTCTTCTACTTTTTTGTTTACAATGTATTGATGCGTCATACTAAATAAGTTGTTCACCGTCCAGTACAACACTAGACCTGCTGGGAAGAACAGCATGAAAGCGGTAAAGATAATCGGTAAAAACTTCATGACTTTCGCTTGCATTGGATCAGCTGGCTGCGGGTTTAGCTGCTGCTGTACAAACATTGAAGCACCCATCAGTAGTGGCAATATAAACCACGGATCCATCGCTGATAAATCCTGAATCCACAAGATCCATGGCGCATGACGCAGCTCAACACTTTCGACCAATACCCAATATAACGCTAAGAAAATCGGCATCTGCATCAATATTGGCAAACAACCTGCCATTGGATTGACTTTTTCTTCTTTATAAATGCCCATCATTTCTTGCGACATTTTCATTCTATCGTCGCCATGCTCTTCTTTAAGCGCCGCCAATCTCGGTGCAATAGCTCGCATCTTTGCCATCGAATAGTAGCTCTTATTAGAGAACCACATTAAGGCAAATTTAACCAAGATAGTCAGAACAATAATTGACCAACCCCAGTTACCAATGATTTTGTGGATACCATCAAGTATGGCGAATAAGATTTTTGATATTGGCCATAATAGTCCATAATCAACGGTCTTGTTCAGACCTACAGCTACGTCTTTAAGCTCAGACTGTACTTTTGGTCCTGCATATAATGTTGCATTTAACGTTACTTGCTTGTTAGGCGCAACATTGACAGGCTGACTATTAAAGCCAATAAAATAATCACTACCAGTTTCACGACTAAAGAATTTACCTGTAAAGTTTTCAGGGGTCCATGCAGATACAAAATAATGCTGCACTATTCCAACCCAACCTTTGTCACTGGTAGTAGTCAACTCACCATCGCTAAACTTGCCAAACTTCAGCTTATTATAGGGATCGTCAGGTGTACCCCAAGCGCCGCCCAAATAGGTCGCCATGCTCAGCGCACCTTTATCAGACATACCAGGATCTTTACTATCGTCGCGTTTTAACTGTGCAAACATTTGACCTTGCCAAGCATTCGCAGAAGCGTTTTGGATCTGATAACTAATATCAATAGGATATTTATCTTGGGTGAAGGTAAAAGTCTTGGTAATTGTCACGCCATCTTTTTTATAAGTTAGCGGTACTGACAACGTTTTTTGCCCTTCGTTCATCGCATAATTGCTAGCAGTATGGCTGTAATTAGCACGGCCTTCTGCTGTATCAATACCATCTTGACCAATTAGACCAGATTGAGCGACGTAAACACGATTGCTGTTATTCTCTAACAATACGAAAGGCTCATCGCTATCGAGCGTAGCGTCATACTGCTTAAGAGCAGCATAGACGATGTCGCCGCCTTCTGGATTGATTTTGATGTCATAGCGATCAGTCGTTACCGTGATTAGACCTGAATTTTTAGCAGGTGTCGTAGTCACAGCACCAGTATCGACAGGTGATGTCTGCACTGGAATATCACCTGCTGCACCGGTAGTAGATGGAATGTCAGCACCTACTGACGTTGCAGCTTCTGGCGCAGTGTCTACAGCTGGTGCATCAGCATAATCATCTCGCCATGCCAAAATCAGCAGATAAGCGGTGATTAGCATCGCAATGATGATCATCACCCGAAATATCTTTTGCATAAACCTTTCCTAGATTAAAAAATTAGGGAATGAAAAATTAGGGCATGTGTCCTGACTTTACAGCACAGCTATATTCATAACTGACAACTGTATTGGTAGTCATTTACATAAAATGTGCATCATTTTACTAAAATTTCGTCTCGAATGATACCAAGAGTGTGGATAACTTGTGGGTAACTAAATAGAAGTGATGAAATAATATGCCAACAGCAAACATAATAAGGAGTCTATTGTGGCGCACCTTAAGAGATTGACTTCATCAAGTAGTTTAAACGTGAAACATAACTCTGGCTATCTTTGTACACCCCAAACCCTTGTGCCCTGAAATTAACTAATGTAGTAGAGGGTAGATATTGATAACTATAAGACGCTAAAGGTAAGGGTACAAAATTAATACCATGCCCACCTAAAGGATGACAGCTTCCAATACGTTTTAACAGCAGCCAGCTCCCTGCCCGAACCCCATGCCATGCCAAAGCCTGTTTGCCATAGTTCGAACACGTTGGATAATAACGACAACGGGCAGGTAATATTGGACTTATTACCTTTTGATAAAAAATAATTAAGATATATAAAAACTTATAAATAAAATTTTTTTTAGCTTTAAAAAAATAATTCATTTTATTTTTTTTCTATTTTTTTAAATATATTATTTATTTGATTTTTTAATTCTTTATTATCTATGCCTTTTATAGATTTTTTAACAATAAATACAATATCTTTATTTTCTAATATAAAAGACTTTGTTCGAAACTGCTCACGTATTTGACGTTTAATTAAATTCCTAGCAACAGCAGTAGGTACTTTGCGTTTAGTAATAGCCATGCCCACACGTGGTTGCTCATGAGTATTAGTGCGTACGAAAGCCATTAAATGACTCTGATGGAGCTTACGCTCAGGTGCATCAAATACCTCACGAAAGGCAGCAGGCGTCAGTAGACGTTGCTCTTTAGTGAAGCGGGCGGTAGGTGTAGCTGAGTTAGTATTGGGCATAGTACAACCTAAAATAGAAGCTAATGACAACATCAGATGTAATAGTAAAATGTAGAAACAAAAAAAGCGCCGATGTGGGCGCTTTTAATATATGGCTACGTGTCAGTTGTGATGATTGACTATCGCAATCTATAATTAATAAATACAAAACAAGCACTATTAGCCATGCTTATCGCAATCTACTGATTATACAGTAAGGCGATGACGTCCTTTAGCGCGGCGACGAGCTAAGACCTGACGGCCTTTTTTAGTTGCCATACGAGCACGGAAACCGTGAGTACGTTTACGCTTGATCACGCTTGGTTGGAATGTACGTTTCATAACTCACCTATCAAAATAATGGACTAAATTCGTAATAACGGAGGATTATACCATTCCATTATATTTTGGTCAATAAACTAATTTACTGTGTTATTAACCCATCATTTTTATTCAAGTGATGACCAGTTTTTACTCACTTATTATTTGTTAAATTGAATGGTTAAATATCTATTTGATAGGTATCTTGTGCAAAAGTTATCCACAGAATTAGTCGAACTCTATAATAACTAATTAATTAATATATATAAGTATTGTTGTTATTGGGGACCATATTATCTGTGGTTAAGTCGAATTTATTGTTTGTTATCAAAATACTAAGCTATGGGTAAACCTGTGGATAACCTGTGGGTGAAATATGGATAACTTGGCTTATTGACTTATCCACAAAACTGTCCACAGTCTTATCCACAAAAAACAGGATGTTATCCACAGGCTATCTGTGTTAAATTAGCCCCCAGCTTGATGTGCGGTTTTGGCTTGTTCAACGCTATTACTTTTATGCAGTACGCATAAGTTATAGCGACTAAAGAGTTACAAGCAAAAGCGTTGATGCACACTTATTTATTTTAGGTTATGGGGTTCGTACTTTTCATGATAGATACAGCAGCTATTTGGGATAAATGCCTAAACGATTTACGTTATCACGTTAAAGATAATGTATTTACTATGTGGTTAAGACCACTATCAGCACATCAAGAAGCGCAGACACTTATTATTCTTGCCCCTAATGATTACTTTGTAACGTATATCAAAAAAAACCATTTGCATGATATTCAGCAGCTGGTAGCTAAGCATAGCCAAGGCAGTATTGAAGAAGTTATTGTGCGTGTTGATAACGCTGGCCGTGACATTGAAGATAATAATCAGCTTGAGTCAGGTTCCTTATTTGCAGAAGATAAGCCCTCCCCTACCCTTGCAGATCACAATTTTGAAACGACGCATAATAATATTGCTAGAGCAGATATTGATGCCAACACGCGTCATGCAGAATTGGTCGACTCAGCCGATGCTAAGTCATTAAGTTATCTTAACCCTGATTTTACCTTCGAAACCTTTGTCACCGGTAAGTCTAATAATTTAGCTTACAAGGCATGTTATGAGCTTAGTAAGCGCCAATCAAAGAATCGTCACAATCCTTTATTTATATACGGTCCTTCAGGATTGGGAAAAACGCATTTAATGCATTCTGTAGCACATCGCTATTTAAAAAATAATAGAAGTTTTTATTATTTCACTTCTGAAAAATTTATTAATCAATTAGTTTATTCATTAAGAAATAATAAAATAGAAGATTTTAAAAAGAAAATAAAAAAAGTAGATTTATTAATTGTAGATGATATTCACGTATTAGCTGGAAAGACTAAAAGCAGCAATGAGTTTTTGACTTTATTTGCTGATTTTACTAGTGGTGATAAGCAGTTAATTTTGGCTTCTGATCGTCACCCATCACAGATGACTGAATTCGACGAACGTTTTAGATCACGTTTTTCTTGGGGATTAACGGTAGCTGTTGATCCTCCAGAAATCGACACTCGCATGCAAATCTTACAAAAGAAAGCGGCATCTTATGGAATGGCACTTCCTAAAGAATGCGCGTTATTTATTGCTCAAAATGTCGTTTCAAATGTTAGGCGTTTGGAAGGTGCATTGAATCAGGTGTTTGCAAACGCTAATTTGACTGGAGCGCCGATTACTCTTGAGATGGTGCAATATGCGCTAAAAGATATCGTCGCTATGCGCGTACAAGCGGTCAATATGGACAATATTCGTAAAGTTGTCGCTGAGTACTATGATGTAACAGTTAAAGATATCATGGGGCGTAAACGTACTCGTAGTATTGCAAGACCCCGTCAAATAGCGATGGCATTAGCACGTGAGTTAACAGGTGATAGCTTTCCAGAGATTGGACAGTCATTTGGTGGGCGTGACCATACAACGGTGATGCATGCTTGTGATAAAGTTAATCAACTACGAGCAGCGGATCCTGCATTCGATAAGGACTATAAGACGCTAGCGCTGATGTTACAAGCGGCTTAGAGGAGCCTAGGATCACTATGTTTTAGTAGGGTGATATGGTTTATAATAGTCTCAGCATCTATCTACTATATGGATTATATTAGGTGGACAGTATCGAACCATTATCTATATCATTATAAAAAGAATCATTCAAATAAGAGTAACTAAGCATGCAATTATCGATTAATCGAGAGTCGTTACTAAAAGCTATTAACTTGATCGCCAAGGCTGCTGACAAGCGCCATAATATGGTTATCTTGGGTAATATTAAGCTGCAGTTGTCTGAATCTGAGCTTATTTTAACCGCCTCTGATTTAGAAGTAGAGCTGACATCGACATTGAAATTGCCGGTTGGTGCTTGTGTTGAAGCAGGTACAACGACTTTACCAGCTACTAAGTTAAGAGATATCTGTAAATCACTACCTAACCAAGCACAAGTTAACCTTGCCACTCAAGAAAACGAGCGCTGCTTGCTGACTAGTGGTAAGAGTCGCTTTACTTTAGGTACGTTGCCTAGCGAAGATTATCCAAGCTTGGGTAATCCAGAAAATATTACACCGTTGACCATCAGCCGTAGTCGTCTTACTGATCTGATTCATAAAACCCAGTTTGCGATGGCAATTCAGGATGTACGCTATTATCTAACGGGTATGCTATTTGATGTTTCACAGCAGCAACTAACTACGGTTGCTACCGATGGGCACAGACTAGCGTTGGCGCGTAGTGTCATCGATGTAAGTGCTGATCTTAATATGCAGGCTATCTTGCCACGTAAAGCAGTGATTGAGCTTGAGCGTTTGGCGTCTGAGCTTGGTAAGATGCTTGGCGATCAAGATAATCCGGTTACTTTAAGCTTCGGTCGTGAATTCTTGCAAGTTAGCCTACCATTTGGTGAAGTTGATAGTGCAGGACAGGTGAGTCAAAACTTAATGGTTACTTTTACCGCGCGTTTGATTGATGGCAAGTTCCCTGATTATCGCCGCGTTATGCCAAGTAATACCGATAAGCTGGCCTTATTCAATCAAGAAAAAATGACTGATGTGCTACGCCGTGTCGCGATTTTAAGTAACGAAAAATCACGTGGTGTAGTCTTTAATTTTGCCAGCGACGGTATGGTAGAAGTCCGTGCTAATAACGCTGAGCAAGATGAAGCCGTCGAGATGATACAAGCTAAGTATCAAGGTGAGCCGATGGAGCTGTCATTTAATGCAGCTTATCTACAAGATGTTTTAGGCGTGATCCAAGGTGATCTACAAATGCATATGAGCCAATCAAATGCCTCAGTGCTGGTCAATCAGCTTAATGATGAGTTCCATCAATATGTCATCATGCCAATGCGTATATAGCATTTTTGGTTTTTAAAAAGACGGTGAGTTAGGCTGTAAAACTTTCTTCGCATAACGGTTTTTAGCAAGTTTCTACGTTTAAAGTCTAACTCTAAATCACTAAGAAAATTACTATTGAATTAAACTTTTGCCTGCTATTAAGCAAGTTATAAAATAGGCGGCTGTCGGTACTATGATTGAACGTCTACAAGTTTCACATCTGCGTAATTTAACTCAGGTCGATCTAGAGTGTGCTGCTTGCAACGTCATCATCGGTGCAAATGGTAGTGGCAAAACATCATTACTTGAAGCTATATTTTTACTTTCAAGAGGTAAAAGCTTTCGCCACCATCAGCCTAAACGTTATATTCAGCACCATCAGAATACTACCATCGTACATTCTAAGCTCAACGATAACAGTACATTAGCTATCCAGAAACAAGCCGATGCTACAACACTTCTACGTCTTAATCAAAACACCGTTTATAATCAAAGTATCTTAACTGAACAGCTACCAACGTTACTGATAGATCCATCCACGATGGATATGTTAGAGCAGGGTAGTGCTAGCCGTCGACAATTATTAGACTGGCTAGTGTTTCACATGAAACAGGGCTTTCATCCACAATGGGTTGCTTATCAACGACTATTGAAACAGCGCAATAGTTTGCTAAAAAAGACGCGTCATTTGACTCAAGTACAGCTTGCTGAGCTAAAGTCATGGGACAAAGGTCTTAGTAATCATGCTGCACTTATCCATCATTATCGTGAACGGATATTTACTGAATGGCAGCCTTATTTTGCTCAAAGTATCGCTCAGTTATTGCCTGCTTATGCTGATCAATTGAGCCTGAGTTATAACGCTGGCTATGATACTAATGTTGGGCTAGACGTACAGCTCAATGAGCGGCTAGAGCAGGATTTACAGTTAGGATATACTCGTATTGGTAACCACCGTGCCGATATTCACGTGCATTGG
The DNA here is from genome assembly GCF_040309845.1 of Psychrobacter sp. S1-30-MNA-CIBAN-0213. Taxonomy (NCBI): domain Bacteria; kingdom Pseudomonadati; phylum Pseudomonadota; class Gammaproteobacteria; order Moraxellales; family Moraxellaceae; genus Psychrobacter; species Psychrobacter sp. S1-30-MNA-CIBAN-0213. The sequence continues at coordinate 14,999 of NZ_JBEOPE010000012.1, read as the reverse complement.
CGTTCTATCGATTCAGTAGAAAAGACAAGTTTCAGTGAAGATGAAGATGAAAATATAGGTAAAGTATCAAAAGTTGAAGCGAATCCTAAACTGCCTGTCTTAAAAGAGCAGGCAGCTAATGTGTTATCTCGCGGTGAAAAAAAGCTGTTGATTACTGCTTTGCGTTTGTCTCAGTTACCACTGTTGCTTGAAACTGAAAAAGGCGTCTCTTCATCTAACAGCGATTTTCAATCAAGAGTGACACCAGTAGTACTGCTAGATGATATTACTGCAGAGCTAGATAGCAGAGCAATAGAGATATTATTGTTGACTTTAGCGCAGCTACCATGTCAGGTGTTTATGACCAGTTTGATGGATGATATTTTACCCTTAGTGCATCAGTACTGGTCAGAACCTAAAGTGTTTCATGTGAAACAGGGTGAAATTACTCGTTTTAGGTAATATCTTATTATTTGAGTAGCGTATTATCTTTTTTAACCTGATTTTCGATAAACATCTTCACTTATCTATTTATTTTTCACTCACAATTATCTTCTTTTAAACCCTATCTACCTCCCAAACTGTTCGTTATTTATCCTACCGTCTTCTTATAATCATTATTATCTTCAGAGACCAAGTAGTAGTGATAAAACTCTCAGTAAACAGTGACTTAGAAGCAAAAAAATGCTAAAATGGGGCTTTATTTTTGTCCTATTCTCAGCAAGTTATTTTGTGAATTTATATAGATGTTTTTTATTATCTATAAGCTTTTAAGTGTTTGATAACTATACGTTTCGTTTTTTATCGAGCTTCAATAATGTTTAAAACAAAACGGAAGCTTTGACTTAAAACTGAGGTACTAGTTTTAAGTCTATATTACATGTTACAAAGCTTTAGCTAACAGTGTTTTAGCTAATAATATGCATTAAAGATTTCGACCGTAAAACGTTAAGTCTAAGATAACGTCATAAGGTGTCACCGTAGTGGTGAGCTGATGATATATGGCTGATTATGGCTAGATTAAGGAATGCACATGAGTGATTCATTACCTACCGATTACGAACAACTGACGTCAGATACTATGGTGTCAGATATTGTCATTGAGACTGTTGCCTCCGCTGTTGTTCCTGAAGGACTTCCATCTGATTATAGCTCCAAAGATATTCGTGTATTGCGCGGGTTAGAAGCGGTGCGCGTGCGTCCTGGTATGTATATCGGTGATACCGATGATGGCACAGGCTTGCATCATATGGTCTTTGAGGTAGTGGATAACTCTATCGATGAGGCACTTGCTGGTCATTGTGATCAGATTGATATCATCATTCATGAAGATGAGTCAGTGAGTGTTAGCGATAATGGTCGCGGCGTCCCTGTCGATATCCATCCAGAAGAAGGCGTATCGGCAGCACAGGTTATTATGACCGTACTGCATGCTGGCGGTAAGTTCGATGATAACAGCTATAAAGTCTCAGGCGGTCTACACGGTGTAGGTGTCTCCGTGGTTAACGCTTTGTCTAAAAAGCTTGAAATGAATATTTGGCGTGAAGGTTATCACTATCATCAGACTTATACCGATGGCGTGCCTGATGCTGACATTCAACAAATGGAAGCAACTGATAGAACGGGTACTCAGATCCGCTTTTATCCTAGTACCGATGTCTTTACGGGTACCATCTTTGAATATGACATCTTAGCTAAGCGTTTACGTGAATTATCTTTTCTTAATTCGGGCGTGCGCATCGTCTTAACGGATGAGCGTATTGATAAGCGTCATGAGTTTGAACACAAAGGCGGATTGTCGGAGTTTGTCAGCTATATCAATGCGGGCAAAGACAGCGTCAATGAGATATTTCACTTTAACAGTGAGCAGGCCGACGGTATCAGTGTCGAAGTCGCGCTACAGTGGACAGATACTTATAACGAAAAAGTGCTTTGCTTTACTAACAACATTCCACAGCGTGATGGTGGTACCCATTTATCTGGTTTCCGCTCAGCGCTGACTCGTTGTTTGAACACTTATATGGATCGCGAAAACTTATTCAAAAAAGAAAAAGTGGTCGCGACCGGTGATGATGCACGTGAAGGTTTGACGGCAATTGTATCGGTTAAAGTGCCTGATCCAAAATTCTCAAGTCAGACCAAAGATAAGCTGGTATCGAGCGAAGTTAAATCTGCTGTTGAATCAGCGATGCATGATAAGTTCAATGACTATCTGCAAGAGAACCCAAGTGCTGGTAAAGCGATTGCTGGTAAGATCATCGATGCAGCTCGTGCACGTGATGCAGCTCGTAAAGCACGTGAAATGACGCGTCGTAAGACTACTTTGGATATCGCAGGTCTGCCTGGTAAATTAGCTGACTGCCAAGAAAAAGATCCAGCCTTATCAGAACTTTATATTGTGGAGGGTGACTCTGCAGGTGGTTCAGCTAAGCAAGGTCGTAGCCGTAAGACCCAAGCAATTTTGCCATTAAAAGGTAAAATTTTAAACGTTGAGCGTGCACGTTTTGACAAGATGTTATCATCTGCTGAAGTAGGCAACCTAATCACTGCGCTTGGTTGCGGTATTGGCCCTGATGAGTATAACCCTGATAAAGTACGTTATCATAAAATTATCATCATGACCGATGCGGACGTCGATGGGTCGCACATTCGTACGTTGCTGTTGACCTTCTTCTTCCGTCAAACGCCTGAGCTGATTGAGCGTGGTTATATTTATATTGCTCAACCACCGTTATATAAAGTGAAAAAAGGTCGTCAAGAGCTCTATCTAAAAGATGACGAAGCACTCAAAGCCTATTTATTGTCATCGACGATTGATAATACCAAGCTACATATCAGTGCTGACGCCCCTGCCATTACTGGGCATGCGTTAGAGACGCTACTGAATGACTATAACCAAACGCAACTGATTAAAGCGCGTTTGCAGATTCGTTTTCCAGCAGTGATTCTGGATGCTTTAACGCATACGCCAAAGCTTAGTACTGACATGACTTATGATAAGTCTGCTATGCAAGCATGGAAAGAAGCCATGCAAGCTCAGCTTAATAACTTTGGTAGTGATTTGAGCCCTGAGATTGAGTTGGTCAATATTCATGCACCGCAACCGAAAAATATGGATGCAGCGGCAGCAGATTTATTGGGTATGAAGCCAGTAGTAGAAGCTGAAGCAGGCGAAGCGTCTAATAATGAGGCGTTATCTACTAAAGCACAATGGTTGCCACGGATAACCGTCTATGTGCATCAGTTGGCACATCATTATCTGCTCGACTCTAGCTTTATTAACTCGGGCGAATATAGCAAGCTGCTACGCTTATCAAGCGAGTGGAATACTTTGTTAGAGGACAGCGCATTTATCCGTCGCGATAGTACTAGCGCTAGTAAGGACATTCCAATACGTGACTTTGATTATCTGTGGCAACAGATGATGTTAGATGCGCGTCGTGGTCTATCGGTTCAGCGCTATAAAGGGCTAGGTGAGATGAACGCCGATCAGCTTTGGGACACTACGATGGATCCTGAAAACCGTCGTATGCTACGTGTCACGATTGAAGATGCTATCGCTGCCGACCATATGTTCACTTGTTTAATGGGTGATCATGTTGAGCCGCGTCGTATCTTCATTGAAGAGAATGCGTTGACAGTCTCTAATTTAGATATTTAAATTGGCTATGAAAGTTGCTTAATAACTGTTAAATAATAAAAACCACCGCTTTGACACTTAAGGCGGTGGTTTTTTAATATTAGAGTTGTTTCACGTGAAACTTAATTAAGAATTGCGTTCTGCTGGAATAAATTTTTCTTGCTTGCTGTGCGCTTCGCACTCCAGAGGCTTCGCAAAATTTATTCCAGCAGCGCTGAATTCTTTTTAAATTTAATCGACTATAGACACTTTCCTAAAGTGTCCCAGTTATAAATTATTAGTATAAGCGAAAAAATAAAATGATCGAAGTCGTGTTACTTGCCGTTGCTCTAGCAATGGACGCATTCGCCGTCGCGATTGGGCTGGGTGCCAAGTCGCAAAAACAGAGTAAGCAATATTTATGGCGTTTAGCTATTTATGCTGCGTTATATTTTGGGATTGCGCAGGGAGTGATGCCACTTATCGGCTATTTATTAGGCGCGGCCCTCTTAGGTTGGCTGGCTGCTGCTGCACCTTGGATAGGAGGCATTATACTTATCGGTCTCGGTGGTAAAATGCTTTATGAGGTTTTTGCTGGCTATGGGGAAGATGCGGTAGATAGTGCGCTTCATCTAAAAGCCGATGCTAATAATGCAGTTACGACTATTGAGGCTATTAATAAGGGTCATCAAACTATCAATCATCGCACCATGTTTACGCTCGCGATTGCGACTAGCATTGATGCGATGGCAGCAGGCTTTACCCTTAATTTATTGGCGCTTAATGCGTGGTTAGCTTGTTTAATTATTGCGCTAGTAACCGCTGGATTTGGTTTGTTTGGTGTTTATTTAGGTTGGCGCTCAGGTACATGGCTAGAGGATAAAGCGGAAGCGTTGGGCGGCTTGGTGCTTATCGCAATTGGGCTAAAAGTTATGTTTTTCGCCTAAAAAAACATTTTATTTTCTCAATAAAAAGCACCGTTCTGGACTCCAGAGCGGTGCTTTATTTGGTTTCACGTGAAACTTTTTATTTATATGACCAACGATTACTCTTCGTCAGTGTTGAAACGCCATGCCAATACACGGGTGTTTTTTTGACCTTGGCTCATCTCAATAATGCGCATTTGGGCGACATCGAGTTGTTTTAACAGTAGTTGCAAAGGTTTTACGTTTTCCGACTTGGAGACGAGGGTAGTAAACCAGCCAACATGCTCGGCGAAGTCTTGACTCTCTTTTGCCATCTTGGTCAAAAAGGCAATCTCACCGCCCTCACTCCACAGCTCTTTATGCTGACCACCGAAGTTTAGGTTTTGCGCGGCATTACCAGTCTTCGTTGAGTGTCGGCTTATTTGCTCATTTTCATTCTTACCGCGATGTCTTTGTAAATTGTGCTGCTTGCGGGTATTGGCTTCCATCGCTTCCTCTAATGAGGCATGGAATGGGGGATTGCAAACGACCACATCAAAGTAATCTTGGCGACCGATAATATTCTTAAAAATACGTTTAGGCTCAGGTTGTAGTTTTACTTTAACCGCACCTTTTAACTTCGGATTGGCTTCGCAAATAAGCGCTGCGGTATTGACCGAAATAGGGTCGATATCGCTAGCCGTAAAACGCCAACCGTAGCTTTGGCTACCAATAATTGGATAAATGGCACTGGCACCCGTACCAATATCGAGGGCGTGGATTTCTTTACCAGTAGGTGGTGTATTGTCGTCATTAATGTGCGTGGTTTGAGCCAATAAGTCAGCGATGTAATGAATATAATCGGCACGACCAGGAATAGGCGGACAGAGATAGCCTTCTGGAATGTCCCAAAACTTGACGCCATAATAATGAGCCAATAGCGCCTGATTGAGCACTCGTACGGCTTGATGGTCAGAGAAGTTAATCGTCGGCTCGCCATTAGGATTGGTAATAGTATGCTTGGCAAGCTCAGGTAAGGCGCGAGTCAATACGGCAAAGTCGTAGCGACCTTGATGTGGATTGCGCGGATGCAATTGGCCGAGTTTTTTCGCGGTCTCAGGTGAGCGGTTTCTGTGTTTATTAGTGTTTGGTCTACTGGTCATAGTGTGGGGCTTTGATGTTTGAATATAACCAACCATTTTAGCAGATTTCGCGGGTAACAAATGTCTTATCGGCTACGTAAAATGAGGTTTAATCCCAATACTATCATCGCTGTACCCAATATGCGGTCTATCCAATGCTCAAAACGCTGAAAGCGACGATGAATCGCAGGAATAGAGAGCAACATCACCACGGTGCTAAACCATGCCATCTGCAAGACCATCATCCACACGCCATAAATAGCTAACTGCCACAGTGGTATGCCGGGTGATAATACGAGGGTAAATATCGCCACGAAATATACTGGTGCTTTTGGATTGAACACATTGCAAAAAAAACCACGTCGCAGAATGGCGAACGTTGAGTCAGTATTGGTAGAGGGTTGTTTCTTAGACAGGTTCTTAGACAAGCTTTTAGCAGTAGGGCTTTGTGTTAATAATTTTTCGTTAGTAAGTGGCGGTACTTGCTTGGTAGGTGCAGATTGTGAAATATCAATGCCTGCATTTTCTAAGTTTGCCGAATTTGTTGAGGCTGCTAAATCTGACGGCTTCTTAGGTTTGGCTTGAATACCTTGCCACCCAAGATAAATAAGATAGCTACCACCCAACCATTTAATAGCGGTCAATAATGGCTGCGAATGGGCAATGACTGTCGCTAGTCCTAGCACCGAATAGATAATATGTACGGCTAAACCAAGCGTAATACCCAAACTACAAATCAAACCAGTGCGGCGACCTTTTGCTAATGTCTGTTGTGAAACCAAGACAAAATCAGGGCCAGGGGAGGCGGCAGCGAGTAGATGGACGCTGGTGATAAGCAAAAAACCGTGCCAAAATTCCATAAAATGCTCTGAGTGAAGTCTTAGTTTGGATAATGGTTGCACTTATCGTAAATCAGGTCAACTGATATTGATGGCAGCTATTAACTTCAACACTAAGATCATGCTTGCGTTGCAAGGGACGGATGTCTATATTGAAAGTGAACGATATTAAAAACACCCTACATAAATACAATCCAAAATGAATGTCTCTATCTTCGTATAGCTGGAAGAGATTTTTTTGCTTGCTGTGCGCTTTGCCAGACAGAGGCTGCAAAAATTTCTTCCAGCCATACTTTATCTATTGTGGGTTAGTCTAACTATGTCACTGACCTCATAACAGGAATAAACTTTAAAAGGAAATACCATGACTACGGAAAGTAATAACAGTACAGACAATCGCATCACTTATGAAACGGACGGCTATATCTGCCTAATCGGACTAAATCGTGCGAACAAACGCAACGCCTTTGACAGTCATATGATTCAACAACTATCTGAAGCACTTACTCATTACGATAATGACTATAACCTACGTTGTGCGCTGATATTCGCCCATGGTGAGCACTTCACGGCTGGTCTTGATCTGATGGAGCTGCAAGATAAGTGGGACAAAGGCGCGTTTGAATTTAACGATGACGAGATTGACCCGTGGGGCATCAGTGGTAAATTACGTACTAAACCTGTCGTCGTCGCGGTACAAGGCACCTGCTTTACCGCTGGGATTGAGCTGATGCTAAACAGTGATGTAGTTATCGCTAGTGATAACTGCAACTTTGCACAGATGGAAGTGCAGCGCGGTATCATGCCATTTGGCGGAGCAACGGTACGCTTCATACAGGCAGCAGGTTGGCAAAAAGCTATGCCGTATTTGCTGACTGGTAAAGCCTTTGACGCGCAAACCGCTGATAGGCTAAATCTGGTCAGTGAAGTAGTGCCGAATGGCGAAGAATACGAGCGGGCAATGACTATTGCGCAAGAGATTTGCAAAGCCGCACCGCTTGGCGTACAAGGGCTACTGTCCTCAGCACAAGATGTCAGTCGTAGTGGAACTGCGGCCGCATTGGCTAATATTCATAGCTATTTGCCGCATTTATTCCACTCAGAAGATGCCCGTGAGGGTGCAATGGCGATGGTTGAGAGAAGGGATGCTGAGTTTAAAGGTCGCTAAAGAAGGACGTTAGATTTTGGGTTTATATTTATTCTAAAATCGATTGTTTATAACAATGCTCATCTGTATCAATGCCTACAAGGGGCAATCACTACTATGTTAGATATTATTAACATCACTGCCCCTATTTTTATCATCATCGCGCTTGGCTACTTATGTGTACGCTTCAAAGTCATTGACCCCAAGCATGCGAAAGGCATGGGTAGTCTGGTGATGAATATTGCGCTGCCAGCACTGATGTTTAACGCTATCGCTGGCACGCCTTTTCAAGAAGTTATCCTACCGCATTATCTGTTTACCTATGCTTTGGGCTCAGTCATGGCTTTTATGGTTGGCATAATGCTCACCAAAGCAGTCTGGCGACAAGACAACATCTCCGCCGCTTTAAATTCCGCTGCGCTCTCGTTTTCTAACAGCGCCTTTATCGGCTTTGCTGTCGTCTCTATGGTTATCGGGTCTAGCAAGGCTGCCGCCTACTTATCGATGAACGTCCTTATCGAAAGCCTTTTAATCCTACCGATGCTGTTTGTGATGGCTGAGATGAATCCTGCTTCAACTAAGTCGCTGGCAAGCGTGCTGCTAGGCATTGGCAAAAACTTCACTCGTAATCCGCTTATCATCGCCATCGTGGTCAGTGTGATTTTCTCTATCTTTAGTATCCCTGTACCACAAGTTGTCGCCCAAACTACGCAAATGCTCACTGGCGCTGCGGCACCACTTGCCTTGTTCGTTATCGGTATGAGCCTATATGGGCTAGAGTTAAAAGGAGATTTACCAAAAATCACCACCATCGGCTTAAGTAAGCTGCTGCTGCATCCGCTGTTGGTACTGCTCGCCATCACATTAATACCTGGCGGCTCGATACAAGATAAATATGTGGCTATGCTATTTGCCTCAGCGCCGGTGTTCTCTACCATTGCTATCATCGGTCAGCATTATGGCTTGGTTGATCGCATGTCTGCTATCGTCATCGTCTCTACCGTGGGCTCATTCTTTAGTATGAGTGCGGTGCTTATTTATTGGCAGGTGACTGTCGGATTTTAGAGTCTAGGGCGTGATAGCGATAACTAAGAGGAGAGAACTGAATTTAAGGTGTTGAAGCTCTATACTTACAGCAGTAACTAAGTATTATTTAAAGAGTTTAAAGCTATAAGGTATACAGCTAATCCTAAATGAACCTGAGTACTAATTGAGCTTTTTTAGTTATCAAAAAACCCCGCAATAGCGAGGTCTTATTATCTTATCGAGTATTATTGGTTATATTTGCGCCAGCGTTAGCAGTTTGACTATGACTATTTAGCTGATTTATAGTAATCAACGAGCATAGTGCCTAAAGTGCCGTTATCATCGATAGTGACTATTCTGACGGTACCTGACTGTGACGCAGTACTTGATTGAACTTGTCCGGCATTGCCTAAGACGACTTGGTTGTTTTTAGTCGCCTTTGCTTCGTTACCGATAGCGATGCTGTTCATGCCGCCTGCCATAGATTTATTGCCTACGGCTACCGAATTTGCACCTTGTGCTGCTGCCGCCTCACCCACTGCGGTAGAACGTACCCCACTAGCGATGGCTATGTGACCAAAAGCTTGCGCACGTTCGGCAGTGGCTTTAGATTGCCAACCGATAGACGTCGAGCCTAGACCTGCGGCATTAGCTTCACCACCAACGGCGGTTGCTGAGTTCAGACCTGCATTGGCTTTATTACCGACAGCGACCGTGTCATTTGTGCCACCAGCCATGGCCGCTTCACCCACTGCGGTAGAGCGAACGCCACCAGCATTGGCTAGATGACCAAAAGCTTGCGCACGTTCAGCGGTGGCTTTGGATTGCCAACCGATAGACGTTGATCCTAGACCTGCAGCGTTGGCTTGACCACCAACAGCGGTTGCTGAATTAAGTCCTGCATTGGCTTGATTACCGATAGCAACGGTATCATTCGTACCGCCAGCAGTTGCGGTATTGCCAAGAGCGAGGGCAGTACTGCTAGTAGCATTTGTATTCATTGGTTGAGGCTCAGTGCTTGTTGCCATAGTCGTGCATGAAGCGACGCCTACGATTGCTAAAGTAAGGGCACTAATTTTGAGTGCTAAGTTTGGTAAAAAGTCCATTTTCATAATGCTAAATCCTTTTAGAAAAGCCATCTTGGCTTAGTAGGTGGTTTGGGTGGATGCTTATAGAGCATAATCCTTGCAATATCAGCGCACTCTGGCATAAATAACTCAATTATATGTAGAATTCGCAATATTAATGTAACACTAATTTTTAACCATTATTCAAATAATGATAGTGTTATATTTTTAAAGGTTATTTAAGCTGATGAATGAACAGTTATAGTCTATAAACACGCTAGCTTATTAGCTTATTAAATTAAGCAGCAAAAATATACTTATTGCGCAGTGATATTGTGAGTCAGGTATTGGTAGATGCTATGACCAGTGCCACCAATAAGCAGTAGCGTCACTTAAGAAAAATTGATTTTTCTTAAGTGACGCTACTAAAGATTGAAGTAACAGTAGTCGCAGTAATGATAAATCCTTGTATATATTACCTCTCGAATCATTATGCTATGAGTGGCTTAGAGCATAAAAACCACTGTAATATTTGGACTATAATAAATTAAAGCTACCGTAAAGGAGAATGCTGGTGTTATACAACTTTGATGAGATAATTGATAGGCGTGATACGGGGTCACTCAAATGGCATTATAGCGATGACACAATTCCGCTGTGGGTGGCGGATATGGACTTTAAAGCCGCCCAGCCTATCTTGGACACGATTGAACAAGTAGCGCAGCACGGTGTATTGGGTTATACCAAACCTACTGCGGCTTTGTATGAGTCAATTATTGAGTGGCATGGCAGTCGTTATGATTTGCGGCTGGATAAGCAAAATATCTTGTTTTCTCCGGGTGTTGTGCCAAGCTTGGCACTAATGATGAATATATTTACCGAAGTAGGTGCGGCGGTACTGGTCAATGATCCTATTTATACGCCTTTTATGACCAAGGTTGAGCAAAATAGTCGTAAGCTTGTGACCTCTGCACTAAAGGAGGTCGAAGGACAGTATCATTTAGATTTGGCTGATATCGAAGCCAAGATAGTCGAGCATGAGGTAAAGCTTTATTTGTTATGCAATCCGCACAATCCTGGCGGACGCGTGTGGACGAGGGATGAGCTTGAGGCGTTGCTGTCGATTTGTAAAAAGCACAATGTAGCGATTGTCAGTGATGAGATTCATCAAGATTTGACCTTGAGCGGTCATACGTTTACGCCTTTTTTAACGCTAGCAGAAGGTTACGCGCATAAAGTAGTCAGCCTGACCTCGATGACGAAAACATTTAACATCGCAGGTATTAAAGGCTCGATGATATTTGCTAAAGATGAGGAGTTAATCAAAAAAATCAGTCAGCAGCAGCACTTAAATGACGAGTACGAGTTGAATTTGTTTGCTTATGAGGTGATTCGTAGTGCTTATAAAGAGGGCGATGAATGGTTGGAGCAGGCACTGGTTTATATTGAAAAAAATATCGAATTAACGCTAGACTTTTTAGCAGGGCATTTGCCTGATATCAAGGTCATGCGCCCAGAGGCGTCGTATTTGATATGGCTGGATTGCTCGGCGTATGGGCAAGATGATCAAATGCTGTATGACAAGTTGAGAGAGGCCAAAGTTGAGCTGAGTGCAGGGATTAAATATGGCGCGGAAGGGCATCTTAAAATGCGCCTTAACGTGGCCTGTCCTGAAGCACTATTGAGAGAAGGGTTGAATCGTATTTATGCGACTTTTAGTGATGTCGTTAAGGACTTATAAAGCTAGCAAAAAATTCGTTCCACTAGCACTATTTCTGTTTTTGCCTTTGTTTCCAGCTCCGTTTCTAGCTCCTTTTTAAAGTAGATTAACTATTACAGATAGAAACAGCAAAAAGGTTGGACTACGTTGGTAGCCCAGCCTTTTAATTTGATATTTTAGAAAAAGCTCAAATACAGTCAATTTTCATAAGCTACTTCTCGCTTCCATTGTTTTCAGTATCCTCGCGCATTTGCTCCCATTCCTCATGCTGATGCATGATTGAGCCTTCAAGTGATACTGAGGTTTCGCCTACTTCCCACGGCGCATTATCGGGCAGCTCTTCGATATGAATGGTTTTTATATTGTAATCAGGCTGATAAGCGAGATCATAATGCGCAGCTTTAATTACCGAGACCATCATCATGGAGAGAATGATAATGAGCGGCGCACCAGCGATGATAGAAGCGGTCTGCAAGGTTTGCAGGTCTCCTAAGAACATCAAAATAGCGGGCAACAAACACAACGTGAATGCCCAAAATAGGCGATTCCAACGGTGCGGCTCATCGTCTACTTCTACTTGCACGACGGACGCCAAAATATAAGAGATGGAGTCAAAAGTCGTGGCGGTAAAGATAGTGGCTAAAGAGTTACTCATTGTGTTTTCTCTTTATATTGGATGTTAAATTTTATACCTCACCTAGATTTTCTAAGTCCACAAATTCCTTTTTACCGTGGATAGTATACATTTTGCGATTGATGTCTGGATAATTGCAAATATCAATCGGCGGTCTGTTGCCACCCATAAGATAGACTGCGTCTGTATGGCTATCATTAAGCATAGAATGCGCGTCTCCATGCGCGGGGAAACCTACGAAGTCGCCAGCAGTTAACTGATAACTGTCGTCTCCATAACGCAGTGAAAGCTGGCCAGATAGTACATAAATGAACTCGTCTGACTCTTCATGATAGTGATGCTGCGTGGTCTCATCACCCGGCTCAACGCGTACAAGATGTAAGCCAAATTTCGTCAGACCAGTGATGTCACTCAATGAAACCGTATGCCGAATGGCGTGCTCATTGAACTGGTGAACATGCTTGGTCTCAGGTGTATTTTCGATATCAGACTTGCTTAGGACATAGTTTTGAGTGCCTTTCGGCTGCTCTTGTAGTGGCCTTTTCGATAGCTCTTTGGACGGCCCTTGCAATGGTTTAGTCATCGTCTATCTCCGTTACTTTTATTTTGCACTAGGCTTATATTAGCTATAAATGCATGGTTTTATTTACTTAATTATGTATAAAAGATGATTAGCGGGCTTTTATTCTTCTAATTATTGACCTTACCGCGTCTTCTTTTGTCGCTTTTACTCTCGTCAAATTCGAATAACTGGCAATAACTACTAATAATCGTCAATAACTGCGAATAATTAATCATCTAATAGCCATTAATGTGCTCAAACTTGTTAAAATAGGCCACTAATTTTTTCTTGATGGACATTGATTTATGACCACTGCCGCTGCCACTCCTGTACTACCTACTATCAAAGAAGACCGCATCCTCATTCTCGATTTTGGCTCACAGTACAGCCAGCTTATCGCTCGCCGTGTGCGCGATTCTGGGGTGTTTTGTGAGATGTTCCCTTACGATATCGACGCTCAGCGCATCCATGACTTTGGCGCAAAAGGCATTATCTTATCGGGTGGCCCTGAGAGCGTACATGCTGAGGATAGCCCGCGTATCAATGATGCGGTGTTTGAGCTCGGCGTGCCAGTATTGGGCATTTGCTACGGTATGCAAGCGATGGCAGATCGTTTCGGCGGGCAGGTTCATGCCAGTGACATCCATGAGTTTGGTGCAGCGACGATTGATGTTAATGGTCACTCGCAGCTGACTGAAGGCATCGAAGACAGTAGCACGGAAGGCAAGTCAGCCAAGCTGAATGTATGGATGAGTCATGGCGATAAAGTGATTGAAGCGCCAGCAGGTTTCGATATTGTTGCCAGCACCCCGAGCTGTCCGATTGCGATTATGGCCGATGATACGCGCCATTATTATGGTCTCCAGTTCCATCCTGAAGTGACTCATACCTTACAAGGTGAGGCATTACTTGGTCGTTTTGTCCATCAGATTTGTGATTGTGCCGGTGACTGGACGCCAGATAATATTATCGACATGCGTATTGAACAATTACAAAAGCAAATCGGTGATAAGCAAGTATTGCTTGGTCTGTCAGGAGGCGTGGATAGTTCAGTCGTAGCAGCGCTATTGCATAAAGCCATCGGTGATCAGCTGACTTGTGTGTTCGTTGATACCGGTCTCTTGCGTTTGCATGAAGGCGATCAAGTGATGCAAATCTTCGCTGAAAATATGGGTGTAAAAGTCATCCGTGTCGATGCCGAAGATTTATTCTTAAATGCATTGGCAGGCGAGTCTGATCCAGAAGCCAAACGTAAAATCATTGGTAAAACCTTTATCGATGTCTTCGCTGATAGCGCGCGTCAAGTGAGTGAGCAAGGCGATGGCAAAGTCGTTGAGTTCTTAGCGCAGGGTACAATTTATCCGGACGTGATTGAATCAGCTAAATCGCATCAAGGCAAAGCACACGTCATTAAGAGTCATCATAACGTTGGCGGTCTGCCAGACGACTTGGCGTTTGAATTGGTTGAGCCGTTACGTGATTTATTTAAAGATGAAGTGCGTAAATTGGGTATCACACTTGGCTTACCTGCAAAAATGATTTATCGTCATCCGTTCCCAGGTCCAGGTTTGGGCGTGCGTATCTTGGGCGAAGTCACCAAAGAGTATGCCGATATCTTACGTCAAGCCGATGCGATATTTATGCAAGAGCTTGAGCGTTCTGGCTGGTATGACAAAACTGCGCAAGCGTTTGCGGTATTCCAACCAATCAAATCGGTCGGCGTGGTCGGTGATGGCCGCCGCTATGCATGGGTGATTGCGTTACGTGCCGTTGAAACCGTGGACTTTATGACTGCACGCTTTGCCCATCTGCCGTATGATTTGATTGAGACGGTATCGAATCGCATTATGAATGAAATCGCTGAAGTCTCACGCGTGACTTATGATGTGTCGAGCAAGCCGCCAGCTACTATTGAGTGGGAATAATTAATCACTTAGTCTTTGGTTAAAATAAAAAAACACTCAACTTGGTTGGGTGTTTTTTTAGTATTTACTTTTTAGTTCTATCTTCACTTAATCTATCATTAACTTCTTCGATAAGTTTAGGTATTTCTTTTGATATAAGTTCATTCTGAATGAAAAAACCTTCTATCACTTTAATTCTAAAATCAGACATATCAAATAATTTCTCTTTCAAAAAGTAGAAAACTTGATGACTCTGTATGAATAAGGTAAAAGATGCGCATAAAAAAGTAGCTTGATACCAAATGACTGCACTTGTTGTATACATGTTAGAAGATGATTGAACTAGAGTAAGAATAAGAAAAAATAATATTAATAAAGTATAGCCAAACCCATTTAAAAGTGTTATAAACTAATTATTAAACCTAATTGTTATCATAAAGACCATGACTTACTCA
>NZ_JBEOPE010000011.1:0-102705 GCF_040309845.1 Psychrobacter sp. S1-30-MNA-CIBAN-0213 | reverse complement strand
TAGTTTGTTTGTACCAACTTAATCTACTCTTTCTCATATGACTATCCTAGATTATTTTATTTATCTAGGACAGCCCCTTCATCTTTATTTGCAGGCTTGAGTAAATAGCCTATCGCATTGGCTTTAAACGCTGCAATGGCATAATGGTCGTAGGCTGTAACAAAAATGATAGCTGGCGGATGCTCAAGCTCATTAAGTGCTTGTGCACAGCGTACCCCATCCATTTCTGGCATTCGTATATCGAGCAATATTATATCAGGCTGCTGTATTTTTACTGCAGTGATGGCCTCAGCACCAGTCGTTGCTTGGGCGACCACCTCGTACCCTGATTCTTGCACGATTCTAACCAAACGCTCACGAGCAAGTGGTTCATCATCACAAACTACGATTCGCATATAGATTCCTCTTTTACAGCATAATAAATATATTTTTAACTACTCTTGATATTATATTTGTATAAATTCGCAGTAGCCCAGCATACATAAAAATAATTATTTCATAACTCTATGATTAATTAGTTAGACACCGATAATTCGTAATTATCTTACTTCAAACAAGCTATAAAACCTGCATGAGTTTTGGAGAGCGTTTGTCATCTATATGTTATTAAAACAGACAGCTTGATGATGATATTCATATGGTTTTTGATTCAAACCCTGTAGCTACCAATCAATCAACCTAAGTGCATACGAGTGACTAAGTCTCTAAAATAGCGTTATACAAGATATGCAGCAATAAATATGCCATGTTTGAATTAACGGTAGCGATATTTGAATGAAAGGTAGAATAAATGGTCGATTTAAGTTTTGTGTTGAGAAAAACTATAATCCTACATCATGTAGAGGGTAATTAATCACGGTCACAATGCGCTCGTTGGTGACATCACTTTGTATGTTAGCACTTTGATCAAAATAGGCTCTGAGACGTTCAGCTTGGATATAAAAGTTCACATGGCGACGTAAGTCATGAACAACCATTAAGGTTTTACTGGGCAGTTGGACAGTCACAGTGATAGTAACGCGATGCTGTTGCCATGTTACAGTAATATCGATAAAAATAGTTTCAGTTGTCATCTCAACGACATTAAGCAGCATTTTTTCAAGAACGCTTTGTAAAGTTAACGCAGTAATTACCATATCATACATGACGTCATCGTCAGGAAGATTCCAATTTACAACCAGCTTATCGCTCAAACGACTCGATTCAATCGCTAAGTAATGCTCACAAAGGGCAACTTCTTCTTCAAAGCTAATTTCGCGCGCGCCATTAAAAGTGGCTCGAAAGAGTGCCGATACATGTTGTAAAAGTTCAGCAGCCTGTGGAGGGTTAGATTCGATAAGTGATACTAAAATATTGACGGTATTAAAGAAAAAATGTGGGGCAATACGTGCCTTCATTAAGTCATTTTGGGCAGTAAGTTTGTGCTCAAATGACTGCTTGAGTGCGATCAACTCACGGTAACGTCTAATAAAGTACAACATAAATACTAAAGTAAAACCGACCGTAATCACAATATTGAATAGTACGTTTAATACAAAGGCTTTACGCTCATAAACCAGCCAGCCAGTATTGATCTTTACCAGCATGACTAGCATTGCAGACACAGCAGAGGTAATGGTAAATAGGAGCAAAACCTTCATGCTAACGTTGATAGGATTGGCACGTTTAAAAATAGGTCGCAGATAATCTATCAAATATAGAGAGGGAATAATGCTCAAAGTATACTGAACAATTCGGCTTAAAAATTTAACAAAAAATTGAGGCCAAGTAGCCAGATCATGACGATCAATCGACGTAACAAACAGCGCCCAAAAGAAGATATAGAGCATCCATTGCCATGGTTTCATCATTTCTGTAAGCCTAGGCATAAAAAACTCTAAGCGCTCAGCTAGCAAGGCAACCTCATCCTTTGCTATACTTGAGCTCTTATTTTCCTGACTTGTCTTAGACCAATATGAACGCCAACTCTTCAAATCCTAGTAATCCCAAGCAAGATAAAAATTCAAATTCACTTGATTTTAGCACAAATGCAGCGGCCACACAGACAAATGCCGCTACCCCTAATCAAGCTGACAGCCCCGCCCACAATGCACAGGGGCAACAAATGTGGGGTGGACGCTTTAGTGAGGCGACCGATAGCTTCGTTGCAGCCTTTACCGCTTCGGTTGGCTTTGACCAACGCTTTGCGCGACATGATATCGAAGGCTCAATCGCTCACGCTACTATGCTCAAAGAATGTGACATTCTGACGGCTGACGAGGTTGCAACAATTATCGACGGTCTAAAGCAGGTGCTTGTCGAGATTGAAGCAGGCGAGTTTAAATGGTCGATTGCGCTTGAAGACGTGCACATGAACGTTGAGTCGCGCTTAACCGATATCGTCGGTGCAGTGGGTAAAAAGCTGCATACTGGACGTAGCCGTAATGATCAGGTCGCAACTGATATTCGTTTATGGTTGCGTGAAGAAACTGACAATATCATTGCCTTATTGGTACGCCTGCAAAGCGGCCTACTTGACTTGGCTGAACAACATACCGATACCATTATGCCAGGCTTTACCCATTTGCAAACCGCACAGCCTGTCAGCTTTGGTCATCATGTAATGGCATGGTTTGAGATGTTATATCGTGATACTGAACGTCTAGTTGATGCACGCCGCCGTATCAATCAGATGCCACTTGGTAGCGCCGCCCTTGCTGGTACGACCTTCCCAATCGATCGCACTATCACTGCTGAATTTCTAGGTTTCGAAGGTATTTGCCAGAATTCGCTAGATGCAGTTTCTGACCGTGATTTTGCTATCGAGTTTACTTCAGCTGCTTCTATTTTAATGATGCATATGTCACGCATGAGCGAAGAGATTATTCTGTGGATGTCAGCGCAGTTTAACTTCGTACAGATACCAGATCGTTTTTGTACCGGTTCATCTATTATGCCGCAAAAGAAAAACCCTGATGTGCCAGAGCTGGTACGCGGTAAGGCAGCACGCGTATTTGGTCAGTTGATGACCTTATTGAGCCTTATGAAAAGTCAGCCGCTTGCCTATAATAAAGACAACCAAGAAGACAAAGAGCCTCTATTCGATTGTGTTGATACCTTAACTGGTTCGCTTTTGGCGTTCGCTGATATGTTGCCAAATATTACGCCAAACAAAGAAAACATGCGTGCTGCCACCATGAAAGGTTATGCGACTGCGACCGATTTAGCAGATTATCTCGTACGCCAAGGTGTGGCATTCCGTGATGCGCATGAAGTGGTCGGTAATGCCGTTGCTCTAGGTATTAAAGAGGGTGTTGATTTGAGTGATTTGTCACTTGCCCAACTACAGCAGTTTAGTGAGGCTATTGGTGATGATGTGTTTGACTTTTTAACATTAGAAGGTTCATTAGCAGCTCGTGATCATTTAGGTGGCACTGCACCCAATCAAGTTAAGCAAGCTGTCGTTAATGGTCGTGCACGCTTAAAAGTGTTTGCTTAAACGCCTGGTTTAAAAAAACCGCCTTAATATTGTATATTTAACACTCGCTCCTAACATTCACTACTTAGGGCGGGTGTTTTTTATTTGTCATATTGTTGGCAAAATTGCTATTAAGCAGATTTACGGTTACCTTCTATATACTTGATAGCCTTTGCTAAATCGACCAAGACCGTTATCATAGGTTGATATCGATATTTGACTTAATAAATTAATAGCTTACTTAATAAGGAGCGCCTCATGACTGAGAGTTTTAACCCACAAGCCAATACAGTTTTTTGCCGTAAATATCAGCAAGAATTGCCAAAAATGCCGCATCCGCCTTTTCCTAATAAAAAAGGTCAAGAGCTACAAGAAACGGTATCTGACAAAGCGTGGAAAGAATGGCTTGAACATCAGACGATGCTTATTAATGAGAACCATTTAAGCATGATGGATCCTGCAGCCAAAAAATTCTTAACCGAACAGCGTGATAAGTTTTTGGATAATGAAGACTATGAGCGTGCGCAAGGTTGGACACCAGAGGCTTAAGATTTACACTTTTGAACCTGATACTATTAAACTTGGTAAATGACTATAATTCGCCATAGAAGTTTGCTAGTATAAAGTTGATTCACAACACTGACAGACTCGGGGTGCGGTGTATTAAAGGCTCGCTTTACTAAACTTACTTTATTAAAGTAATCGCCTTTATACATTCGCTGAGAGATCACCCGCCGAACCTGATGCGGTTAGTACCGACGCAGGGAAGTCTTAAGCAATGGTTATATATGTGCAAAGGGCGTGCAGAAATGCCTTTTTATTATCGTCACTATTTTTTGTCGCTTGCCAAGCGCTATATAATGACGAATGATACGAAGCTGCGTCTACCAATTTCTAAAATAATTTACTAGATCTAAGTTTAGTAGAGTAATCATTTTATTTAAATTGATATCGCATGGATAACTAATGCTTACCCCGCAGCTACTGGCGGTGTTGATTTTATTCAAAAACCAACACGCTAGGACAGCATATGACTATCTCAGACATTACCTCGAACACAAAAGCTGCTCAAACCCATATCCCAGCTAATGCTTCGCTCAACGCGACTGACAGCAAAGCGGATAAAAAAGCAGATGCCCTAAAAACACCTGCCCATCGCCATCAAACAGACGCGCGCTTTGAAGAAGATGCCCGCGACTTACACCGTATCTTGCCCGCCTCCCGTAAAATTTATATCGAAGGCTCAAGACCCGATATTCAAGTACCGATGCGCGAAATAACGCTTGATCCAACCCCTGTGCAAGGCATTTCTGAGAACGAATGGGAGCAAAACCCACCGTTTTATGTCTATGACACATCAGGTGTTTATACTGATCCCAATGTTGAGATTGACCTCACCAAAGGATTGCCAAAATTACGTGAAGGCTGGATAAACGAGCGCGGAGATACCGAGCAGTTAAAAGGTCTATCAAGTCAGTATGGACAAACGCGCGCCCGTGATATTAGCACTGCCAACTTACGATTTGCCCACATTGATAAACCTCGCCGTGCAAAAACAGGCAAAAATGTCACGCAAATGTACTATGCTCGTCGCGGCATTATCACCCCTGAAATGGAGTATATCGCCATTCGTGAGACGCAAAAGCAGCACGAGTTGACTGATATGCGTCAACATGATGGTGAGAGCTTCGGTGCTAATACGCCGAAAATTATCACCCCTGAATTTGTACGTGATGAAGTTGCCGCTGGACGCGCAATTATCCCTAATAACATCAATCACCCTGAATCTGAGCCGATGATTATCGGACGCAATTTCCTAGTAAAAATTAACGCCAATATCGGTAACTCAGCACTCGGCTCCTCTATTGACGAAGAAGTGTCAAAAATGACGTGGGCAACACGTTGGGGCGCAGACAACATTATGGATTTATCGACCGGCAATCATATTCATGAAACCCGCGAATGGCTAATTCGTAACTCACCAGTGCCGATTGGTACGGTCCCTATTTATCAAGCGCTAGAAAAAGTCGATGGCGTCGCTGAAGATTTAACATGGGAGATATTCCGCGACACCTTGATTGAACAAGCAGAGCAAGGCGTGGATTATTTCACTATTCATGCAGGTGTACTGCTCGATTATGTACCGATGACTGCCGGACGCCTTACAGGCATTGTGTCACGTGGTGGCTCAATCATGGCGCAGTGGTGCATGGCGCACCAACAAGAAAGCTTTTTGTACACTCACTTTGAAGATATCTGTGAGATTATGAAAGCCTATGATGTCGCCTTTAGTTTGGGTGATGGTCTGCGTCCTGGTTGCTTACAAGATGCCAATGATGAAGCGCAATTCAGTGAACTCAAAACCTTGGGTGAGCTGACCAAAGTGGCATGGGAGCATGATGTGCAGGTCATGGTTGAAGGACCGGGTCACGTCGCGATGAACCGTATCAAAGAAAATATGGATTTGCAGCTTGAGCTGTGTGCTGACGCGCCATTTTATACGTTAGGGCCTTTAACGACAGATATTGCACCGGGTTATGACCATATCACCAGTGCCATCGGAGCAGCGATGATTGGCTGGTTCGGCACCGCCATGCTTTGTTATGTCACGCCAAAAGAGCATTTGGGTCTGCCCAATAAAAAGGATGTCAAAGACGGCATCATCACTTATAAGATTGCCGCTCACGCTGCCGATCTTGCCAAAGGCCATCCAGGTGCACAGGCACGTGATAACGCTTTGTCCAAAGCTCGTTTTGAGTTCCGCTGGGATGATCAGTTTAATCTAGCCCTCGACCCTGATACCGCGCGTGAATATCATGATGAAACTTTGCCAAAAGATGCGCACAAATCCGCCCACTTTTGCTCAATGTGTGGCCCAAAATTTTGCTCGATGAAAATCACTCAAAACGTGCGGGAATATGCAGCGGGACTGGATAAAGATGCCGCTAATAAAAAGGTAACGCCTTAAACGGGCGACTTAACCAATGCTGGTCATCTGATTGAAGAAGTAAAAACTGAGCTTGTTGGGCAAGGCCGAGGAAGTACGTAAAGGTATGGCAGAGATGACCGAAAAACATCATAGTGAAGGCCGTCAGTTGTATAAAGAGATATAGCTATTCATTTACTAAAATCTAGTTAAAGTAAAAAGCTTGAACCTAATTGTTAGGTTCAAGCTTTTTTTACGTCTGAATCAAGCTACAGTCATAGTCATGCCTTATTATTCTTACTGTATATCTAGATCATTCATAAAATTATGTAAGACATTCACTACTCTTAAGCTCTTCTTATATTTTAATATTGTATTTTTAAAATATAACTCCTAATTATAAGTAACTAGATGGATTCACTACGAAATAACAGAAGTTTACTTCTAAAATTTAGCATGGTCTGATTACTCTTAATTATGTATCGTGAAAATAAGTAAACTTTTATTTGATTACATTTACTACAAATACGATTAGAAATGCTATTTTCCCAACACGGTATATACATGGATAGTTCTATCGTCACCAGTGCATTTGATTCGCTGGTATTAATATAATTCGGTTAAGGAAGACCGTAATGACCAAACCATTTTCATTTTTTGGACAAGACACACTATCGCCAAATAACGCGGGACACAGTTTAGGTTCGCTTGGTACGTTCGCTCTATGGTTCGGTGCCAACATAGTCGTCACTACTATTCTAACTGGTATGTTATTGGTACCTGATTTACGATTTAGCACCGCTATAACAACGGTACTGATTGGCTCGTTGATTGGTGCAATTCCACTGCTCTTAGTTGGGCTTATGGGCCAACGCACTGGTCTACCATCAATGGCATTGACTCGAAGAGCTTATGGCCCCCTTGGTAGTCAACTGATCTCACTAGTAAATATGTGTGTACTGATTGCTTGGAGCTGTATTCAAGCTCTGCTCGCAGGCATGAGTCTCAACTATGCTATTGAAGTGACTACAGGATATAGCAACTTACCACTGTTTGTTATTCTGTGTGAGACCGTCGTGGTACTGATTGTGCTACGTGGTCATCTCGGAATTGAACTTGTCGAACGCTGGGCAGCACTAGCAATGGCCGGACTCACGGTTATAGTACTCTATCAGCTTTACCAGCATTACGATGTCTCAGCACTCTTTGAGATGCCAGTTGAATCTCGCAATGGCATTACTTTAGGTATTGCCTTTGATATTGTCATTGCCACTGCATTTTCTTGGATGTCTTCAGCAGCGGATTATAACCGTAACTGTAAGACCTCACGAGTTGCCATCTGGGCCACCTATTTCGGTTACATCTTAGCAGCTATTGTAGCTATGGGGTTAGGTGCTATGATTTCAGGTCTTTCAATACTAAATGGTATGGAACAGACTTACGATCCTACGCGCTTGCTTGCAGAGTTTGGCTTTGGTTTACCAGCTGCATTAGTCATTTTCTTCTCAGTCATGACAACTAACGTTATGGCGGTTTACAGTGCTACATTGTCATGTATGAATATAGCGCCTAATATGAGCTTTTGGAAACCTGCATTAATCATTGGTGTTGTCACTATTTTGGGCGCACTAATTCCGGGTATCTTAGATCAGTTTCAAAATTTCTTATTATTAGTAGGCGCGCTCTTCATTCCAGCGTTTTCAGTAATGATTGTTGATTATTACTTGGTTGGTCAAGAGGGTTATACAGCTAAGCTTCTTGATTCTAAGCGTCAATTAGGGCGTCCTACTGCAAAGATTGCTATCGGTGCTTACTTGATTGGTGCTACTCTCGCTGCTTATTGGGCAATAATTTCTCCACCCGCTTTCGGCGCTTCATTACCAGTATTTATAATCACTGGTGCCCTTTACTGGCTAGGAGCTACTTTATTTACTCGCTCTAGCACTGCTATCAACTCAACCAGCGAGTAACCGTATCATGAGACTAATGCTTGCTCAAACCAACCCCGTATGGGCTGATCCTTCTGCCAACTTAGAGGCCTTAGAAAGCCTCTGCCAGCTAGCAGAAAATGCGAAAGTAGACATGCTCGTCATGCCAGAGCTGGCATTGACTGGCTATAATATTTTCGAGCGTCTCGATCATTTGGCTGAATCAGTAGATGGACCCATCGCTACTCAAGTCGCCAAGCTCGCGATTAAATATAATTTGCATATATTATTTGGACTTGCCGAGCATCAGTCCAATGGTCAGTTGACCAACTCTGCTGTCTTATTCGACGACAGTGGCAAGCGTCTCGCCACTTATCATAAACGCCAGCTATGGGACCGTGAACATGAATATTTCACTGCTGGTGAAAAATATTGCGTCGTCGATACTCAGTTTGGAAAGTTGGGACTAATGATTTGTTATGATAATGAATTTCCAGAAATAGCCAGAAAACTCGCTCAAGCAGGTGCACAGATTATACTATCGCCTACCGCTAATATGATGCCGAATGCGGAACGCCAGATACTTCAAATTCGTGTCCGCGCGATGGACAATCAATGCTTCGTCGCTTGTGTTAACCGCTCTGGCATAGAAGGAGAGCTGCATTATTGCGGTCACAGTCTCGTAGCTGGTCCTGATGGTGAGGTATTGGGTAATCTTGGCAATGATTCTGGTATATTAATAGTAGATATCGATTTGAACCGAATTAATGAAAGCCGTACTAATCATGACTATCTAAAAGATTTAGATAAGTTAAATGGAGCTGGCTTATGAATGAAAGCACGCTACCGCGTATTGCACCGGAGAAATGGTATCGAACTCAAAGTATGAGCGATGACATTACGCTCATCGACGAGCCTTGGATTAAGCCTTTTTTTCGCTGTAATCTTTGGCATGTAAGAGGGAGCGAGCGCGACTTATTGGTAGATTTTGGCTTAGGTGCTGTGCCCTTACGTCGTCATGTTGCTTTACTTACTGAACGCGAAGTAGTCGGCGTTGCTAGTCACACTCATTTCGATCATATTGGCGCAGCAAGTGAATTTGGCTGCTGTCATGTGCACTCGGCTGAGGCTGATATTCTTGCAGCACCAGACAATGCACGCACCTTAGCTGATATGTTTGTCAATGATGAGATGTTTGACGCCTTACCGCCAGCGCCCTATGCGCACTGCGGCTATAAAATTCCTGTCCCAGCGAAAATTGTACAGCTAGAAGATGGTGACATAATTGATCTAGGCAACCGGCAGTTTGAAGTAATTCACACTCCAGGTCACTCACCTGGTGGCATTGCCCTTTGGGAGACCGCTACTAAAACTCTAATATCTGGCGATCTCATTTATGACGGCCCACTGATTGAAGATACTTGGCATAGTGATATTTTTGACTACGCTAAAAGCATGCGGCGCTTAAATGCTTTGCCCGTCCGTGTCGTTCATGGTGGTCATTTTCCAAGCTTCTCAGGTGAACGTCTTAATGTCATGATTGATGACTGGCTACGAGAACATGATTTGTAGTCACGGATGTAACTTTAAATATGAACTTATTTTGCAATATAAAGTAAAAAATCCCAGTAAGCAGAACGCTTATTGGGATTTTTAATGTACGTTCCAGTCTTCTGGAAAATTTAAACCTTCGACGCTTTATAAATCTCATCGATTGAGATATTGATGGTATCAGCAAACTCTTTATCGCTTTGCTGTTTACTCAAACCTTCGGTAAACGCGCGTGAGAAACTGGCAATCATACCTGGGTTTTGCTTAAGCTTTTCGCAAGCATCGCTACGGCTATAACCGCCAGACAAGGCAACGACTTTTAATACTTTTGGATGATCAATCAATTCTTGGTAGAAACCAGATTCTTCAGGCAAAGTCAGCTTAAGCATCACTTGCTTATCATCAGCCAAGCGCTCAAGGTTATGCAATAGATTGGTTTTAAGCAGTAGCTCGCATTCGTGCTTCTCAGCACTATTGATATCTACTTCTGGCTCAACGATAGGCATAAAACCCTTAGAGATAATTTGCTTCGCCACATCAAACTGCTGCTGGACGACAAGCTCAATACCATCGACACTTGGCTCATAAATTACTGAACGCATTTTAGTGCCAAACACTGGGTAGTTTTGGGCTTTATCCAATAATGCATCTAAATTAGGTATTGGACGCATCACTTGTACGCCGCTCATTTGTTCTGCTAAGCCTTTATCCACCTTTAAAAAAGGCACGATATTTTTATCTTCCCATAGATAGTTAGCCGTAGGCTTACCATTGACCTCACGATCCATCGTATCTTCGAACAAAATCGCCCCAAGAACACGCTCGCTATCAAAGCAGTCGCAAGTCATAATCCGTACACGCATCTCATGTACAAGATCAAACATGGCTTCGTCATTATCGTACTCATCCCCACTCACACCATAATTCTCAAGTGCCTTAGGCGTGCTTCCACCACTTTGGTCGAGTGCCGCGATAAATCCCGAACCGTCTTTTATCCGTTGTAATTGCTTTTGATATTCCATTAAGTGTGCATCCTCTAATTATTAATAAGTATCAATTTTACTGTGACACCTTATGCGCTATATGACAACTTGCATACGATCTAACTATAAGTAACTTTACCATAGGACATACTATGTGCCTACATTGAATAAGTTAAGAATTAGTGATTTTTAAGAACAGTTGTTGGATTTATATATGATATCACTATGCTTTATTATATATACTGATATCAGCATATACAAACTTAACCTTCTATTCCTATTATAAATGTTAAATTGCTCGTGAAATTTACATTGTCTCGTTGTCTAAGCTAAGAACAGTACTGCCACAGCGCTTACTGCTAACAACAATCCCAGCATATTGATACGATTAAGAGATTCTTTAAAGACACCTACTCCAATGATAGTCGCCACTGCGATGACTCCAACGTTCATACCTGTGAATACGATACTTGGTGAGTCAGACAATACTTGATGTGCACGCACATATGCATAAATATTACCCATGTTGAGCGCACCAAGCAGTAATCCTGCGACAAGTGCATTACCTTGCCAGCGCACACATGTGATGAGCAAATATATAAATAACAACAACCCTGCCAGTCCAAAGCTGACAAATAAGGTCAAGGGGAATGCCGTGCCTTGCTTGGCAACTTGTTTGAACAAAATATCAATGATGCCATAACCTGCCCACACCCCAAACAACCATAGCGGTGTTTTGAGTGCAGGATTTTTATTGGCAGTCTCAGTAGCTGCCATACTTATACTATTGGTGTTATTGCCACTAGTAGTAGTATTGCCACTGGTATTAGCAATGACAGCTTGCTGCGGACGATAAACCAAGGCTCCTAGTGCCAAAAATCCTAAAGCTAGCCCAAATATGCGCGTGCCAGTCAAAATCTCACCAAATAATAAAAAGGCGGCAACAATAGGAATAATCAATGATAAACGCTGAGCTGCATCGGTTGCCACCATTCCAACGGCTTCAATGGCACGTCCAAGCATTACAAATACGACGGGCAACAGCACACCAAGAGCGATAATAATGCCCCATGCAGCGCCAAGTGTATTAACACTACTCACATCTGGTTTTAATAAGATAAAAGTCAGTAAAAAGGCGACTGGATAACCGGCCACGATTGTTTGGCGAATATCTATGTTTTTCCGTCTTAGAACTTTGAGCAGAACGGAAACAGCGACACTACATAGCACCGCAATCGTTAAATAAATCATTAGCTTCTACCTTCTTAAATTGCAATTTTGCAGGTTTATTGTTCGTATGCCAGTGCTGAGAATCTTGATATAGTCATTTTTAAGCGCTTGATTCTTAGATAAGCCAATGATTATTAATAGAGAATATACCCCATTGAATAAAACGAAATAGGGGAAGGTAACAAAATATTTTTTATACAGCAATCTATTTATAGTGGTTTTTAACAGTTAATACCAAATACGACCTGTAGCGTTCAAATTACAATTAGCATGCAGGTGTAACTCTGAAGTTTTGCTAAAATAGTGCGTAATCCCAATAACACAAGTAAGTGCCCAAGATGACGTTTAATATCGTTTATCTTGGCGTATCATTTTTGCCTATGAATGCTCTATTCCGTTTTTTTGAAAATCGTCTACCCGCCTTTCCTGATACTCCTATGCCATTACCCTCACCTCGTCAAGGGCTGTTGAGATTTTTGTGGGCATGTACCAAAGGTTTACGTGGCTGGCTACTGTTTTTTATGATTTTGTCCGCGGGTATCGGCATTTATGAAGCGATGCTATTTGCATGGATTGGTAATATAGTTGACTGGCTAGGTATCTATACGCCGCAAACGCTATGGACTGAAAAAGGCGACGTGCTCCTTTTGATGCTAGCGGTAATGCTACTGAGTCCGTTTTGGATTGCCTTATCATCGTTTATTCATTTTCAGTCGATTCAGGGCGTGTTCCCGATGCAAATGCGCTGGCGTTTTCATCAGCATATGCTCGGGCAGTCGATGCAGTTTTATCAAGATGAGTTTTCTGGTCGAGTTTCTGCCAAGGTAATGCAAACCGCACTGGCCGTGCGCGATACGGTGATGACGGTCACTGATATGTTTATGTATGTGATCGTTTATTTTATTACCACCGGTGTCATTTTATTTAACTTAGACAGCTTATTACTAATCCCATTTATCATCTGGTTTGTACTCGTTGGCTTTACTTTACGTTTTTTTATTCCCAAGCTTAAACGGACTGCTATCGTACAGGCTGATGCCCGCGCGTTGATGGTTGGCCGTATCACTGATGCTTACGCCAATATTATGACCGTTAAATTGTTCAGTCATTCGCGCCGTGAGCTGGGTTATGCTAAGAACGCTATGGGTCAGTTTTTAGGAACGGTTCATGCGCAAATGCGCTGGGTCAGCTATTTAGAGATCTCAACCCATCTGATCAGCGTTATTTTAGTGAGTAGTACGGCTGGGATTGGTATCTATTTATGGCAACAAGGCGATATTGGCGTTGGGGCTATTGCCGCAGCAACCGCAATGGCGTTACGGTTAAACGGTTTAACGCAGTGGATTATGTGGCAAACAGCAAGCTTGTTTGAGAGCATTGGTACCGCCCAAGACGGTATGCGTACCTTATCTGCACCGCAGACTATCGTTGATGCGCCTAACGCTTCTAATCTAAAAGTTACCGATGGTCATATCGTCTTTGACCGTGTTGATTTTAGTTATGAGGGTGAAGATGATATCGAAGGTGAGCGCATTGATGAGGTTGATACTGAAGGAACAGCGCTTATCCCCTCACAAGTAAAACTACTGGATAACTTCTATTTAGATATCAAACCCGGTGAAAAAATCGGTTTGGTTGGACGTTCAGGTGCTGGTAAATCGACCCTAGTGAATTTATTACTGCGCTTCTTTGATGTTGATAAAGGTAAAATTTATATCGATGGACAAGCGATTGATGAAGTCACTCAAGAATCCTTGCGTCAGCAAATCGGTATGGTAACGCAGGATACCTCACTGCTCCACCGTACCGTACGTGAAAACATCGCCTATGGACGTCCTGATGCCAGCGATGAAGAAATCATTCTTGCCACTAAGCAAGCACAAGCTTGGGAGTTTATCAAAGACTTATATGATGATAAAGGCAATACTGGTCTTGATACGCAGGTTGGAGAACGCGGGGTCAAACTCTCTGGCGGTCAGCGTCAACGTATTGCCATCTCACGCGTTATGCTAAAAAATGCGCCAATTTTATTATTGGACGAAGCGACAAGTGCGCTCGACTCTGAGATTGAATACGCCATTACTGAAAGCCTAAATGATATCATGACTGGCAAGACCGTCATTGCTATTGCCCATCGTCTGTCAACGATTGCAGCGCTTGATAGATTGGTGGTCATGGATAAAGGTCAAATCATCGAACAAGGCAGCCATGATGAATTATTAGCATTAAATGGCGTCTATGCTGGATTATGGCAACGCCAAAGTGGTGGTTTCTTAGGTGAAAACAGTTAATTATCGTTAAACATAATGAGTCACAAGGAAGTGTTATTCTCATGGAAGCATTTACAAACAGTATTGATATCAGTGGACAACAAGCCCGCTATTACGACTTAACTCAGCTCAATGCGGCGGTAGGGAAAAGTACCCATAAACGTCCAGCTGCGCATTTTTATGGTGGCAATAGCTTCACCGTCGGTACCTATCAGCCTCTAATGCATAATCTTGCGGATAATTTTGATATAACCTCGCTAGCAATGCGTGGCTATTGGTACGACAAGCCCAAAGCTCGTCGCCTGACTCGTGAACAAGATGCCGATATGCTCATTAAGTTTTTGGACAAAACTCAAGATGCACCTATTATCGGTATTGGACATTCACAAGGGGCAACCGCTACCGCAATGGCGGCGGCCAAGCGTCCCGATCTATTCTCACAACTATACCTTATCGAGCCAGTCACTTTTACCAAGAAACAAACAGCACTATATAATTTACTCCCACGGGCTTTTATGCTCAGCCGTGAGCCTTTTAAAAGCACACTAACCAAGCGAACGACTTGGTCAAGTATCGAAGGTTACTATGAGCACCTGCGCGAACAACGTGCTTACAGACGTATCAGTGATGAGCACTTGTTGGTGTTCGCTGAACAAAGCCTTGCTGCAAATACTGATGGCAGCTACTCTCTAATATTTGATCCAGAGCAAGAGCTCGCCAATTACTTTGGCACGCCACATATTGATAAATCTCTTAAAAAATTGCGCTGCCCCTATACGCTTATTACCGGTAAACCAACTTTGTTTATTAACCATAAAGTTCGCAAGCAATGGCAAAATTTTGTACCTGACAACAGCATCATATCACTAACAGATTACGGTCACTTGTTACCGATGGAAGCGCCTGAATTATGTGCGCAAATCATAAGTGAACACTATCAAAGCCGTAAATAGACCAAACCATGACTGATCTTTTTGTCCCAGCACCCACTGATAACTTGTTACCCTATGATGGCAAGGGCAATAATTTAGGAGTTATTATTAATAATCCTAATGATCTCTACGACACACTTTTAACTGAGCTTCCTTGGCGCTCTGATATCGTAACTTTATTTGGTAAAACTCATGTCACCACTCGTCAGATTGTTTGGATGGGTGAAGAAGATACCAGTTACCAATACTCCGGTCATGCGCGCCAAAGCATTCCATGGTCAGATGCAGTGTTTCATGTGAAACAAGTTGTCGAGCGACAGCTGGCAAATATTGGAATCGCCGCTGACTTTAATACTTGTTTGCTAAATTATTACCCTTCAGGATCTGACGGTATGGGCTATCATGCGGATGATGAAAAGGAGCTAGGCTATCAGCCAATTATTGCTTCCTTGTCCGTTGGCGCTACACGAAAATTTGTTTTTAAGCATAAAAAAACTCAAGATAAAGTCGAGCTTCATCTTGAGTCTGGTCAGCTTATCGTTATGCATGGTGATACCCAAGCATTTTGGAAGCACACCGTCACTAAGACTAAAACAGTAGCCGATGGACGAATTAGTCTAACGTTTCGGCACGTGCTTTCAGATTAGCTGGCTTTTAAGACAATTTTGCCAAAGGTATCGCCTTTTTGTAGCTCAGTGTGAGCGGCAACGATCTCAGATAGCGGATAAGTCTGCTGAATATGTAATTTGAGCTTACCAGTTGCCACTTGTTGTAATACTCTTGCCATATCTTGCCCACTACGTTGAGCTTTATAACCAGCGACATTTAGATCTTTTTGGCTGCCAGCCTCCTTGAGCTTATCGACCCAAATCGTTGGTAGCACATTGACGCGTCCACCAGACTTGAGCACATCAAGCGCACGTAAACCTGCATCACCACCGACCAAGTCCAGTAGTACATCCGCTTGCAAATCAGGGAACGCATCCTCTTTAGTATAATCAACCCAGCCTGCTAGCCTGCTCTTATCTATAAGGTCATCAAGCTTGGCATACTTTTCTGGTGAACAAATAACAGTGATTTTGATATCGTCCTGATTTACCTTGTCCATTAATAACTGAATGAGTAGATGACCAACACCACCTGCCGGGGCATTCATTACGACATGCTCGCCTGTTTTGATATCAGCAAACTCTACAAATTGTAGCGCTGTTTGTCCTACACAAGGGAGTGCACCTGCCTGCTCTAGCGTTATCGATTCTGGCACTTTAGCCAGCAATGTAGCATCGACTGCGACATACTCAGCATAGCAGCCACCATCAAAAGTAAGCGCTGCGACTTTCTCATCAACAGTAAACTGATCGTTATTACTTTTGACCACAACACCAGCCATATCAAAACCTAAAATAGCAGGTTTGTCATGGTCAAATTTATTTTTACGGATATTCTCGGCACCCCAGCCCTTACCTTGGCGAGTCTTATAATCAACGGGATTAATGCCTGCATACGCGACTTTCACTAACACTTGGTCATCACTTAACTCAGGGATAGCGACACCGTCTTGATAGTTCATGACCTCGGGTTCACCAAACTCACGAATAAGTACAGCGTGTTGAGTCGTTGGCAATGGTTTATTAGAAAGGTTAGACATAGGTATATATCCTTATATGTTATGTGCTAATAGTTAATTATCTTATTAATTTGGAATTTTTTGAGCTTTAATTTTATTAAAAAAGAAACAGGTATTATTCAATTTATAGGTAGCGAACCTATACTATAACAAAGCCAACTCAGCACTAATAGGCAAGTGATCGGACAATTTCGACCAAGGTTTACCAGTATGTACCCAAGCGTTTTTCACAGTAAGATTACGTACATAGATACGATCTAAACTTAGTACAGGCAGCTTTGCCGGAAAGGTCGGTAACAATTTACCATGACATTGTTTAAAAGCCTCAGTCATCCCAAGATCACTTGCTAAGGTATCACAAGATAGCTTTTTCCAGTCGTTAAAATCACCCGCTAAAATCAGAGGTTGATTCGGAGCTATCTCGTTGCGCATGTAATCACTAATGGCTTGATATTGCTTAACACGATCACGCTCAAATAGGTTCAAGTGAGCGCACAACACCACCACTGGCACATCCCAACCAGCTGGCTGCACTTCACAATGCAAGACACCGCGTTGCTCAAGTTTATTCACAGTAATGTTAACGTTATGCTTTGGATCTAGTGGAAATCGGCTCAGTACCGCATTACCATGATGACCATTTTCATATTCTGAATTTTTACCATAGCTATTTTCTAGCTGCAGATACTCACCAAACCATTCATGCTGAGATTGATCAGGGTATTCGTTATAGTGCATATTGCGCCTCAAATGCTGACCTTGCACCTCTTGTAAACATAGGACATCAGAGCCTACTTCTTCAAGGGCTTGAGCAATCCCTTGCATTTTTACTCGGCGATTAAGTGGCGACATGCCTTTATGGATGTTATAGCTGGTCACAACAAAAGAGTTTTTATTAATCATAGATTCAGTATTCATAAAATAAGTGTTATAAGCGATTATAGGCGTTATTCGCGCTATAACAACAGGAATGGTAATTTTGTCTTAGCCTTATCACAACTATATTAATTATATGAAATGCAAAAAAGCATTGGCTCATATTGAACCAATGCTTTTTCTATTGATGCTAAATCATTATTGCTAAGCTAACTGGCTAGCTAGATAACAATTAGTAGCGCGTAACCAAAGCAATTGGCTGATCATCACTCATAATATCTTGTGGCATAAACACAGCCTCACCACCATTATGAATGACATGCTCAATGATTTCGCCAACAGCGTCATCAGTCACACCTTTTTCAGATGCATCATTAGCAGCAGTTAATGTCTGTGCTTTTTCGTCAATCATCGCAGCCTGCATATAACCGCGACGTACATACAAGGTCTCACCAGCGCCTTGATATGCAGCACGATATACATCCTGCAGATCAGTCCGAAGCATATCAGCCCCCCGTGCTTTGTCAATCTCACCCAATGCTGCTGTATGTAATGAAGTACGATATTCTTCTACCGCCTCTTGTACCGAGTTAACGATATGTTGTGCACTACCATCATCTAGATTGGTAGCGTTTGAGACCATTGCAATAATATTATCTGGACGATCACAGACTTCTTTGTAATAGCCAATGTTTTTTGCATCACCAACAATAACGAGTGGCATTTTGTGCTCACCCCATAGTTCTTGAACACTTTTATCAACTTGGTTAAAGAACTCTTTTAGATAACTGCTTTCATTGTTAGATGAACGATCAGAGCCACCATCGCCTGTAGTATATAGTCCATTATTATCGATAGGGAATGGGATGCTTTCCATATGATTTTGACTATCATCATCCTTGTCGAACTCCATGACTACACGATCGTTAGAAGCTTCGATGAGTCGCGCCTTATCACGGGTCAGAACTACCGTATAATAATGTACCGCACTCGCCATATCGCGAACTAAGTCACGGGTTGCAAATCGATCTGAAATAATGACCCGTTCTGTAGTATCGATTGGCATACGGATGACTTGCACATCATCAGTGCTAGCAAATATCGCTAATGTATCAAGATTATAGTTATGATTTAAATCATTAGTTTTGGCATGAATATTTTCTAGAATAGTCGTTGCGGTACGCTTATCATACTCGCTGGTTAAACGATCTTCCATCACTTTCAACTGGTTTTTTAGAGCGATAGGATCTTGTTCATTCGCTGGATGCGCGCGATGGGTCTTAACAAATATACTCACTGCTGGATTGGCTTTGGTTTCACGTAAACTCTTGAGGGTCGCTTTCATAAACATTTTTCCTTATGTTATTGTTGTCGGTTTTGAGTAGCTAAATGATAAAGACAGGCTTTATCTATAGGACTATCCTAACCAAGTTATGTCAATGCTATGACATAGTTAATCATCGGACAGCTTTTATCTATTCAACTGCTTTGTTTAATGTATTGTTATGCACACTATACGTCCGTTATTTTTTATACTTATATACAAGTATATTCTGATTGTTATGTAGGACAACTTTATGTAGAACAACTATGATGCTATCAAGTTAATGTTGCTAGCTATAGGGTTAGTTTGCAAGCAAATGATGACGCTTTGTAAGCATCATTAATGAAAACCATATTTTGAGACATCTAATAATCATAATATTTATCTGACAAACAATATATCCTATAAACAATATAGACGATTTACTTTTAGTCTACGGCTGCTGGCTTGCATTCTTACCAAAGCATACCCATCATTTAGATAGCTTTCTTTGAATTTGCTAACTTGTATATGCTAAAAAGCAATTAAACTATTCAACAATAATTAACCAAATAACAATTAGCCATTTATTACCATTGGATACCTCTATGACTACGATTGACCCAAACCTACATCTTATCGACTTTACCGCAGCGAAGCCTAACGAATTACAGGTAAAAGTAGATGATGCGATTGAGCAAGGTAATAACTTTCTAGACGAGCTAACAACGTCTACAGACAACGCTAGTAATATAAGTCCTAAGCAGGCATTGACTGATGTGATTGCTTTTGATCATATTAATTTGGCATTGGATCGGAGTTGGGGAGTCTTATCGCATCTTAATAGTGTGATGAGTAATGACGAGATTCGTTATGTACATCATGAGTTGTTACCTAAACTATCCGCTTACGGTACTCGAGTCGGTCAGCACCAGCCACTATTTAGCCGTTACCAAGCTATCGTCAATGATAAAGAATTTTTTGCAGAGCTTGAGCCAGCACGTGCGCGTGCCATTGAGCTTGCATTACAAAGCTTTGAGCTGTCTGGTGTAGCGCTACCCAAAGATAAGCAAGACGAATTTGCTGACATTCAAAGTAAATTATCTACCTTATCTGCAACGTTCTCCGATCATATCTTAGATGCCACCCAAGCCTTTGCCTTGCCACTACAAGAAGAGCAATTGGCAGGTTTAACAGAAAGTGGCTTGGCATTACTAGCCGATGCCGGTGAGCAGTATAAAGCTCGTGAACTTGCCAGCGGTGCGCTCAAACAAGCTGAGATTGATGCGTTACCAACACCCTACTATGTTGCGACTTTGAATATTCCCGTATATCTTGCGGTCATGACCCATGCGGACAATCGCGAACTGCGTGAGACTTTATACCGCGCTTATGTAACCCGTGCTTCTGAATTTGATACTCATACCAATGCTAAAGGCGAGTCGCTAAATAACGCTGACATCATGGGCCAAATCCTACAACTACGTGAACAAAAAGCCCAGCTATTAGGCTTTGCTAATTATGCTGAAGTGTCGCTTTCGACCAAAATGGCAGACAACGTAGCAGAAGTTGAGACCTTTTTACGCAATTTGGCTACCAAAGCTAAGCGTACTGCTGAGCAGGATTTAGCCCAGTTGCAAGAATGTGCGCGTGATTATGACATCACTGATTTACAACCATGGGACAGTGCTTATATTGCCGAAAAGGTAAAACAAAACAAATTTAGTTTATCGCAAGAAGAGATTCGTCCGTACTTCCCCTTACCGAAAGTTATTGACGGTCTCTTTGCTATCGTTGAGCGTTTATACGGCATTAAAGTACAAGAACAAAATAGTTCTAATGAAGCTACTAAATATGAAGCCAACGCCGTTTCGCGCTGGCATGATGACGTGCGCTTTTATCAATTATTTGATGCAAACGATACATTGCTCGGTGGCTTTTACTTTGACTTATTTGCGCGTAGTGGCAAGCGTGGCGGTGCGTGGATGAGTGGCTTTCAATCGCGCTATAGCAATGATGAGCAAGCATATCAGCAGCTACCAGTTTGCTTTATGGTCGGCAACTTTACCCCAGCGCTAGACGGTAAGCCAAGTTTGCTCACCCATGATGAAGTATTAACTTTATTTCATGAGTTTGGTCATGGTTTACATCACCTATTGACCCAAGTAACGGTCGGTGATGTCGCGGGCGTAAACGGGGTTGAGTGGGATGCGGTCGAGCTACCCAGTCAGTTTATGGAAAACTGGGCGTGGGATGCTGAAGGCATTGCGCTTATTAGCAGTCATGTCGAGACGGGTGAGCCATTACCAAAAGATAAGCTTGATGCCTTATTAGCTGCCAAGAACTTCCAAAGTGGCATGCAAACATTGCGTCAAATTGAGTTTGCACTGTTCGATTTACTTATTCACTCGCATACGCCAGCGCTTGATTATGCCGGTATCCTTGCAACACTTAATGACGTTCGCAGTGATATTGCCATTATGGAAACGCCCGATTACAACCGCTTTGCTAATGGTTTTAGTCATATCTTTGCGGGTGGCTATGCAGCAGGTTATTACTCTTATAAATGGGCTGAATTGTTATCTGCGGATGCATTTAGTAAGTTTGAAGAAGACGGTATCTTTAATCCAGTCACTGGTAAAGCCTTCCGCGAGACTATCTTATCTGTGGGCGGTAGCTTGCCGGCAAAAACCAACTTCGAGAATTTCCGTGGGCGTAGTGCCAGTATTGACGCGTTGTTACGTCATAGTGGCTTTAATAATACGGATATCAATACTGCGGCAAATGCTCAAACTAAGCGTGAGGTCAGCTAATGCGTTATCAATCTAGTCATCCAAAAAGGCAATTCTTAGCGGGAGTACGCTGCCCTAAGTGTCAGGTGTTAGATGCAGTAGTGCAAATAAATGTCGTGACGCCAGCACCTGATGAATATATTGAATGTACCCTGTGTGGCCATAGTGAACACCGTCCCGACCCTGATGAGATTAGCGCCAAGAATCATCTTGAGGATCAGATTAATCGCGATGCAATGGCAACCGGCACTAGTGGCACAGTAAAATTCAAACCTTAACTTCAAATTTTTATAGTAAATATACTTATAAAATGATAAAAGCTTTGAACTAAGTCGTCAATAATGCACTCACTACTAGCCTATCAATTGATAGGCTTTTGTTTTTTAGTTTGCTATAGTATGGAAACTTTGTTTTCGATATAAACTGGCTACAGTATGACTTCTAAGAAACCTTCGTCTCTTCTGACCAAAACAGTAACAACTAAGCCAACGGGTATCCGTCTAAAAAGACTCATAACCATAGCCTTGTTGCTGCTACTTATCGTTATCGCTTATTTCGTTTGGCCACGCCCGCTTCCGAGCACCTCAACGCTTGTAAAAGAGACACCGACAAAACCTGAGCAATCTCAGGTTGATACGATACCAACGACTATGGATTCAACGAGTATTGATGATACTGATAGCGACCTTTCGATTAATGAAGGTACTGAGACAACTGGGATACAAACACCTGATTCTGAGGCAATTTTAAATGCCTCATTACCGGAAACTGACAGTTTAGCCAAGGAAGAAGTCGATCGCTTAGAAGACGAGCGTCAACGACTCGTAGAACAAGAGAAACTAGCAATTGAGCAAGTGCAAATGAATAAAAAACTGACAGATATGAAAGCTGAACAAATCAAATTGCTTGAGCAGCAAATCGCACAGTTAGAAGCCGCACAAACTCCTCAATAAGCTATCATCTTAAAAACATTGAATTGGATAACAGTATGTCAGTAGGCAGCAGCCTTTATTCAGCTGTAAACTGAGTCTATATAACTTATAAAAGCATCTACTCATGGGGCATCTGTTATGACTACTCTGCAACTCACCCATGCCCCTATTCTAAATAGTAGCGCGCAGATACTTATCTTACCAGTTAATAATGCTGGGATATTTCTAGATCCTGTGCTGATGCGAACTAAAACCTTGTATTCTGACAATTATCAACGCTATTATCGCGCTTGCCGTGATGGTAGCTTGGAAGCTGGTAGCTGCTTACTTCATAAGCGGTTGCGTGAACATGCTGGTCTTGGGATCAGTAGTAATGGCAATCAGCCAAGTTATGTTGCTAACCTTGTCATATCCGACCATCCTTATCATCCAGCACGGTCGCGTTGGTTAACGGCTGCATTGACTGATTTATGCGAGCAGCTTATTCCGTTGATACGTTATCAAGGTATCCGTAGGGCTGCTCTACTCGCACGCCCGCTTGTCTTTGATAATTCTAAAAGCCATATAGCTAATACCCCAAGTTTGATTCCCTTGGATTGGGATACTGATACCCTACCTCTTCTCAACCAATATTTACAAGATCTACCAAAAGTTCGAGTTGATATTCATCTGCCCAAAAGTATCGTCATTTAGATCTGCCAAACTTTCTATCAAAATGTTTTTTCCTGTAGGCCTTAATAGGTATATTTATGTCGAGATATTGACTAAAAAATTACTCCAGCCTAATATCAAGTTATAAGAATTATCGAGCGTAGATATCTTTTACCTATAACTCCAAACAGGATAATCAGTTATGTCAAACAACAACTCAAAAAACAGCAAGACTGGAAACGAAAAGAAATCTACTGACAATAAAGCGGTCATTGGCGTAGAAGTGGTCAAAGACGATACCGTAGTATTTGAAAACGGTGACTTTGAAGACTATAACGCTGAGCATGACTATCAAGAAGACAAAGATCAAAAAAAGAAAGATCAAGAAAAGAAAGCCGATAGCTCTACTAAAAATGATAAATCAGACGATGATAAGTCAGATAAACAAGATAAGTCGGATAAGTCTAGCAAAAGTAAAGACACTGATAAAGATCAGAAATCTAGTAAAGAAGATTCGTCTGAAAAGGATAGTAAATCCAAAAAAGACGATAAATCTAGTAAAGATGACACTGATACTGAAGATAGTAAATCTGATCAAAAAGATGAAGCCGATAAGAAGGATGAGTCTGAGCAAGACGACACATCTAATATGACGATGGCTGGTATATTTCAGTGGGCATCTAAGCTTAGAGAGGACTTCATGTCCGAAGCTACGGGCATTACTAATGGCGTCACCGAAAAAGCGGCTGCCATGACTCTTCAAAGATTAATAGCTGTGGTAGATATGGAATTGGCAGCCTTTGATAAAAGCGTAGAAGTCGCTAAAAAGCTCATAGCAAATGTAGAAGAAGAACGTGCTAAGATCGTGAGTAGAAAAGACAAGTACCAAGGTATGATTGATAAGTTAGATCAAGAGTAAGCACTTTATCTCGTTAGTTTATAGTGTCATCAATCCAATGTTAAACGTTTAAAGTAAGCGTTTGGCATTGGATTTTTTGTTGGCTATAATTTAATTCTATCTTTACTGATGAGCATACTATACGTAGCAGTACTTTAACTTTGAATTTCTCCCTACCATAGTGTAGCTCTTGGAAAAAACGCCAGCGTACCGTGGACGCACGCATAATGGATTTGGTGCAGGGATTTCTTCAGTTTTTTATTACAGCAAAATCGTATTTTGAAAAGCCGAATACTAAGGAGATAGGGTGCAAATTTGCGCTCAAGCATTGTTTGTGAATGCAGGTTATTCGCAAGCTGAGAACGAGGTTAAGCACAACGTATGCAAAACTGTTGAAAATAGCAGACTGTGAAGCGGCAGGAGCTAGTTGGCTGTGTTATTCATGAGCACATGGCAGTAGATTTAGTTTACCAAGCATTGAATATAGCGATTAAGAACAAGAGATCTAGCAGAGATTTAATCGTTTAATCCAATAGAGGCCGTCAATACTGTAGAAATATACGTGTCGTAATGCATTCAAGTGTGAGCCTGTAGCGACTTCAATTTAGATGTAAAAGCCTTGAGAAAAAATAGGAATAAGACTGAATCCGATAATAACGTTATTTTATTTTCAGGCGATTTTCACGCTGCTTTCTTCTCTTTTAAAACTCTTTACTAACGGTTGGGCAGGGTTTTTCACTACCACTGCTCCTGCAGGCACATCTTTCGTTACCACTGCTCCCATACCTATAATTGCACCTTTGCCAATAATTAGAGGTTTGCCAGGTATACCCTGTTTTATTATAGCGCCTGTTCCAATGTATACGTGATCATGGATATGTATGTTGCCGTTGCAGCTAACCCTAGGAGCAAATGTAACGTAGTCTCCAATTACACAGTCATGTGAGATGTAGCTATACGTATTAGCGTGGAAAAACTTACCGATCTTAATATCAACTTTTAAGCAGACGTTGTTACACAGAATACTGCCTTCACCTAGCTCTATTGTCTCCTCGTCTAATTTAATGACTGTGGATGCTTCAACTGCTATTAAAGGGATATTATTTTTCCTAAGTTTATCTGCTAATATCTCTCGAACCTTACTGTCGGCAATAGCGATAGTCACGGATTTTTCAGCCGATAGATAATTTAAAAATTCACTAAAATTTAGTACTTCATGGCCGTTAAGGTTATCTGTTACTTTGGAATCATCAATAAAAACGAAGGAAGACTTATCTAAGTAAGGATATTGAGATTTGATTAATGGCATGACTTGTCTACCAAATCCACTTGCTCCATATACGCCTATAAGTTGTTTCATGTGTATTCTATCTCCAATAATTTGCCAGATCTTACGGATACTTTATGACAGTATATCTAGGGTCTATTACACTTACATGAATATAAAAGAATTAGAAAAAAGAGCGGTTTTTTCTATCACACACGTGATGCTAAATGAGTTTTGATAACTGGAAAAGCCTGCTGACCTAGATGCTCTAGATGCTCTAGATGCTCTAGATGCTCTAAAATAGACACAAATTTTATTAAATGATAAGTACTTTTAGTAGGTACTGTGAGTGTTTTTTGGATTTCAAATATCAACATTTATGTTAGGCGAAGCTTGCGACACCCAACACTATAAATCCAAATGACTTTTCATTCATTATCCAAAAATAAATACAAAAAAACCGCCTCGACAAAATCGAAGCGGTTTTTTAAAGCAAAAATTTAATATTACATTAAATAGACGGTAGCTTAGTTCTGCTCAATACCTTTCATAGTCAGCTTGATGCGACCACGGTTATCAACGTCTTGAACGAATACTTTAACAATCTGACCTTCTTTTAGATAGTCTGATACATTCTCTACGCGCTCTTCTGCGATTTGTGAGATATGTACTAGGCCATCAGTATTTGGCAAGACGTTGACGAATGCGCCAAAGTCAACAATACGAGCGACTGTACCTTCGTAAGTTTTACCCACTTCAACTTCAGCAGTCAATGCTTCGATTTTACCGATAGCAGCTTTAGTTGCGGCTTTGTTTTCACCAAAGATACGAATCGTGCCACCATCATCAATATCGATAACCGCGCCAGTCTCTTCGGTTAGCTGACGAATCATCGCACCGCCTTTACCGATTACGTCACGAATCTTATCAGGATTGATTTCAATAACTGCATAGTTAGGTGCGTGAGCGTTGATCTCAGTACGGCTCTCTGGCAATACTTTATTCATCGCGTCTAGGATATGAATACGACCTGCATGGGCTTGTTTTAACGCCTGCTCCATGATATCTGGAGTAATACCTTCGATTTTGATATCCATCTGTAAGGCTGTGATACCGTCTTTAGAACCAGCTACTTTAAAGTCCATATCGCCAAGATGATCTTCATCACCTAGGATGTCAGACAAGACTGCGAAGCGCTCGCCTTCTTTAACCAGACCCATCGCAATACCAGCAACTGGCGCTTTGATTGGTACGCCTGCATCCATCAATGCCAAGCTTGCACCGCAAACAGAGGCCATAGAAGATGAACCATTTGACTCAGTGATTTCCGATACTACGCGGATAACATACGGGAAGCGTTCGCTGTCTGGTAGCATCGCTTGTACACCGCGACGTGCTAGACGACCATGACCAATTTCACGACGTTTAGGAATCCCTTCACGACCAGTCTCACCTACTGAGAAATGCGGAAAGTTGTAATGCAGCATGAAATGATCACGGATAGTACCCGCTAATGAGTCAATCATATTGACGTCACGGCTGTTACCAAGCGTTGTCGTTACTAATGCTTGAGTTTCACCGCGAGTAAATAGTGCTGAACCATGAGTAAATGGTAACACGCCTACTTGTACGTCAAGAGCACGAACGGTCTCAAGATCACGACCATCAATACGCGGCTTGCCTGACAAGATATTGTCACGAACAGTACGATATTTAAGGTCGTTATAGATTTCCTTTAGCTCAGATACCGTATCAGCATAATTTTCTGACTCAGCATCACCAGCGAGCGCATCGATAATTGATTGCTTAATCTCATCAAGCTTAGTGTAACGCTCTTGCTTATCAGTAATGGTATAAGCATCAGCAACTTGCTCGCCGAACTGCTCTTTCATGCTGCTTTCAAGCGCTTGATCACGTTTAGGGGCAGCATATTGCTGTTTAGCAGTACCAACTTCTTCTGCCATTGAAGCAATGTTATCAATAACAATTTGCTGTTGCTGATGACCGTATAGTACCGCGCCTAGCAT
This sequence comes from Psychrobacter sp. S1-30-MNA-CIBAN-0213, assembly GCF_040309845.1. Classification (NCBI taxonomy): domain Bacteria; kingdom Pseudomonadati; phylum Pseudomonadota; class Gammaproteobacteria; order Moraxellales; family Moraxellaceae; genus Psychrobacter; species Psychrobacter sp. S1-30-MNA-CIBAN-0213. The sequence goes on along the minus strand of NZ_JBEOPE010000011.1, from coordinate 75,055 downwards.
CTGATCTTCTGAAAGCTCTGCCGCTTCAGATTCAACCATCAATACGGCAGACTTTGTACCAGCTACAACTAAATCAAGGTCACTTTCTTTAAGTTGTTCAAGCGTTGGGTTTAGTACGTATTCACCATTGATAAAGCCAACACGTGCGGCAGCAACAGGGCCATTGAATGGCGCGTCAGAGATAGCCAGTGCTGCTGAGGCACCGATTAGTGCTGCGATATCTGCAGACTGAGTCTTATCTGATGAAACAACAGTAGCAGTGATTTGAATTTCGTTAACGTAGCCTTCAGGGAATAGCGGACGAATCGGACGGTCAATTAGACGCGACGTTAATGTTTCAAACTCACTGGCGCGGCCTTCACGTTTGCCATATGCACCTGGGATTTTACCCGCAGCATACATTTTTTCTTGATAGTTTACAGTCAATGGAAAGAAGTTTTGGCCTTCTTTGGCATCAGATTTTACTACTGCTGCCACCAACACTGAAACGCCGCCCATATGGACCATAATAGAATTAGCTTGGCGAGCAACACGGCCAGTTTCAAGGACGACTTTTTGGTCGCCATATTGGAATTCACGTTTAATAGTATTAAACATTGTCGGATTTGTCATATATTTTTCCTAATGTTGAATGACGAAAACGATATCAATTGCTTGAGCAATCTAACATCGGTCGTTAAGAGTTCTATTGTGTAATTACAGATACTGATAAATATTATTTGCAAACCTTGCTATTGGTCATACATTTATCAAGAGTACTGCTGCATCTTTTTAATTATTCAAATTTGGTTTCTATAGCCGCTTATCTTTACGAGTTGTAATAAAGTCTTGCACCAATTTTGTGCTCGTCAATTTATACAAGGTACCTGATATAACCTAACTCTAGTCATAGGGCAGCTACAGAATAAATGCTATAAGTTTTGATATAGCTATGGAAATGCACAGTGCACTATTTTACAGTGATTTAGAGGCATTGACCAATTAAATACAAAACTGAGTGTTTTTCTGGTTAAAAGTTAAGCTAACTAGCATTTATACCGTCCAGCCTTTATTCAATACCCATAAAAAAACGGCGTGAAGCTATTCCACACCGTTTTTGTTTTACCTATATATTATATTGATAACAGCAAGTCATTTTTCTCAAGACTTCTAAAGTAGTTCTCAAAGTTATATTGCAAATTGGCAATATCTTCTCACTTGGCTACTATCTATACAATAGTCGTTGAATTAACGACGTAAACCTAACTGTTTGATAACTGTGGTATAGCGACCAAGATCTTTGCCTTTTAAGTAATCAAGCAATTTACGACGCGTATTAACCATACGGATAAGACCGCGACGGCTATGATGATCACCTTTGTGCTCTTTAAAATGGTTCTGTAAATCATTGATACGAGCACTTAACAAAGCTACTTGAACTTCTGGTGAGCCAGTGTCGTTTTCGCCACGTTGGTATTGAGCAATGATTTGTTCACGATCGGTATTAGTTAGCATAAATATCTCCGGCAATGCTAAAAGTTCCAAGATATACTCAGGTTTAAGTATTCTTAAGAACAATAGAATAGTAAATAAGGTAGCTTATACGTCATTCAGGACAACCCTGCATTACTAGAGTTGACCTAGTGTACGATAAGCTCAGTCTGTTGTAACGATTACTTAAAAACTAGGTCAAATTAATGCAAAATAACACTTAATTCAATCACCTGCATACAGCAGTAAATTAAGCATATTGCCTTATTTAAGGCCTAATTTAAATGTGACAGCAATTATAACAAAAAACTGCTGAACTAACAGCAATTTTCCGTGTTAGTTTCAACAGTTTTAGGTAAACAATATCAGATTAATACTGCATAGATAAACGATTCATATAATAAAATTCATATAATAAATAAGGTACTTACTTATTTGTGTTTTTCTTAATATCGTCTTCAGTAGCATTGCCACCAAGGGCATCGTCATCAAGTGGTACCGTTGTTGCTTCAGCTAAGCTGTCTGGAGTTACATCTTGATTAGGATTGATATCTTCTACTAGTTTTTCTATTTCTAGTTCTTGCTTATCCATATCTTTTTTTGACTTATCCATAAAATCTCCTTTTATTCTCTAGGTAACAACGGATATTCGCTAGTATCTAGCTAATATCCGTCTTAGAGATACTCTATGTAAATAATCTACTGAATGCTACTCAATAAACTTTACTTATCTTTCTTAGCATTTTCTAAGTTGTCAGCAATACGATCTGCTGCGGCTTCAGAATCTTCTGTATGATTATTTTCAGTTTGGCTCTTAAGTGCTGCAGTTGCTGACTCAGAACGTTCTTGCTCAAGTTTGGTGTCGTTTGGATTAGGGTTTGCCATAATATTTTCCTCGGTTAGTGTTGTTGTGGTTATAAGTAAGTTAAATGAAAGTTGCTATCTCATTATTCATAGAATGATGAAATTTATTAAGATAATGCTTTGTCAATAGCTTCAACGAAATTGTTGATATCATCTGGATTACGTGAAGTAATCAAATTACCATCTACTTGGACTGTTTTGTCTACAAAGGTCGCCCCAGCGTTTTCTAAATCGGTTTGTAGCGAATGATAAGCGGTAAGAGTTTTACCTTTAGCAATACCGGTATTAATAAGAACCCAAGGAGCATGACAAATAACTGCTAATGGTTTGTCTGCATCATTAACCGCATTGACTATATCCTGTGCTTCTTTGTTGCCACGTATGGTATCTGCATTCACAGTACCACCTGGCAATACTAAAGCATCATAATCAGCAACTTTGGCATCTTTTGCGAAAATATCAGCGGTAAACGTATCGCCTTTATTTACATCCTCATTCATCCCTTGAACTTCTTTCTCTTTGTTAGTAGTAATAAGGACTGTCTTATAACCTTTTTCTTTTAATTGGTTATTTACGTCTTCGTACTCTGCTTGTTCAAAATTATTATGTAGTAAGAAAGCAATCGTTTTCATAATCTACCTTATATGTTCGAAATGTAATTTTTTAGAGTTTTTATTAACTTATTAGTTTTTATTAACTTATTATTCGTATGATTCACTATTAAGTATTAGTACTTATAATTCGGTGTTTTTGTTATTAATCTTTTTATTATTAAGTATTCTAATTAGATCTGTTTATTCTGCTTTTCCTAGCTGACTTAAACAGTGTATAAAAAAAACAGGCTTCACCATAGGTGAAGCCTGCAATAAAATGTGACGATATGTGATTAATGTAATGCGCTAGTAATTAGTAAGAGGGATTGGTGAACAACAGTATAATAGGTTACTTATAATAAAAATATCTTATAAATGAACAATCTTTTTAGGTTGTAGTCGACCGTTCAGACTTACGGCACCTAACCCAATAAACTGTCCTTGTTCGTCAACAAGACGTACATCTACAGGTATTTCGTGCATCAGTACTGATTCTTCAGCACTTTGATTCACGGTATTGTCAGTATGATTATCTTTTAGGACATTATCATCTTTATCATTAGCTAGCTTGCTACTAGCTAAGTTTTGTTCGACGGCCTCAGTAATATAATCATTCAATGTACCGTCCAGTTGGTCAAATACGTTGAGTCGCTGACCTAACCTGACACGTTCGCACTGTTCAGTTGTTAGTATTAATTCAGGCTCAATATTTATACAGGCATCTACAGATAACAGTTGTGACAATCTTTGAGGTAATTCGAGCTCTTCTAACTGTGACAAGGTCATTGCATTATCGATCAAAAAATCGCCTACTTGTAAGCGACGTAATGCGGTTAAATGACCTAACGTACCTAATGCTTTAGCGATATCTTCGCCTAGAACACGTACATAAGTGCCTTTAGAACATGTAACCGTTAGTTGAACCTGCTGTTCATCTAATCTCAATAAATCAATAGCCTTAATGACTATATCTCTAGGCGCACGCTCGATTTCTATACCAGCACGCGCATACTCATAAAGCTTCTTACCATCTTTCTTCAGAGCAGAATACATTGGTGGAATTTGTTGCTGTGCACCCAAAAATTGCTGTCCAAGCTCTTTTAATAAAGTCTCACTAAATTTTGGTATAGCAGCTTGGGCAATTATTTGTCCATCTGCATCACCAGTATCTGTCTGGCTACCAAGCAAAATAGTCGCTTGATAAGACTTATCAGCATCCAATTGATAATGGCTAAATTTAGTTGCTTCGCCTAAACAAATAGGTAATAAACCAGTCGCCATCGGATCAAGTGTGCCTGTATGACCTGCTTTTTTGCTGTCATACACAGGTGACTTAAATAGATATTTCACCTTTGACACTACTTGCTGTGAGGTCATACCAGTGGGCTTATCAATTAAGATAACTCCTGATATTCTTATCTTATTAAGTTGCTTATCAGCTCGTTTGGACATAATAGAAAATTACTCGTCTGCTTCATTTTGCTCTGTTTTGGTGACGGCCTGATTGATTAGATCCATCATATAGTTACCACGAGCAGTCACTTCATCATAGTGAAAGCGTAAGCGCGGTGTAGTGCGCGTTTTTAAACTATGACTAAGCTCAGTACGCAAAAAGCCAGCCGCTTTATTCAAAACTTGTATGCTTTGCTCGTGGTTAGTCTTGTTCATAGCATCATTTAGCTCAGGCTCCATGATGGTAACATAGACATCGGCATAACCTAGATCTGGACTTACCTTGACGCTAGAGATAGTCACAAAACCAGTAAGACGCGGATCATTGACCTCATCACGAATAAGTACTGCAATCTCGCGTTGAATTTGGTCTGCTAAGCGTTGTAAACGTTGGTTCATATTATTACCCTGTTTTTTAATAATAATTTAGTAATAGTGTTTAATAGCAGAAATATACGATAAAAAAGGCCTACCAGGTTGGACCTGTTAGGCCTAAGTACATCATTATCTCGATAATCTAAGCTTTGCTAGATAAAAGCACAATATGCTTAAATCGTACGTTCAAACTGTTGGATTTCGAAAACTTCGATCTTATCGCCAGCTTCAACATCATAGCCGCGAACCGCTAGACCACATTCCATTCCGGTACGCACTTCATTAACGTCTTCTTTATAACGACGTAATGATTGCAATTGTCCAGTAAAGATAACCTTATCATCACGTAATACGCGGATAGGCTTATTACGATAGATAGTCCCTTCAACGACCATACAACCGGCAGCTGCACCAAACTTACTAGAGCGGAACACTTCACGAACGTCAGCGATACCAAGGATTTTCTCACGATGTTCAGGAGCAAGTAGACCACTCATCGCCGCTTTTACATCATCAATCAAACCATAGATGACACTGTAATAGCGAATATCCATGTTGGCAGCGTCTGCTTTACGGCGTGCGGTTGCATCAGCACGGACGTTGAAACCTAATAGTACGGCTTCACTAGACTCTGCAAGAGTAACATCAGATTCAGAAATTGGACCAACACCTGAACTAATCACTCTGACTTTAACTTCGTCAGTTGATAATTCATTCAGTGCAGAAAGTAACGCTTCAAGCGAACCACGAACATCTGTTTTCAATACGATATTCAAGAATGACACATCGCCTTGTTCCATCTGATCGAACATGCTTTCTAAGCGCATGGCATTCTGACGTTCCAGTTGACGCTCACGCTCACGATTGGTTCTAAAATCAGCAACTTCACGTGCTTTTTTCTCATCTGTCACGACTAGGAATTCGCTACCAGCTGCTGGTGTCTCAGGTAATCCCAAGATTTCAACAGGAATAGAAGGACCAGCTGACTGAACGCGTTGACCATGCTCATCAGTCATTGCACGAACTTTACCATAGTACTCACCAGCTAGAACTAAGTCACCTTGTTTAAGCATACCTTTCTTAACTAGGACACTTACAACAGGGCCACGACCCTTATCAAGTCTTGACTCAATTACCACACCTTGTGCAGCACCGTCTAATGGGGCTTCTAACTCCATTAATTCAGCTTGTAAACTGATATATTCTAAAAGCTCGTCAATGCCTTCACCAGTTTTAGCTGAGATACGCGCCATTGGCGTATCACCACCCCACTCTTCTGAGACTACTTCTTTTGCAGTTAATTCGTTTAATACACGATCAGGATCAGCGCCTGGCTTATCCATTTTATTAATAGCAACGATTAGAGGAGTACCCGCTGCACGAGCATGATCAATCGCCTCTTCAGTTTGTGGCATCATGCCATCATCGGCTGCGACAACCAATACTACGATATCAGTCGCTTGAGCACCACGTGAACGCATCGCACTAAAGGCTGCGTGACCTGGAGTATCAAGGAAAGTAATAACACCGCGCTCAGTTTTTACATGATAAGCACCGATATGCTGGGTGATACCACCTGCCTCGCCCGTTGCAACTTTCGTTTCACGAATCTTATCAAGTAACGAAGTTTTACCATGATCAACGTGACCCATAATAGTAACGACTGGTGGACGCGTTTGTACGTTACTGCTGCGCTCATCAACCGCATGATGAAGATCGTCTTCAACTTTGGTATCACTGACTGGTACTGGGTTGTGACCCATTTCTTCAACAATTAAACTAGCGGTCGCTTGATCAATAGTATCTGTTTCACGAGCCATTTCGCCCATTTTCATCAGCAATTTAGTAACTTCACGAGCTTTAACAGCCATACGCTGGGCAAGATCTGCTACAGAAATCTGCTCACTAATCTCAACATCGTAAATAATTTTGTCGAGAGGTTTCTCGAATTTATGTTGTGCAGCTTGCGTTGATCTCAAACCGTTCTTACGGTTCTTAAACTCACGTTCATCTTGGTTTTTGCGACGACGGCCACGAGCGCCAGTGCTGCTTGCACCACGCTTGATTTCACGACGCTCTTTTTCAAACGACTCTTCTAATGCATCGCCTACCAGACCTTCAGCCAATGGCTCGTCCTTACGAACTTCGGCAGCAGGCTGATCCGTGTATTTACCAGCCATTTTGCGCATTTGCTCAAGTGTACGTTTTTGAGCCTCTTCAGCTTGTACGCGCCGAGTTTCAGTCTCAATTTGACGTAGACGTTCTTCTTCTTTCTCACGTACTTCACGAACCTTGCGCTCAGCTGCGGTTTCAACTTTTGGCTTAGTAGCAGCAACTTTTTTCTTTTCTTTCTCTTTCTCTTTTTCTTTAGGCTTAACTTCAACGGTAGTTTTGCCGCCTTTCTTAACTACGACTGAAGAGGTAGAAATCTCTTCATTTTTACCACTTGAGCTTTTGCTTGAACCAAGACTTGCACGCATAGCAGCTAGAGTTGCTGCTTGACGCTCTTCTGACTTTTTCTTAGTTGCAGAACGTTCTTCAGCTTCTTTAGCAGCACGCGCTTGCGATTCAATCATCGCTTGTTCACGCGCAGCTAATTCTTCCGCTATCTTTTCCGGATCCGGCTTATCAAATACTTTCTTTTTACGTACTTCAACATTGACGCTCTTGGATTTACCTGAAGAGCCAGTCACACGCGCGGTACTGGTCGTCTTAGATTTGAGGCTAATACGGCGCTTCTCTTGCTGACCATGACTTTGTTTTAAATACGTCACCAACTTCTCTTGCTCAAGTTCGGTGACTGAGTCATCCTCCCCGCGAGCAGGTAGCCCAGCATCCTGTAGTTGCTGTTGTACAGCACTAGCGGTTTTGCCTACCATTTCTGCCAGTTCTTTGACGGTCTTATCTGCCATTTATTATCACCTACTGTCTATTATTTGCTATATGTTCAATTCAGTTGTTGGCTACAAATGATTGCGTTTAGGCTGATGCTAGTGTTATTTATCATAACTAATTATTATATAAGCACACTAAATAATGATCTTTTATCAGCCCTTTATTATTAATAGCATACCACCAAAAGACAGCGATATGCAGTTAACGCCTATTCATTGAACCAAGATTCCCGAGCCTTCATGATGAGCTTTCCTGCTGTTTCAGCATCTAAGCCTTCAATATCTTCTAAATCAAAGATTGCTTGTTCAGCTAAATCATCAACGGTAATGATATCTTTTTGTGCCATTTTATAGGCCCAACTGACTGTCATACCCTCAAGATCTTGCAATTCTTGACTTGGCTCTTTCATGTTTTGTTGTTTAACTAATTCGTCTGCGATGACTACTTCTTTAGCACGCTCTTGAATCATATCAATCGCTTCGTCGTCTAGACCTTCGATATCATAGAAAGTTTCAACCGGCACATAAGCCACTTCTTCGATACTGGTAAAACCGATATCAACTAAAGCATGTGCTAAGTCTTGATCTACTTCTAAACGCTCATAGAATAATTCAATAAACGCTTTGCTTTCACTTTCTTGACGCTTCTGATACTCTTCTTCAAGCATCATATTCAGCTTATAGCCAGTTAACTCTGAGGCTAAACGTACGTTTTGACCTTGTGAGCCAATTGCCCGTGCGAGCTGATCATTGGTACTAAATATAATGTCTGCTGTTTGAGTATCTTCATCTAAGATGATGCTACTAACGTCCGCAGGCTCAAGCGCACTAATAATATATTGTGCTGGATCATCGGACCACACAACGACATCAATACGTTCACCATCAAGCTCTTGTTGTACTGCTTGGATACGTGTACCACGCATACCAATACAAGCACCGACCGGATCAATACGATGATCGTTAGTCTTAACCGATATTTTAGCACGAGTACCCGGCAAGCGAGCAACATTACGAATCTCAATAATTTGCTCAGCAATCTCAGGCACTTCTTTTTGCATTAATGCTGAAAGCATTTCAGGATGCGTACGCGACAATAATAACTGTGCACCGCGATTTTCACGGTTCACATGATATAGGATTGCATTAATACGAGACTTAACACGTAGCTGCTCACGTGGCAACATATGATCACGTGACAAGTAACCTTCTGCATTATCGCCTAAATCGATGATATAGCCATCTCGCGTCTGCTTTTTGACTTCGCCATACATCATCTCACCAATACGTGGCTCAAAAGCATCTGCTACTAGAGCACGCTCAGCTTCACGAATTTTTTGGATGATAACTTGCTTAGCTTGAGTAGCTGCAATACGACCAAATTCGATCGATTCAATCTGCTCTTCTTTTACATCACCAATTGACCATTCTTCTTGGTCAAGGTCAGTAATAGCAAGCTGACAAGCTGGCATCTCATGATCTTCATCTGCAACTACTGTCCAGTAACGATAAGTATCATAATCACCAGTCGTACGGTCAATAGCAACTCGTACTGCCACTTCAGGCTGTTCGGTATATACTTTTTTCTTAGTCGATACTACTAAAGCGTCTTCTATAGCTTCAAATATATCTTCAGGATTTAGGCCTTTCTCATTACTGACGGTTTCAACTACCGTTAAGATTTCTCGACTCATGCTATACCAGTCCTATACTTACTTAAATTTTATAATTTGTGTATTGACGTTATGTTGCTAAAGTAAACCATACGTTATTTATGCTTTAAACGATTTATGATTATCACGCTTATTTATTAATAACCGTATTAGAAACCTGCAGCAACATTAAGCATCTTCAAAAATTAGGTTAGCTTTATCAATGTTGCTAAAAGCAATCTCAAACTGCTCATTATCAGTAGCCGTAAGATTTAATGAATCAGTACCCATACTATCTAGTACGCCTGTTACCTTTCGACGTTTTTTATCGCCTTGTCCTATCGCTTGTATCAAGCGCAGGCTAACAGTTTGACCGATATAATCACGCATTTGCTCTTCTGAGAAGAATGCACGATCAAATCCAGGCGATGACACCTCTAAAATATACTCACCAGCAATAGGGTCATGTACTTCAAGAATACCACTCACTTGATGATTGACTGCTGCACAGTTTTCGATAGTCACTTGCTTATCTTGCGCTTGCTCTTCAGGTAATGACTCAATATAAATGCGCAGTAAAGAGCGACGCCCTTGTGGGACAAATTCTACGCCCCACAAAGCCACATCACATGCTGCTACCGCAGGAGCGATAATATTGGTCAGTTCTTCAACTTTGGTAGAAAGTTTCATAATTTATTTATATTTTCCTGTTTGCTTGTACACAGTGCTTAGAGAACCTTATTATATATATTATGAGGAACACTTAGAAATAGCACTATAACCGTCGTATATTTTACTATCTAAACAATATGGCTATATTATAAGTAAATCCAAATATCCTACCGTATTCGTTTTATGTTTACGAAATGATATGAATAATGGACGTCAAATTAAGACTATGAATTCTAATAGAACTCATAAAGCAAAATCGTCACTGTGAGAGTATGAAATAAAAGGCATTGTCGCTTACGAATCACCGCGCAATTGACTGATATTACCTTACTCTATAGGCATAGAGCTTAGCATAAGTAGAATAAATACCGCGATAACACTGACTCTCAGATACAAAAAAACCCACAAACATAATGGTGGGCTTATTGCAACTGACAATTTAGTGTACAAAAATCAGTATTGAAAGTGGTAGCGGGGGCTGGATTTGAACCAACGACCTTCGGGTTATGAGCCCGACGAGCTACCAGACTGCTCCACCCCGCATCAATTTAGAATGCACATTGTATGTTAGTTTCATAGGTCTGTCAATCTTTATTTAAAATAAACTTTAAACTAAAAATCTCATTTCTATAATAATCAACTTTACACTGTGCGACGTAAAAAAAGTTGGTGCGATTGGGGGGACTTGAACCCCCACAGCTTGCGCCACCACCCCCTCAAGATGGCGTGTCTACCAATTCCACCACAATCGCTTATAGCTATAACTTCTTTTACTGCTCTATTTCTAATCAGCTTATTTTTAATGATTAACTCTATGCCATGAGGATGACAGTAACAAGTCAATCTAGCTTAATAAAAACAGACGAGCATTGTAAAACTAACGTAACCAAATAGCAAGGACTACTATAAAAAGCTTATCTACCGTACTCTGTTACGCGTCAAACAACGTGACTACATCTTAAAAAGGCTTCAAACAATTAGGCTAGATAATACAGCTAAACCTAAACAGCTAGAACTTAAACCATTGGAACCAAAGTCATTACTGAGGATTCTGCGTTAAAGGACGCGGAGTTTGTGGCGCTGAAACAGGCGCATCTAAACGAAACTGGTCTTCAGCCTGCTCGCGGGCATTAATAGCAAGGGTCATACTGGTTATGAAAAAAATCACAGTCAATACGGCAGTAGCACGGGTCAAAAAGTTTGCCGTGCCTGCTGCACCAAAAACAGTACCAGAAGAACCAGCACCAAAAGATGCTCCTGCGTCTGCCCCTTTGCCATGCTGTATCAAGATCAAGCCAATCATAGCAATCGCCACGATAATATGCAGGGCTAATATAAACGTAAACATGGTGGCCTCTTTTGCCGAGTAACAACGACTAATAACGAAAGTTGAATCTTTATACTTAGTCCTATAACCATAGAACTACAATGAGATTAAACTATAATAAGAATAAATAAGGCGCATTGTACACGATTGCAAGGGCACTGTTAAACCCACTTTTTATAACTAACAAGTGCTTGTTATATAGCACCTATCTGTAATAAAGAGATGCGACGTTTAAATATCACAGAGATTAATTAGTTTTAGCCTGACTAAAAGCATCAGCAATCGCTATAAAGCTTTCGGCCTTTAATGAGGCACCGCCAACCAATGCACCATCTATCATAGGGCTGGCTGCAAAACTATCGGCATTATCCGCATTGACGCTACCACCATATAGAACGGTAATCGCAGGCAATGCTCTATCAAAGCTAGCCACGGTTTCTTTAATGTGTTGATGAGTGGCTTCCACTTCAGTAACAGTCGGTATTTTACCCGTGCCGATAGCCCAAACAGGTTCGTAGGCAATAATCAAACGCTCAGCTAACACTTTAGTCAGCTCAGACTGATGCTCTGATGCATGCTCTGCACGCTGAATAAACAGATCTTTTATCACTGCTAGCTGATCATCAAGTACATTGAAAGTCTGCTTGCCATCATACTGAGACTGAGTTTCGCCAATACAAAATACCACACCCAAATCTTGTTTAAGCGCATTACCAAGCTTATTCAATAGCGTTTCGTGAGACTCTTGATGGTATTGACGGCGCTCAGAGTGACCTAGTATCGTCCATGTCGCGCCTGCATCAGCGACTTGCTGCGCTGAACAATCACCAGTATACGCACCACTACTATCACTATGGGCACTAATGTCTTGAGCGGCAGTTAATATAGAAGTACCTTGCAAGCGTGCGCTCACATGGGCTAAATGAATACAACTGGGCGCTACCATTAGCTGGCAATAGGCTTTGTTACCAGCACCTTCATTTTTAGTTACCGCTAATAAAGTTTCTAACAACGTATTAACGTCACTGATCGTTGCCGGATTTTGTTTCCAATTTCCAATTACCCAAGCCTGCATCACTCATCTACCTTTTGTCATTCATCATTGCCAATACGGCTACTATACATGCGCCCAAGTATAGCAAATATTTATCAAGTGCTGCTATAAGTGTCATCATCGTGCTATGTCATGTGAATTCTTCTATATATATTTATATCATCACAGAAAAGCCTTCAATATTAAAAATCTGCTTTTTGGTATCGCGAAATCCTTACATTTTTTCAATTCGTTCTACTTTATGTCTTTTTCACAAAAGTCTTATTAGGCCTCAAAGACACGTATACAAATTGTCATGTTTCTTGCATGTGTTCAATACCAGTATATTAAATTAAAACGTGCATTATGAATCATTATCTTTTATGCAGTTTTTTTCATTTATTGTTCCTCAATTGAAAAACAAATTAAATCTAAAAATAAAATTATACAGATTTGTCATATATGCAGTACTAAGGAGAGAAGTCAGTGTCTACTACAACCAGTACATTCGGTGGTTTAGCACAGCAGCTAACTAATGCAGGTATCGTTAGCGAAGCGCACATGAAAACAGCACAGACTGAGTCGCAACAACAGCAAATCAGTCTCGTTTCTTATTTAGTAGACCATAATATGGCCAATGCCTATCAACTTGCCCTGTTGATGTCGCAATCATTTGGCGATCCCTTTTTCGATCTGAGCGTGCTTAGTAACGATGTCATCCCAAAAGATTTAGTTGATGAAAAGATTGTCCGTAAATTTAATGCCCTGCCTATCTTTAAACGCGGCCAGCGAGTATTTGTTGCTTTAAGTGATCCTACCCGTATCGATGCGATTGATGCGATTGCCTTTAATTCGCGTCTATCTGTTGAGACGGTGGTGGTCGAAGAAGACAAGCTCAAAAAACGTATTGATAGTGTCTATGCAGATACCATGCAGAGTTTTGGTAACTTCGCTGATGGCGACTTAAATGTGGGCTTTGAAGACACTGAAGAGGATGACAGCGAGACCACTCTTACCGACAGTATTGATGAGGCACCCGTTGTAAAGTTCGTTAATAAGATGCTAGTTGACGCTATTCGTATGGGCGCATCTGACTTACATTTTGAGCCATATGAGAAGTCTTATCGCGTGCGCTTTCGAGTCGACGGGGTAATGGAAAAAATGGCAAACCCGCCTGTGCAATTAGCAGGGAAAATCGCAGCCCGTCTTAAAGTCATGTCACAAATGGATATCTCAGAGCGCCGCGTACCACAAGATGGCCGTATTAAGCTTAAGTTATCTAAAAATAAGGCTATTGATTTTCGGGTGAACTCTTTGCCAACGCTATTCGGTGAAAAGGTCGTGCTGCGTATTTTAGATCCCTCTGCGGCGATGCTTGGTATCGACGCTTTGGGTTATGAGCCTGATCAAAAAGAGATGTTTTTGGAAGCGCTTCACAAACCGCAGGGCATGTTATTAATCACTGGTCCTACAGGCTCTGGTAAAACGGTATCGTTATATACAGGTATCAACATTTTGAACACTGGAGCGACCAATATATCTACAGCAGAAGATCCTGTTGAAATTAACCTTGAGGGGATCAATCAGGTCAACGTCAACGCTAAAGTAGGTCTGACCTTTTCCAATGCTTTAAAATCGTTTTTGCGTCAAGATCCAGACATCGTCATGGTTGGTGAGATTCGTGATCTTGAGACCGCTGAGATTGCCATTAAGGCAGCACAAACCGGCCATATGGTACTGTCAACTCTCCATACTAACTCTGCTCCGGAAACTTTGACTCGATTACGGAATATGGGCGTAGCATCTTTTAATATTGCTACCTCAGTCAACTTAGTTATTGCTCAGCGACTAGCACGACGTTTATGCAAAAATTGCAAAACTGTGCTTGATGTACCGAGGCAGAGCTTACTTGAGGTTGGCTTTACCGATGATGATCTCGACGATCCAAATAGTACCATCTATGAGCCAGTCGGTTGTAGCGAGTGCCGTGAAGGCTACAAAGGTCGTGTGGGTATTTATGAGGTTATGAAAGTCAGCCCAGATATTTCACGCATTATTATGGAAGACGGTAATGCGATCGATATCAAAGATGCTGCTGTCAAAAATGGCTTTCGTGATTTGCGACGCTCAGGCATTTTAAAAGTATTGCAAGGTGTCACTAGTATTCAAGAAATGATGCGGGTAACTTCTGAATAATATCAAGTGAAAACTAGTAGCTGTAATAAGCTACTCGATTACCATTCAAAAAACACTTACCAAATAACGCTGATTAAAGCATACAGATTACGGAAAACTTGAGGGTAAAGATATGGCACAGGCTAAGACTGATATGCTACTAGACTTTGTCTATGACGGGGTCAATCGGCGTGGACAAAAAATCAAAGGTGAGACCACGGGTCGCAGTTTAGAGATTGCAAAAGCGACTTTGCGTAAACAAGGTATCACGGTTAAAACTATTAAGAAAAAACCCAAACCTTTATTTAAAATGAAGAAAGCCATTAAGCCTATTGATATCGCTATTTTTGCCCGTCAGTTGGCCACTATGATGAAAGCTGGGGTGCCCTTGACCCAATCATTTGAGATTGTCGCTGATTCGCTAGATAACCCAAGTATGAAAGACTTGGTATTACAAATCAAAGCTGATATTGAAGCTGGTGGTACTTTTGCCTCTGCGCTACGTAGGCATCCGCGCTATTTTGACGATCTGTTCTGTTCTCTTGTCGATTCTGGTGAGCAATCAGGTGCGCTTGAAACTATGCTTGAACGTGTCGCTACCTATAAAGAAAAAAGCGAGCTACTCAAAGCCAAAATCAAAAAAGCTATGAAATATCCTATTGCGGTAATCGTCGTTGCCTTGATCGTCACAATCATATTGCTTATTAAAGTTGTTCCTGTATTCTCTGGTTTATTCGAATCTTTTGGCGCAGAATTACCTGCTTTTACCCAGATGGTTGTCGCCATGTCGGACTGGATGCAAACGTGGTGGTTTATTCTTATTATCGTAATTGGTGGTTCTATCGCTGGCTTTTCTGAAGCCAAGAAACGATCTAAGAAATTTCGTGACTTTCTCGACCGTGCTGCTCTAAAAGCGCCAATATTTGGCAATATTGCTTATCAAGCCGTTATCGCACGCTTCGCTCGCACACTATCAACGACCTTCGCCGCTGGTGTACCTCTAATTGATGCTTTAGACTCTACTGCTGGTGCCGCTAACAATGTGGTATTTTACAATGCCATTCAACAAATCAAGAATGATGTATCAACTGGTCAACAGTTACAGTTTTCAATGCGTACGACTAATCTGTTCCCAAGCTTAGCGATTCAAATGGTTGGTATCGGTGAGGAATCAGGTAGCTTAGAAGAGATGCTCGATAAGGTAGCCGTATATTATGAAAACGAAGTTGATAATGCGGTTGATGGCTTGACCAGCTTAATGGAGCCATTAATCATGGCAGTATTAGGTGTGTTAGTAGGTGGCTTGGTCATTGCCATGTACTTACCAATCTTCCAAATGGGCTCAGTAGTAGGGTAGCAAAGTAATGCAATTGATAGAATTATTACAAAGTAATATGACCTTGGCGCTAATAGTATTTGCGATATTAGGCCTTTGTGTAGGTAGTTTTTTGAATGTAGTGATTCATCGTATACCGCTAATGATGGTTTACAGCTGGCGACAAGAATGTAGTCAGTTTATGTCTCAGCAAATAGATATGCCGCATGAGCATACTAAAGCTCTGATGGACGTTACTGCAAAGGATACGCCTATCACTTTGAGTAGACCAGCGTCACGTTGCCCTCACTGCGCGCACAAAATTAAATGGTATGAAAATATACCGTTAATAAGCTGGCTAGTACTACGTGGACGCTGCTCTGCTTGTGACGCTGCAATCGGTACACGTTATCCTATTGTGGAGCTTGTCACTGCACTATTATCAGCATTGGTTATCTACCAATTCGGTGTTACTGCTACTGGGTTGTCTGCTCTTGTACTGGTATGGACGCTTATTGCCTTAACAGGAATCGATTTTGATACTCAGCTATTACCTGATCGGCTGACTTTCCCATTAGCAGGGCTTGGTTTAGCGGTTAATTCTCAAAGCTGGTTTGTCTCCCCTACCCAATCGATTTGGGGATTATTGCTCGGGTTCTTATCATTATGGATAGTGGTCAAGGTGTTCTATCTTATAACCAAAAAACACGGTATGGGGCAAGGTGATTTCAAACTATTAGCCGTACTAGGTGCTTGGCTTGGACCGATGATGTTACCGTTAATCATCCTCCTGTCGTCTTTACTTGGCTCAATCGTCGGTATTATCTTGATGAAAAGACATGGTGAGAGCCAACCCTTCGCTTTTGGACCTTATATCGCTGTCGCTGGAATAGTTGCATTACTCTATGGCTCCGACATCGTTAATTGGTACTTGAATATGTACGTTTAATAGGCTTATCTCAATTTTTTGGCAAAATACTTAGTGATAACATGCTTATGATAGGATTACAATATAGTAAACCAACACTCATATCCTTGTTATCTATAAACGTTAAGCTAGTAAGTTAGCGATATTTACTAAGTCATATGAGCTGAGTCATCTAATATTTAGATGAACAACTATTCTCTCTATTAATCTACTAGCCAAATAAGTCACTGTTATGTCAATACACTCTAAAAAATCAATACCTCAACGCCAGCAAGCAAAAATGCAAAACAAAACCTTAGTAATTGGGTTAACAGGCGGTATTGGCAGTGGTAAATCAGCGGCTAGCGATTGGTTCGCGGCACAAGGGATTGATATCATTGATGCTGACGTGATTGCTCATGAAGTAGTGGCGAAAGGCAGTCCCACTTTATACAAAATTCAGAAAAAACTTGGGGATTGGGTGGTTGACGCAGAGGGTAACATGGATCGGGCAGCTGTACGCACACATGTATTTGCTAATCCTGCTGCCCTTATTAAACTCGAAGAGATTACTCACCCCGCTATTCGTGAGACTGCGAAGAAACAACTGGCAGCAAGCACCTCACCGTATATTATATTATCAGCACCGCTACTAATTGAGGCAGCAGAGGCAGGGCTTGCTAATTTATGCCAACGTATCTTAGTTATTGATGCAAATGAAGATACTCAGCTTGCACGCGCAAGTTTGCGTGATGAGCAAAGTATGATTAAGATAAAAGCCATCATGGCTAACCAACTTGACCGCACTGAGCGTAATCGTCATGCTGACGATCTAGTCGTTAATGAAGAAGATTTAGCAAGTTTACATCAACAACTAGAACCACTACACCAAAACTATCTTAAGCTTGCCCAGCAGCTAAAGTACGTTGCCGATTGACCTCGTAAAGAGCCATACCTGTAGCAACACTGACATTGAGACTCTGTAGGTTGCCATGCTCGTTGCCCGACATGGGAATATATACCAGCTCGTCGCAACTTTCAGTGGTCAGTCGGCGCATGCCTTCACCTTCTGATCCCATAATTATAGCGGTCTTTCCAGTTAAATCTGCTGCGTGTATTGGTTTAGCATCTTCATTGAGTGCCGTACCGAACACAAATACACCTGCGTTTTTAATGCGTGTAAGTGTACGCGCTAGATTGGTCACACTAATAATAGGCATCATCTCAGCTGCCCCTACCGACACCTTAGCTACCGTCGGTGTTAAGCTTGCTGCATGATGCTTTGGACAAATGACCGCATCCACACCCATCGCTACTGCTGTACGCAAGCAAGCGCCAAAGTTGTGCGCATCGGTAATTTGGTCGAGGACCAATAATAAACATTGGTCGCGTCCAATAATAGTATCTAACAAACCTTCATCTGCAAACCCTAATGGCCGAGCATGCATTACAACGCCTTGGTGCTGCGGGCTACCACATAGTTGAGTAAGCTTGTCTTTTTGCGTCGGTTGCATACTGACGCCATTTGCTTGGGCTTGCGCAATAATGGCTTTTACATGACTATCGCTCTCACGACCTTGTTGCACAAATAAACTGAGCGCATCAAGCGGACGATGTTCAAGCAAAGCATCAATGGCATGAATACCATAAAAATAGCTGGGTTTTGCCATAATAGGCCTACTGATAAAAAGTGAATATCGCTTAGTACGATACGAGTTAGAATATTACGATATCTATAGATAACTTATCAAACATGAGTATAAGGGTAAATATAGATTGTTGTCGCTGTTAAAATAAAAAGATTATAACCAAAGTGATGGTGCTACCTTGGTTATAACCTTATGTATATGTCACTTTACGATTAACTGTCTCTTTAATACTAACCTTCTAGATGACAGACGTATTGTACAATTTCTTCGGTACGCAGGTTAAAACTGCTATTGCCTTCAACCACAAATGATTGACCAGCACGATAATAGCTGAATTCTTCATCACCATTAATTTTGACTTCACATTCACCGCTGGTAATCTCAATACGCTCAGAAGTATTGGTGCTGAAATGGTATCGCTCAACAGTATTATCACAGGGTAAAATGACACCCAATGTTTTGTGGCGACCATCTTCAAACATAATGGTATGGCTTGAACAACGCCCATCATATGATACTGTAGCTTGAGCATTGACCGTTACGTTAGTATATTGTGCCGCTGACATAGTGGCTTCCTTATCAAATAATTATTGCTAAACTAAAAAATAAGTGTCTTATGACATTACAGTTTAAACCTTCATCTCTAACACAGCTTATTTTAAAACAGCTGCTTTTAACATAGTTATTTTTTAAATAAACATATTATGTTATTGGTTTAATAACCTAAACCCTTATCCTTCAACGTTTCCGTGTCTATTCACTCAAAATCCCTAACGATAATATGTGTATATACTGTGGCAGAAGTTTATGATTAAGTGAGTTTATGCTACCACATTATATCTAAAAAGTTTGTTAAAGCATTGCTGAAAATATCGTTCATGATTTAAACTAACTTTAGACCATTACTCTTAAACCACTGCTATGTATACCGATATTGATATCAATTGATAAGTTTTAGTGTTGTAAAACAAGCATGTAATTAATTCAAAATAACGCACTAAACACAGTTGCTTTTCATAAGCCTTATAGTTAGTCTAACTGAGATTATTGATGATAATTTCCAAAAAATTTATGTGACTTTATACGAATAATAGCTACAAAAATTTGTATTTAAATTATGTTGTCACCATATATCATCTGACTGTTTGACCCTAATTAAGATCCTAACTATAAGATCTTATTCAATGTTAGTTGTCCACCATGAGAGACTTTAATGCTTTTATCGTTAACCTTATATCAGTTTGCGCTGATTGCTGAACATGAGCTAAGCGTTGCTGAAGGCTTTAATGTCATTACCGGTGAGACAGGGGCCGGCAAGTCGTTACTCCTTGATGCATTATCACTTTGTATAGGTGAGCGAGCAGATAGCGCAATGGTTAGACATGGTGCTGCTCATGCCGATATATATGCTCAGTTTGATGTGACAAGTAACACTATTATAGCCGATTGGTTTATTCAAAATGAGCGCTCGTTGGATGAGCCGGAAATCTTGATTCGACGCCAACTTAGCAATAGTGGGCGTTCAAAAGCGTGGCTGAATGGTACGCCCGTGAGCTTAGCAGAATTGAAAAGTTTAGGTGCACTACTCGTCAATATCCATAGCCAACATGCCCAACAAGCGCTGCTAAAGCCGCAGTTTGTGGTGCAATGGCTTGATGAGATGGCGCAGCTGACAACACTAGCGGCGCAAACCGCTAGTAGCTACCAACAGTATCAACGACTAAAACGCCAAGCGGACGAGATTGCTAGTCGTGAAGCTCAGCGCCAAGACCGTATCCAGCTCTTGCAAAGCCAACTAGCAGATATTGCACCATTGTTAGCCGTCGATTATGCGGATGTCGAAGCCGAGCACGAAGAGCTTTCTAATATAGAAGCTTTGATGACGGAGGCCAGTCATGGTCTGCACCTGCTTGATAATGACACTGATGAGCCAGACGTCATGACCTTGCTAGGTCAAGCGATTAAACTGTGTGATAACCAAATGAGCGTCAGCCAAACTTTTGAGCAAGCCTCTGAGCAGCTACATCTAGCACAACAGCAGATCACTGAGGTGACTGCTATGCTTTCAGATTATGCTGAACAGCAATTACCTGATCCTGAGCGCTTGCAAGCGTTAGATAGCCTTATCAGTCTAGGGCATCGCTTATCACGCAAACATAGCTTGCCGGCTAGCGACTTAATCGCTGAAGCTAAAATGTGGGAAGCGCAGTTAGAGCAATTAGAAAATGAGCCGAGTAGCGATGCAATGGCGGCGCAAATTGAGCAAGCATGGCAAGACTATTTAGCGCTAGCTACGCAGTTAAATAAAGAACGCTCGAAAGCGGCGCCAGTTGTAAGTAAACAACTTATCAAGCAATTACAGCCTCTTGCCCTGCCTAATGCGCGCTGTGAATTTGTCTTTACCAAAAAGTCCGATCCTAATCACTACAATGGTCAAGGCTGTTATGACATCGACCTGTTATTCAGTGCCAACGTTGGTATGCCGATGCAGCCGCTACATAAAATTGCCTCGGGTGGTGAATTGTCGCGTATGGCGTTGGTCATGCAAGTCTTGCAAGTAACCAATGCTGATAACAATGCTGCTAAGCCTATGCTGGTCTTCGATGAGGTTGATGTCGGTATTAGTGGCGGTACTGCGCAAGTAGTCGGTGAATTACTACGTACACTTGGGCAAACGCAGCAACTACTAGCGATTACGCATCAAGCACAAGTCGCCGCTCAAGCGCATCAGCATATTCTAGTACAGAAGCATCATCATGAGCAGACACAAAGCGAGCTGATTATCTTGACCAAAGATGCACAGGTAAATGAGCTGGCGCGTATGTCAGGCGGTGTGAACATCACTGATGTCACTCGTGAGCACGCACGTAGTTTATTAACCGATGTAAAATAGAAAAACATTGTTAATAAATACGTTGTTGATAAATACGTTGGTAATAGAAAATTAATCCTCATCTCAAGTCTGTTGATTTTTGCTTCTGTTTATTTTCTATATTGCTTTTCTATTTAGTATCGCCATATAGTAGTGTCTAATCTTTTTTATGTTGCGTTTGCCTCTATGTCCAAAGCTAACTTGACCCATCACTTCTTAATTGCAGCGCCTGATCTATCAGACCCACGGTTTGAGAAGGCGCTAATCTATATCTGTCGCCATGATAAACAAGGTGCGTTAGGTTTAATGGTGAATCGTCCACTCGAGCAAGCGCATGTGGGTAAGTTATTAGAAGATTTAGATATCGATGTCACTAACCCTCAGGTTATGGAGGATTTAGCGTTAGAAGGCGGTCCGATGTATCCTGAAGTAGGCTTTGTGCTGCATACCGGTCAGCCAGAATGGGCATCCTCTTTTGCTATCTCAGAAAATGTCTGCATCACTACTAGCCAAGATATTTTGCAACGTATCGCCGCAGGTCAAGGCGTCGGTCATTACCAGCTATGCCTAGGCCACGCCAGCTGGGGCAAAAAACAACTCGATCGCGAGCTTGAAAGCGGCGATTGGCTAGTATGTCCTGCTGATTTAACCTTATTGTTTGATACGCCTTTTGAAGAACGTTGGCAGCTTGCCGCTGAAAAAATCGGGGTTAACTTTGATTATCTCAGTAGCGATATCGGTCATGCATAGCATATTTGCTATGACAGCCAAAAGTAACATCTAAGTTAAAGCAGTTAAACTAAACGAGTTGAGCTTAATAGAAATAGGAAGTACGCATAATTATGGTAGATCCTGATACTACCCTTGAAGCGACCGACACTACTGTCGCCGAACCAGCCATTAAGCCGCATCTTATCTTAGCTTTAGATTATGGGGTTAAAAAGATGGGCATGGCGCTGGGCAATACGATTACCGAAACTGCACGTGCGTTCGATATTTTGGCGATGGATAATGGTCAGCCAGATTGGGATAATTTGTTAGGCATTATCAAGGTGTGGGGCGTGGCAAAGGTTGTGGTCGGGTTACCACTTAACATGGATGGGAGCAGCTCGATGCTGTCAAAGCGTGCGCATAAATTTTCTCGTCGCCTAGCGCATAGAATTATGGAGCAGCATCTACCAGTAGTAGTGACCCTTTGTGACGAGCGCCTGACTTCAGTCGCAGCGCGAGAAATTGCGTGGGAGAATGGTTGGATTAAGCATGAGCGCGACCCAATCGATGATATTTCTGCCTGTATCTTGATGTCGACTTATTTTGCTGATCCTAGTAGCAGTATCGCCATCGACGCCATCAAAGCTGATTAATTAAGCGGACTAAGTAAGCGACAATTTTTCTGTTTAAATACCGCTAATTTCTGACATATCGTCACTCTACATGGATAAATGCCTGATTATTATGCCCATTGTCTCAGACCAATCCACGCAACATGGCTTTGCCCCGCTCGCTATCG
Source organism: Psychrobacter sp. S1-30-MNA-CIBAN-0213 (assembly GCF_040309845.1). Taxonomy (NCBI): domain Bacteria; kingdom Pseudomonadati; phylum Pseudomonadota; class Gammaproteobacteria; order Moraxellales; family Moraxellaceae; genus Psychrobacter; species Psychrobacter sp. S1-30-MNA-CIBAN-0213. Next base: position 52,295 of record NZ_JBEOPE010000011.1, on the reverse strand, counting down.
CACGTATTAAAGGTGCACAGCGCGCAAACCAGATAGCGATCTATCTAATCTATGCCGCTATCATCGCTTTTATGGTCTTTGGCACTATTGCCAGTATCAAAGCGTTCCATGACAATCAACTACTCTATCGGTTGTTTTTTAATCTACCCTATGCGCTGATAGCCCTGACCATCCCCATCACTATTTATGATGGTCTCGTCATCTATCGCTATCGGTTGAGCCAACCTTCGATGATTGCACTAAGTATTGGAGTATCCACCATCATACTGGTTGGTGGATTATTATTTGCCGATACCGCATGGTTGGGACTGGCCTCATGGCTAGGCGTGGCGTTTTTATTCAGAGCTAACTTTAAGCGCTTTTTTAGTTTTTTAGAAGCCGAAACAGAAGCCGAAGAGGATCTGACTAAGGAACCTGCCACTGCTGAAGCATTGCAACAAGCTCCTAAAGAATCTTCAATCGATAGCAATCCCTAAATTCACTACTCATTTGTAATACAACGACTATGACTACTTCAATATCTAACACCGCTATTAATCATCATCTGGATACCCAAGGGTTAATCTGCCCTGAGCCAGTAATGATGCTACATCGAACCATTCGTAAAGCGGATGCTGGTGAAGTCATTGAAATACTCGCCACTGACCCAGCGACGACTCGTGACATTCCTAATTTTTGCCGTCATTTGGGACATACGCTTGTGCATCAAGAGACGCTTGCTGAAAATGTGAGCTTAAACGTCGATCCTGATGAAATAACTGTCGATGGCGATGATAACGCGCCTATAAGCGCCACGCTTTATCGTTATTTAGTTAAGAAAAAGGATGCTTGAATACGTTCGATAGAACCTATAGCACTAATAACATAAGAGCATTAATAACATAAAGATATCTTTGCTTTGTACGAAATATATCATTCACAAATTAAAGGTAGATAGCGTGTTAGCAACTCAAAAGCAGTATGTACAGTGGTTTGAGAACGAAACCTTACGTCATGCCCGCTGGTTATCTGAAAGCAATCATCTGCCGCCTGCACGTATTGTATTAGTCGATGATAAGACGACCGCGGATGAGGCTTATCGCTTAGCATGCGAAGGCACATCACTGCTGTGGCGCGGTGACTTTCATAATGCAAAGCAATTGCTACAAGCCCTCAAACGGCGTATCGAGCGTACCAATGAGCGCTCTGAGCAGCGCAAAATAAAGAAAGCAGCTAATAAACCTGCTAAGTCTAATAAAACTGCAGCTGAATCCTCAGAGACACCCAAAGACATACCTAACCTATTTCATCAGCAGCGTCAAATTCAAGCCCAGCGCTCGCGCATATTGAGCCGTTTGCTATTAGAGCTGGATACTGATTATGTTAGCCACTTACGGCGTGCGCCCGATGTGAGTACCGCTTGTACAGCAGCTTTTGGCCAGTTAGATAAAGCGGCTGATGAATCCTGCGTACTGTCGTTTCGTGACCTGCAAGGGGCGTTAGGTGCAGCGCAGTGGCGCGAAAAAGGTGTGTCGATTGAAAGCTTAGGTGTGTCGATTTACCCGCATTATGGCGTCTTTGCGCCTACTCGTCACGAGTATGTACAGCTATTACTTGATGCGCCGCTGCCGACTGTAAATAATGTCGCCTACGATATCGGTACTGGCACTGGGTTGCTAGCCATAATTTTAGCGCAGCGCGGTGTGAAACAGGTGATTGCAACAGACTTAAATCCACGTGCTTTGGACTGTGCCAGCGAGAACTTTACACGATTAGAATTAGCTAACGTAAAGTTGCAACAAGCGGATTTGTATCCGACTGATGCGCCGCTGGCCAATCTGATTGTCTGTAATCCACCTTGGCTGCCCGCTAAGCCCAGCTCACCACTCGAATACGCCGTTTATGATGCCAATAGCACAATGCTGCGTGGGTTTTTGCAGGGCGCAAAACAGCACTTAGCGGAGCAAGGAGAGATTTGGTTAATATTGTCCGATTTGGCTGAACATTTGCAGCTGCGTACTCGTGAAGAATTATTGGACTGGTTTGCCAATGCTGGATTAGCAGTGAAATACCGTCTAGATACAAAACCTAAGCATGGTCGCAGCCAAGATGAGACTGATCCACTTTTTGCGGCACGAAGTGCGGAAGTTACCTCATTATGGTGCTTGCAGCGTGCTTAACATTCAACCGTCGAGTATTGTCTCATGAGCCGCGACCGTGCCGTACAACAGCGCCAACCAAAAGCACTAGCTGTCGATGATGAACCCGCTTATATCACTGAGTTTCGTCAAGCGATGCTGGCACGTGGGCTTGCAACACGCACGCGTAACGCTTATGTCCGCGACCTTCGCTCTTGCGAGCTCACCAATCCTATTGCCCTGACGAAATGGCAGCCTGATGACGTGCTGCATTGTCTGTCTACCCTCACCGTTGAGGGCAAAACCCCACGTACTCAAGCACGCATGCTCTCAAGCTTGCGGCAGTTTTATCTATGGATGATTGCCAGTAATCTGCGTGAGGACAATCCGTGCGAGCGTATAAAAAGCCCCAAATTGGGCCGTCCACTGCCCAAAGACTTGGCAGAAGCGGATGTCGATAATCTACTTGCCTCACCTGACACTAGCACAGCGCTTGGACTACGAGATAAAGCCATGCTAGAGGTGCTCTACGCTTGCGGTCTACGTGTGAGTGAACTGATTAATCTGTCATTAGAACAAGTCAATCTAAACTCTGGTTGGCTACAAATCACAGGGAAAGGTAATAAAACACGTCTAGTGCCATTAGGTGAATACGCGGCAGATGCGTTGGAAGATTACCTGTCTCATGGGCGAGGTGATTTGATTGCTCACCTGAAATCTGGAAATTGCCAAGCGGTGTTTTTGACTGCGCAAGGTGGTTATATGACAAGGCAAAACTTTTGGTACTTGCTCAAAAAGTATGCCAAAGTCGCCAGTATCGATAAAGAGTTATCACCGCACACTCTGCGCCACGCCTTTGCTACTCATCTGCTAAATCATGGTGCAGACTTGCGTAGCGTGCAGCTATTACTCGGGCATAGTGATTTGTCTACCACGCAGATTTATACCCATGTGGCGACGGCCAGATTGCAGAAATTGCATGCCGAGCACCATCCGAGAGGGTGAGAACCGTTAAAACGAAGCACTGCTTCGTTAGGTTCGCAAGAGAAAATCCCTTAAAGGGGATTTTCTGTATAACATTTGAAAAATTGTATTCAAGTTTCAGTTAATTGAAACCAAACTGCAAATAATCAGTCTAGCCAATCTTTTAAGCTGTCCGGTCAATCGATGACTGTAAGAGGAATATACCGTGTTGCAAGCTCAACCATCTCTCCAGCCTACCCTAACCAAGGGAGAAAATACGGTATTAAAGAATCTCACGATTGCAGGTTATTTAGAAGGTACTTCTTTTTTATTATTGCTTGGTATCGCCATGCCACTAAAATATATGCTAGGTATTCCTGAAGCAGTGAAATATGTCGGTATGGCGCATGGGATACTGTTTATCGCCTATATTTTGATGCTGCTGGTCGCAACGAGTAAAATAAAAATGCCACTGTGGGCAATGCCTGCAGGTGTGCTTGGCTCGTTTTTACCATTTGGTCCGTTTATCTTTGATTATTTATTAAAGAAGAGTTTGAAGAAGTGATGTTGGTCACGTAAATCTATACCTATACCTATGTGGTGATGGCAAGGTTGTAGAAGTTGCGTGTTGAACTTCATCTGAGAGGTTAGGATTTTCGAGCTGTTTTTTCATACATTTTATTGACAAAAGGTACATTAGCGAATTGATATGCTTCACTATAACAGTTAACTGTTATGAACCCAAATACCGTCTTTACCAACAAAATAAGTGTAAGTATTTTCAACCGTTATGTTATAAACCGTTGATATGAAGTATCTGTCTTCATAACTATCAGCCCAAGTAATTCCATTTGGAGCGTAGTCCCAATAGTTTACTTGTTCATTCAGCCAGTTATCTAAACTTAAAAATGGTGTTGAGATTTCGTTGTTTGAGAAGTTTATCAAATATCCATTTTCAGCATTTGTCTTTCCTATGCCTTCTAAGTCAATAGCAACCCAGCCAATATTAGCATTTGCGGTTCTTAAGACAGGTGACCATTCAAAAATAATTGCTTTATTACCATTAGATAATATTACTTCATCGCCATGTCTAAGCAAATCAGCTCGAGTCCAACCAACATCCACCTCCCAGAACGGGTGATTCGGCGTTGCAAAAATTTCTATTGTTGTGGAAATATTATCTGAAGAAGATTCTACTAAGCGCAAAAGGTGGATAGATTTATCCTCAAAATTATGCGTTTCAGTTATCTTCTGATAGCTTAACTTACCGTTTGGATCGTCTTCTGGCTTAGACAATACCTTATCGCCAACTTTTAGATCTTGAATTGGTTTAAGCCCTTTATCTGTATGTACTAATGTACCTGCAACGAAACAACCTTCTGTGGCTGTTCGGAATACTCTATTAGTATAGAAGTTTATAAGTTTTCCACTCATTAATTTTAGACCTTGATTTGCATTAAGTATGGTTTTTAACGCAGGTAATTGATTATCACGCGTAGGCTGGTTATCACTCGTAGGCTGGGCTTTTCACCCAACTCTACCTATAAAATAAGAATTAGTATCGTAAATCCATCTTCATGTAGCACAGCAGAACACAACCTTAGTTTATATTTCAACTCGTTAATTCGCTGGGTTAAAAACCCAGCCTACACATCAAGTCCTAGTCGTAGGGTGCGCCCAGCGCACCGATGTTAGACGTTTTCTCGATTGAGGTGCGCAAGGCGCACCCTACCCTTTTTAATGATACATACTTACGTTGATAATAGGTTTATCTGGTTTGTCTATTTTGACGAATCAGAGGATAATTCCAAACAATATCATAATTAATGAGAAGTTATATTATGCTCATCAATGCAGATTTCTCCTGCCGTGCTGCCTTAGCACCTGAACACTATCAGTGGGTTCAGTCACCACAAAACGGCGTCGAGCGCGTGATGCTTGATCGCGTTGGCGCCGAAAAAGCGCGTGCTACCAGTATCGTACGCTATGCCCCTGAGTCAAATTTTCCGCATCACCTGCACCCAGGTGGCGAAGAGATTTTGGTACTGTCAGGCACTTTTTCGGCTGATAACAGCCATTATCCTGCTGGTTGGTATTTACGCAATCCACCGACCTCAGGTCATCAGCCTTATAGTCATGAAGGCGCTATTATTTTTGTTAAACTTTGGCAGATGACAGTCGGCGAGACCAACCATGTCGCTATCGATACCAACGATGCGGCTAACTGGCAAGCGCAAGGCGGTCGTGAGATTTGTCATTTATACTCAGATATAAGAGAAGAGGTGAGCTTGCAACGTATCAATGCAGGTGAGGTATTGTTTGCAGATGCCATCGCAGGAGGTGCTGAGATATTGGTGCTAGAGGGTACGCTGATAGACGCTGGACAAACCTATCAGAGCGGTGGTTAGATACGTCTGCCTGTCGATGCGACATCGCAAATAACAGCAGGAGCAAATGGCGCCACGGTGTATCTAAAAACGGGGCATTTATCACAAATCATTGGGATCGATGTTCAATGATTTGTGATGTTCAATAAGCCGTAGGGTGCGCCTCACGCACCGAGGTTTGATATTATCTTGATTAAGGTGCGCATGGCACACCCTACCTATAATACCTTGTCATCTCAACAACACGCTAAACCTGAATCAAACTAGGTTCTTTAGCCGTGACTGTCGCGGTATCCTGTGCATCTGAGCGGGCTGCGTCACTAGGCTGAGGGTAGTATCGCTGAGCAGGAGTGCCATCAGCCAATAGTGACCGCCCCGCTCGGAGGTACAGATACAAGCAGAAGGCGCGATTAGCTCCCATCACCATTTAATATAATTCTATCAATCCCTAGCTGCAAACCTGCCCTTTTCTCGTTACAATACTCGTCATAATGTGTAGGCCGTCTGATTAAGCCGCACACCCCCTTTTACTTATCTATTATCCGAGAATCCCATGAGCCATAGACCCCCTGCTGACCTATTGAAAAACGCCCAACACTGGCGTGAAGATATTAATTTTCGCCAAGATGTGCTGGGCAAGCCGTTTGATTTTGCGACCACGTGGGGCATTTTTTCACCGCAAAAGCTTGATGAAGGTAGCTTGATGCTGCTTGATTATGTAGATTTTCAAGCGGATGATGATTCGATAGATTTGGGCTGTGGCTATGGCGTGCTCGGTATGACGGCAGCGCGTGAATGTCCGAACGGTCAGCATACTTTGATTGATAAAGACTTTATGGCAGTAGAATATGCGCGTCTGAATTGTGAAAAAAACGATCTGAAAAATGTCGATGTGCATTTATCAAACGGCTTTAATCATGTGGCAAAGGACAAAGACTTTAGCCTTGTGATGTCGAACTTGCCAGCCAAAGTAGGCAAAGAGCAGCATTATCTGTATTTCCTCGATGCCTATGCGCGCATGCGTAAAGGTGGACGTTTTTATGTAGTGACAATCAATGGCTTGCGCCAGTTTATGAAGCGCTCGTTTACTGAAGTGTTCGGTAATAGCGAAAAGATCAAACAAGGTAAGACCTATACAATTACCATGGCAACCAAAGACTAAGTCTTTTAAATTATAATGGCTAAGATCGACATTAAAAAAGCACGCTAAATTAGATTTAGCGTGCTTTTTATTTTATATAAATATCCGAAAAATGATAAAAAAAAATAAGCTTGCGAACAATTGGAATCGAATGTTTTTTATCGTCTTGCGTGATATCACATCAGACATTGTATAGTCAGGTCAGTATAAAAAAGATATAGCGGGACTGGTATAAATTTTACGCAGCCTCTGTCTGCGTAGGCATAGCAAGCAAGAAAAATTTGTACCAGTCCCGCATCATAATGCCCTGTATCCATTTTATTTAGTATCGACTATATATAACCTATATTTTATAGAGCGATAACGCCATATTACATCTGTCGTTTTATGAGATAAAAACCCAACGCCGCACTACCGATAATCGGTAACAACACCATTAATAAAGGTGAAAAGCCAGTCGCCAATGAGACAAAGCCCACTAAATCCTGAACGTAACTAAACAGCAAACCAAAGAGTAAAGCCACCACAATACGCAAGCCTAAGCTATGGGTGCGCAGTGAGCCAAAGACAAAGGAGCAAGCGACAATCACCAGTGACAAGATGGACAAAGGTGACAGCAGCTTCTGCCAAAATGATAGCTCATGATCTAAGGAACGTTTGCCTTGCTGCTGCATAAATTGTCGATGTTTATAGAGCTGAGTGAGCGATAAGTCTTCTGCTTCACGTGTCAGTAAATAAACAGATTCGGGTGCAAAGGGCAGACTTAAAGTATTCAATGGGGCTCTAGACTGACTGCTCTCGAAGCCTTGATTAATAGTCAGCTCAGTCATATTGTTCAGCTGCCACTCATAACGATATTGCTCGCTCGGTTCGGTACTGGCAGTAGGCGCTGGTATACGTCCACTATAACGTCCGCCCTCAGCATGAGTAGCTGTTTGCAAATTGCCATCATTATCCAAATGCCAACGCTTGACCTCTCCGATGTTGCCTTGTACATCCGCATAATCAATATACAAAATATCACTACCATCAGGCTGTGCGTCACCATCATTATTACTGGCAAAGCGTGGCTGCATAGTCCAATAGCCGCGTACAGAAGTGACCAGCGAACTACTGTCTTCGTTATTAATCTCTTTTGCCAATTGATTCGAATGCGGCAGTACGAACTGATTGATAGCCAGTGCGAGTATTACAAAAATCAAAGCCGGTTGCAGTACCCAACCGACGATACGATAAATACTGACACCAGCGGCGCGCATGACCACCAGCTCACTCTTACTGGCTAGTAACCCTAAACCTACCACGGCACCAAGTAGCGCACCAGTTGGCATGAATTGCTCTAAGAAATAGGGTGAGCGGTAAAAAATATATCTGAGCGCATCAGACATAGTGTAGCTATCGGTCAGATCCTCAAGCTCAGACAAGTAGGTAAATAGGACTTGTAACGCCCATAGCCCAACTACTGCGGCGATAATCGCGAGAAGTGCATTGGTTTTGACATAACGTCCCAGCACTTTTAAGTTAGAAGACGGGCTTTGAGAGACTTGAGCTTTAGATAACAAGGAGCGCATTATAGTTGCCCTCCATTAGAGTCTTTTCTTAAATTATCGACAGAGCCTAATGACTTATCTTCTAAACGCACACGCAATCGATGCTGGAATCGGCTACCCCAGTTCATATAAAGCGCCAATGCCATAAACCCTAATACCAACCATGCATATGCCCATACGCTCACACTGCCTTTACCCACGGCATTCTTCAAAGATATGATACCTAGTGCACAGCTGACAAATAATAAAATAGAGGGGAACAGGCGTAACCAGCGACCTTGACGCGGACGTACTTGCGCAAGTGGCACTGCCAACATAGGAGCGATAATCATCAGCCAAGGTAAGGCAAAGCGATAGCCAAGCTCACCTTGTGCCGCACGTAATGCGTTAACACTACCAACTTGCGCGCCACCAGTTGCCGCTTGCCATAACTGCCCAATTTTTTGGGTTTCGATATTATTCTCAGTCACTATCTCTTTAGAGGATTCAGTCAAAGTAATACGGTAACGATCAAAGCCCACTTGATTATATTTAAGACTTCCTGCGCCCACTTCATAGCGGCGACCTTGAAATAAATCTAGCTGCGTCACGCCGCTACTTGCACTGTCTACTTGCTCAGCGCGTTTAGCCAAAGTAATGGTATCTTTGCTAATAGACTGATTACTATTCTTCATAGTATCAATCAACTCTTTGGGTAACTCAGGGCTGTTTACAGTATTTGCCGTATTTATATCTGGGGCAGATAGGTTTTTAGTAGAGCTGCCTTTTTTGATAGGCTCAGACTGGATAAGTACCACATCTTGCAGTTGCTTTTTATCGTCACTGAGACTGCCTACATACAGATGATAATTACCACTACTGATAAACTCATTAGGTCGAATCAAGTCAAAAGCGCTGGTTAATGCTTGCTGCTGCCAAACAGTCTCAGATGAGCGCACGCCCCACGGTTTGCCGACAATCGATAATGCCGCTTCACCCACAAACAATGCCAAGATTAATGGCGTCATCAATCGGGCAAGCTTACCACGTGAGACCCCGCTGGCATTAATAACCGCCATCTCTTGATCGACATACAAGCGTCCGAACACCAGCATTAATGCAATAAAAAATGCCAGTGGTAAAATAAGCTCTAAGAAATACGGCAAGTTATAACCAATAATGATAAATAACAGGCTGACATCTAAGTTGCCTTCAGCGGCAATTCCAAAGTAACGAATCAGGCGTCCACCGAGCATCATCACCACCAAAAACCCCAATACTAAAGCGGTAGTGGAGGCAACCTGACGGGTCATGTAGCGGCGTAATATCACAATAGGTACTCTTAAACAGTTGGTATTCGCGCGATTTGGCGCGTGCTTACTGACAAATTTCAGCGTGGTATCTAGATATTGTAGGCGTAGCGCTTTTCATACGAATACTTAAATAGTTGTAAACGTAACTAAGTCACTTATTAGCTATACCGTATAAAAATTAGCGATTAAGATAACCGCTAATGCTAGCATGTTTTGGCAAAAAATAGCGGTGAAATGTGTTTGAAAACATTACCTAACCCTTGCTAGTTACGTATTTGTACGTTTTTTTGTGAGTTGACAGACAATATGATAAAGAAACAATAAAGCTTAACAACAGCTGAGGATAAGCGAGTTTAATAATATGAAGTCTTTGGTTTATTTAATTTAGAAAGGTTTGTTTGTCATTCGTATCACTCACCGAATATTGCCAGTATTAATTGCTAAACTCGTTAGCTGTCAGCACTTATTAATATCAATGTTCAGAACTTACTACCCAGAAATTGCCAATAGTCAGAATTCATACTTATAACGCACAATGGAGAATAAAATGTCTAATCCTTCTACCCTACTTGAGTTAGCTGGTGGTGAATTTGATAAGCTCGATTGGTCAAATTGCGCTGTCGTCTTTATTGATTATCAAAACGAATACGTGAACGGTGCTATGCCGCTAGGTCAATTAGGTAGCAAGGCGATTGCAAACGCAAGCCTGCTGCTTGATAAAGCCCGTAAAGAAGATATCCCTATCTTTCATATCGCTCATCATGGTGCAGATAATGGCAATGTCTTTGATCCATTATCCTCTAACGTCGCTATTGTTGACGATCTAAAACCGATGGATGGCGAAAAAACTATCACCAAGAAGCACCCTAATGCTTTTTACAACACTGACCTTAAAGAACTTATCTCATCTACTCAAAAACAGCAGATTATTTTTGCTGGTTTTATGAGTCATATGTGTGTCAGCTCAAGCGTAAGGGCTGCTTTTGATTTAGGCTTTCAGAATTTCGTCTGCCATGATGCTTGTGCCACTCGTGACCTTCCTAGTGACAAAAGAGAGACGATAAGTGCTGACATCATGCATGATACTGCTATGGCAGCTTTGCAAGATAGATTTGCAGCCTTAGTCTCGACTGATGAACTGGTCAATGCTTAATCGCCAATAAGTTGATCGCTCATAGATGACAAGTTAAGTAAAATAGCGCAGAAAATTGTATGAAAACATTACCTAATCCCTGCCATCTGCGCACTGAGTAGCTGATATGCTACACTATAAAGATAGCTAAACATGCTAACCAACTTAACTCTATGCAGTCATGGTAAGAACGCTTTTATCACTCTAGGTGCAGGATTCACCAATCTCGAATGAGTGATAAATAAGCTATGCGTGACATTTTTTTATTTTAAAAATCTGATGTGAAATATTTGCATTAATTGTAGACTTAATCACCAATATTACTTGCATCATTTGTTTACGATTCTAGTTTTACCACTCTAATAAGGATAACTATATGAATATTAAATTATCTCAGCACCTGCCTAAAACTCATACACAAAAGATTCTAAAAAAAGAAGCGAAGAGTAAAGACGAAGCTTGCCTAGTGGTCTTGGTTGATGACAAGAAAAACATTCTTGCTGCATCAGCGTTAACTGATTATACCGCACGTATCGAGCAGTTGATTGAAGTCTCACACTTTAACGGTAAAGCCTGTGAAACGGTTGCTGATTATGCCTTAGCAGGTGACAAAAAAACCACCAAGCAAAATCCTGTCCAAGTGTTATTAGTCGGTGTAGGTAACGTTGATAAACTTAATGAAAACGTACTACAGAAAATTGCTAAGACCATCTATACCAGTACTCAAAAGCGTGTAGCATCTATTACTGTCGCGTTGGGTGATGCCTTAGATGAGAATCAATTCAGTCAATTCGCTCTTAATCTGTTAGCGGCGACTTATCGTTTTGATAAATATAAGTCTGAGCAGACTACGCCAGTACTTAACGATATCTATCTAGTAGCTGACGAGTCATTACAGCCTGCGCTAGAATTCGCAAAATCCGTGTTTGCTGGTCAAAGCTTAACTCGTGACGTGGCTAATGAGCCAGGTAATATCTGTTTCCCAGCGTATATGGCAGAACAAGCCGAAGCCCTTGCAAAAACGTATCCTGACTTGTTAAAAGTGACGGTACTAGGTGAAGACGAGATGTCAGCATTGGGTATGAACTGCTTCTTAGCGGTAGCACAAGGCTCTACTAAAGAAGGCAAGCTCGTGCTTATGGAGTATCGCGGTAAATCTAACTTCAGTGCGAATGCGGGCTCTACCAAAGAAACGACTAGCAGTGCGAAAGTTTCTGGTGGTCTAAAAGCATTGGCTGATAAATTACCGACCAAAACTTCTAACAAGAAATCTGCTAAAAATGCAGTGACAAGTAGTGATAATAATGCACAAGCTGTCAACGACGATGCTCCTATCGTATTAGTCGGTAAAGGCGTAACCTTTGATTCAGGTGGTATCTCAATTAAGCCAGGTGCGGCAATGGATGAGATGAAGTTTGACATGGGCGGCTCAGCAGCAGTACTGGGAACGATTAAAGCTCTATGTGAAGCGCGTCTGCCGATTAACGTCGTTGGTGCTTTAGCTTGCGCAGAAAACATGCCATCAGGTGATGCAACCCGCCCTGGCGATATCGTTAAAGCCATGAATGGCAAGTCAGTTGAAATCTTAAATACCGATGCTGAAGGCCGTTTAGTGTTAGCAGATACTTTATGCTACGTACAACGCTATCAGCCAACAGCCATCATCGATGTAGCAACATTGACTGGTGCTTGCGTGGTTGCTTTAGGTCATGTGCGCTCAGCAGTCTTTAGTAATGATGAAGACGTATTATTCGACTTAGAAAATGCTAGTAACTTATCGGGTGATCTCATTTGGCATATGCCGATGGATGACGAATATCAAGCGCAGCTCGATTCGCCAATCGCTGATATGCAAAATATCGGTGGTAAAGGTGCAGGGGCAGTAACTGCCGCATGCTTCTTATCGCGCTTCGTTGAAGAAGGTCAAGCATGGGCGCATTTAGACATTGCTGGCACGGCGTGGAACTCAGGCAAAGATAAAGCGGCAACTGGTCGCCCTGTGCCGTTATTTATGCAATACTTAAAAAACAGCGCAAATATGGCCTAATCGATTTATGAAAATCAGTTTTTATGTTTTAAGTGAGAGTAAAGCCCAAGATTTCTTGGGCTTTATTTGTCAGTTGACTCAAACGGCGCTCAATAAAAGTACTCAGTCAATACTGATTCTTATTAAAGATGACGCGTTGCTATCAACGCTTGATGAGGCGCTATGGGCACAAGATGCTGCCAGCTTTATACCGCATCAACGCCTATCCAATGTTGATACTAAAGGTGCTGATACTGATGTTGCTACTAGCAACCCTTTAGCACCGGTATTGCTTGGTGCTTATATACCAGCAGATTTTAATGGTATCGTACTCAATACTACGATACATCCGGTCAATGATTTCATGGCAGCGACCAGCAATGCTAAACCTTCTCGCGTCCTTGAGCTAATAAAACCTGACGCCATCAGCGTTCAAGAAGGTCGTCACAAATACAAGATCTACCAACAATTAGGCTATGAGCTTACTCACTTTAAAGTGTAGTTGGCTCATTTCTCTTATGAAGCTATGATGCTTCGACTGTTATTATCTATGCAACCTTCCTCACCTATTAGACCTTATAGATAGGCCAGTTTTTTACAAACTAGTTATTGCCTATACTCGCCTGCGAATTTTATTTTATTCATTACACTTTTTCTTTTTTCATCTTCTTCTTATCTCTCTTTATCACTTTGATATCTACCCACCTCTAGTATGACTGGTATGCGAATATCTGAAAAAATGCTACCATCCGTCGATTAGTTTTTTACTTCCATTATTAACTTACTTTTTACTGACTAACTAAAGGGTGTATAGATGCGTTCATTGACTGCGATGTACCAGCGTATAGGGCTGGTGCCGCTCATTATTATTGGTTTAATATTAGGAGTATTAATTGGTTGGTTGGCACCAAATATTGGGATTGCATTAGGATTATTAGGTACGTTATTTGTGGGTGCGCTAAAAGCAGTTGCCCCGATATTGGTATTTATTTTGGTCATGGCAGCGATTAGTCAACATCGCAGTGGTAATGAAGTCTACGTTAAACCCGTACTTATCATGTATATGTTTGGCACATTTTTGGCGGCATTGACGGCAGTGGGCGCCAGCTTTTTATTCCCGACCGAATTGGTTTTAGTAAATGCTACCATCGAGCAAGTCCCACCTGCTAACCTCAAAGAAGTATTAACCAATCTTCTTATGAATCTAGTCGCAAACCCTGTTAATGCTATTGCGGAAGCCAACTATATCGGTATCTTAGCATGGGCAATTATCATCGGCTTTGCCCTGCGTCAAGCCAGCGATACTGCTCGTACCGTTGTCGGCGATTTTGCTGATGCCATCTCTCAAGTCGTGAAGTGGGTTATTGCCCTAGCGCCTTTTGGTATCTTAGGCTTGGTTGCCAATACCGTCGCCGAGACAGGTTTTGCTTCTTTAGCAGGTTATGCGCGTATTTTGATGGTGCTGGTCGGTTGTATGCTGTTTATCGCTCTAGTGGCCAACCCTATCATCGTCCTCATTAAGACTGGCAAAAATCCTTATCCACTAGTGTTTACTTGCCTGCGCGAGTCAGGGATTACGGCATTCTTTACGCGTAGTTCGGCGGCCAACATTCCCGTCAACATGAACCTTGCCCGTAAACTAGGTCTGCACGAAGATACTTATTCAGTAACTATTCCACTGGGTGCGACTATTAATATGGCAGGCGCGGCGATTACAATTAACGTTTTAACACTTGCTGCTGCGCATACTTTGGGTATCGAAGTAACGTTTGCGTCAGCGCTGCTACTAAGCCTAGTTGCAACCGTTAGTGCTTGCGGTGCATCTGGTGTCGCTGGTGGTTCTTTATTATTGATTCCATTGGCTGCGAGCCTATTTAGTATTCCAAATGACATTGCAATGCAAGTGGTTGCGATTGGCTTTATCATTGGTGTCATTCAAGACTCTGCAGAAACAGCACTAAACTCTTCAACTGACGTACTATTTACCGCAGCAGCTGATCCTAAATATTCACGTTAATTGATAGATATTCAGATTTATAAATTAAGCTTCACAAACAGAAAAGGGCCCAATTCATCATTGAGGCCCTTTTTGTATGTCTACTTTTTACTATCAAACTAACTATTTTAAATGTTCAATATCTACTTCAACGACTGGTGTTTGCAGTTCCAGCTGACGTTTTAATTGGCGAAGTTGCTCAACTTCATCTAATAATTCGAGTATCAAACCAATCGCTGGCACACTGGCTTCAAAGTCGCGGCTAAGGCGTGAGGCGCGGCGCACGGTCGTGAGCTGGTAACCTGTGAATTGCTGACGCTCTGGTACATCATATTCAATGATATTTTCTTCAATCAACGCCAGTACCCATTGATGGTCTTGACCACAGGCAGACACTAGCTCATCTAAGCTCAATACAATATCGTTTAATTCGGGCGAGTTTTTCATAATTATCATCCTCGTTATCTCTTTATTTTCATCGTCTTCAATTGAGCATCCTATCTCTCTATCAACGGCTGATTGAGGTGCCGGCAAACGCTTGCTTTAATTGCTCATAAGCTTGGGTTGCAGCCTCGCTACTGATATCAGGGTTGACGATATTTAAGGTTAAATATAAATCACCCGCTTGCTTAGCAGGAATTCCTTTACCCTTTAGACGTAAACTGCTACCAGATTTGCTGTTTTTAGGAACCGTCACGCCAAGTGTACCTGCTGGCGTACTGACGTTGATTTTGTCTCCCAATGCCGCTTCCCATGGCGCTATATTGACTGTTTGATAAACGTCCGCGCCTTCGATACGAATGTTAGCTGCGTGATTGATTTTGACCTTCAAGAATAAATCACCATTTTTGCCATTACCGCCACCAGCAGCACCTTGCCCTGCTAAGCGAATTTGCTTGCCATCAGTGATGCCTTTAGGAATCTTAATCTTAAGGGTTTTATTCTCATAATCTACACTGCCATTGGGCTGACGGACAGGGACATTTAACTTAATACTATAATCGTCTCCGCTATAGACCGAGGCCAAATCCACAGTAATCTCTGCATGTTGGTCTTGACCCTTGCTATCTTGCGACCCAAAACCACCACCAAATTGATCAAAGCCACTACTTTGAGAGCGGCTACCTGTCTGTCCACCAGCTGAGCCACGTGCCCCACGTCCAAATGCCGAAAATATATCATCGAAGCGAAAACCGCCACCACCGAAGGCTTCGCCCTCTCCGAACTGATCTTTCATATCTTCCCAGCGGAAACCACCCTGCCCACCGCCAGCCGATTGACCACCGAAGCCGCCAGCACTACCTCGTCCAGCGAATGGATTATTTAGCATCGCGTCATACTCGCTACGCTTGTCCTTGTCCCTAAGCGTCTCGTAAGCATTGTTAATCTCAGCAATCTTATTGTCAGCATCTGGATCGTCACTAACATCTGGATGAAATTGTCGAACGAGCTTACGGTACTTTTTCTTGATATCAGCGTCTGAGGCGTCTTTTTTGACCCCTAAAATGTCATAGTAGTTTTTCTCTGCCATGTTGTTTTTCCTTATCGTATTTTTTGCTAACAATCCAGTTAATAGATAATATGGGGATACTGAGTCAGTATTTCATTTTTTCGCCTGCGGCCATAGCTAACAAAGTCTTACCAGTAATGATGCCAAGCGACCCTAGCATTTGTATTATCTGAATCACTTAAAACATCATTATTAGCGTGTGTCACTATATTAGCGTGCGTCACTATGATTCTGGCATCATTGTTCTTTGACAACTGTTGGCGTAGTGTCAGTTTGGTGAGGGCAATGGATGCACGTCCCTCTTGTTTAGAAGCAATATAAGACAACTCAGCACTTTGTTTGTAATAATAAGTAAGAATATAGCAAGGTTTTTTTACATTATGTTAGCTATTTCTAATTAGGTTTTTATGACATTAATTATGCTATATCGATAGTTCTGGTCTTTATATATTACCTATTTACATTGTATTGTTATCTTTCCAGTATTTTGTTGACTTCTTTATGAGAATCAATCTTTATAAGGCTACTTTCAGTACTTATATCATCATTTTTTTAACTGAAAAATATCTTTTTCTTCTTAAAAAACAGGTATTTGACCTCATGAGTTTTTTACACAGCAGTAATAATATGACAAGCTCACTCTTGTAAAATCTCCCTATTATTCATACTCATAGGGAGTATAAATAACGTAGGCAAAAATATCTGTCTATCTTATAAACTGCATAAAGGTATTAAATGTCTTATTTAATCAAGTCTTTAGTTGTCACATTATCACTATTACTTACTACCACAGTCTTTGCTGGCAACACCAGTTATTATGGTAATAAGTTTCATGGTAAACGTACCGCTAGTGGAAGCATCTTTAATATGAATGCTATGACTGCCGCGCATAAAACGCTGCCTTTTGGTACGAAGGTAGAAGTGACCAACAAAAAGACAAAGCAGAGCGTAATAGTAAAAATCACGGATAGAGGACCTTTTACGAAAGGACGAATCCTTGATTTGTCTAAAGGCGCTGCTGGTAAAATAAACTGTCAACTTTGTACGACCACTATGAAGATACTATCTTATGGTGATGGCAAATACCGTAGACAATAATGTAATAAAAAGGGAGAGCTAACGCTCTCCCTTTTTTTATGTCTGCTATTTTAAGTAAATAATAGCTTTAAGTGCACAACCGCATCGCACTTATTAGAGCTGTCTAGTCAAAACTGGCTTCCATCTCTTCTAGCGTCGTCATCGACAGCAATAACTTTTCTTCATTATCGCTATGCTGCTGCTGTAGCGCAGTCTGCTCATTCAGTAAAACAAGCAAATCAGACTTGCGACTTTCTTCATAAAGGGTGGTGTCAGCAAGCTTTTCTTCGAGCATAACTAGCTGTCCATCAATCTTAGCTAATGCTTTTTCTGTATTTTCAATCTCACGGCGAATCGGTGCCGTTAGCTTGCGTTGCTCAGCTGCCATCTTGCGCTGCGCATCTTTACTAAGCGCAGGCTGAACAGCTTTGTTATTTGCTGGCGCAGTAGATGTTTTATTGTTTACTTGGCTCGTTGCTTGACTGTCGTTCGTTTCACGTGAAACAAACTTCTTATTGGCTTTTTTGTTCTTTTTCTTACTACTGCCTTTATCTGACGAATTTTCTTGTTTGCGTTTTTCTGCTAACCACTTACCATAATCACTAATATCACCATCGAATTCATCGATTTGACCATCATGGACCAGATATAACTCATCACAGACGTTAGCAATCAACTCGCGATCATGCGAGACCAGTACCACTGCCCCTTCAAAGCCTTGCAAGGCAATGGTCAATGCTTGGCGCATTTGTAAGTCTAAATGGTTGGTTGGCTCATCAAGTACCAGGACGTTCGGACGTTGCCAGACAATCAAAGCCAGTGTCAGACGGGCGCGCTCGCCACCTGAAAATAGCTCACTGATGGTATCGATACGGTCGCCACGGAAATCAAAGCTACCTAAAAACGAGCGCAGCATCGCATCGGACGTTTTACCTGCTAAACGACGTAACATCTCGATTGGGGTTGCCTTAGGGTCAAGGATATCCATTTGATGCTGATTAAAGTAGCCAAGTTTCAGCGTATCTGAAACGTTATAACTGCCTTTTAATACACCCAGCTCACCGACCAAGGCTTTAACCAAAGTCGATTTACCCGCGCCATTCATGCCTAATAGTCCGATACGCGTATCAGGGGTCACTTGCACATTGGCATTATAAAGTAGTGGCGTATCGCTATAACCAATATCGGCATCGGTTAGCTCAATCAATGGCGAGCTCATATTCGCTGGCTCGTAAAAGCGGAACGAAAATGGATTATCCGCCATCATCGGTGATAGCTCTGCCATACGCTCAAGCTGCTTGATACGGCTCTGTGCTTGCTTGGCTTTACTGGCCTTAGCACGGAAGCGACGAATAAAGTCATCCAAATGTGCTTTGGTTGCTTCTTGCTTCTCAAACGCTTGTTGCTGCTGCGCCATACGCTCATGACGGGTACGGATAAACTGCTGATAGTTACCCGTATAAAGGGTGATTTTTTGCTGCTCAACGTGCAAGATATGACCGACAGTATTGTCCAAGAAGGTTTGATCATGTGAGATAACGATGACCAGACCGGTAAAGGCATTAATCCAAGTCTCAAGCCACAGAATGGCATCCAAGTCCAAATGGTTGGTTGGCTCATCGAGTAGCATTAAGTCTGCACGGCTCATCAAGGTTTTGGCGAGGTTTAAACGCATACGCCAACCACCCGAAAACCCTTCTACGGGCAGCTCATGCTGATTGGTGTTAAAACCCAATCCCGCCATGATTTGTGCGGCTTTGGTTGGGGTGCGATAGCCATCGATCTCATCAAACTGCTGATGCAACACTCCAATCTGCTCATCACTGACACTGCTCAAATCGTTTAAAGCAGCGTTAATCTCATACCACTGCTCGTCACCACTTAATACATAATCAATCGCCGTTTGTGCACTCGCGCCCACTTCCTGCGCCATATGCGCCACATGCCAGCTATCAGGAATGCTCACTTCGCCCCTATCAAGGGTAACCTCGGTATCACCAGTGCCCATCCGCGTCAGTAATAAGGCAAACAAGGTCGATTTACCAGTGCCGTTGTTGCCCGTCAAGCCAACTTTGTGGCCCGGATGTAGCTGAAAGCTTGCCCCTGCAAACAATTCACGACCATCACGGCGAACACCAACGTCTTTAAATTCGATCATATAATTTCTTCATCTCAACAGTAATATAAAATATAAGGCAATAATAAACACACATCTGGTATGTTAACTGGCGGCTATTATTTCAAACGCTTGCCCCATAGGCAAACGATTAAATAACTATTTTAAAACCAAGCATTTATTATAAGAGGTAACTTGAGGTTTGATTGGCAATTATAGGCATAATAAATGCTTAGCTTTGACTAGTTAAATGTCATTATAGTTGATTCAATTTAAAAGAGGGTCAAGGCAACCGAATGCAGATGTATAGGTGATACTGCAAACGAGGTTAACACCGTCACTCTCTTATAGTGGATTGACTATATAGAGTCACTCTTGACAAACTAATCGTTACCCCCATTATGATATACTGCTATAAGATAAGTACCGGCCTTCAACTAAATAGTTATGATGGCACAAATACTATATTTATAATGCTCCATTAGTCACACCGATAACATCGCCATAATCACAGCACCCAATCGAATCAAACGCCGTGCGTATCTTTATTTGCAACCATTTAACTGCAAACCCAAACAGGACGACGACAGCATTTGATCCTAGCAACTGAGGTAGATATGAACGAATCAGCCAACCAATTTAGCCCAAGCTCAAGCCAACCAGTAGACCCAACCATATTAAGTTTAACTGATAGCGCGGCACAAAAAGTACGTCGCCTACGTGAAGAAGAAGGTGATAGTGACCTTATGTTACGTGTCTATGTAACTGGTGGCGGCTGTTCAGGTTTCTCTTATGGTTTTAACTTTGCCAATGACTTAAATGAAGATGATGCCAACTTTGACAACGGTGATGTGACTTTAGTTGTAGATTCGCTTAGTTATCAGTACTTACAAGGCTCTACTGTTGATTATACCGAAGGGTTAGAGGGCGCGCGCTTTATCGTGACCAATCCAAATGCGACTACCACTTGTGGTTGTGGTTCGTCATTTTCTATCTAAATGACTGCTTCAATATTGATTGTTTAAATTATTTGTTTTGCTAAGGCACCTATCTGATTGTTAGGTGCTTTTTAGTCTAATAACTTTATCCTAAGTGTCTTGGTATGGATAAAGCTGTAATTACATGGTACAAGTAACGAAAAAATGAAGGTAAATACGCGTGAATAGCACCGATTATCTTAGTTTTTTGCTACTATTTTCTAGTTAGTTTTCCCGTCAAAATCGGTCGGATCAGCCTTGGATAAAGCTTATCGTATTTGTAATTGTCCGTGGTTTTCATGACAGCTTTGAGCTAAACTGACGGGATTCTTAACCTAATATCTACCTCTTTTATGGTCAAACGCCAGTTGTGTTTTGATCTGCCATAATAAATAACAATAGATGACTATTATGAGTAATTTTGCGAGCAGCTTTGTTAACTTTGAAATCCCAGATTGGTTTGACAGTCAGCATTTAATTGGAATGCTCCGTGGTATCGAAAAAGAAGGTCTACGAATCAAAACTGATGGTTATCTGACCCAAACACCGCATCCAGAAAAGCTTGGGTCAAAGCTGACCCATCCTTTTATTACTACAGATTATTCAGAAAGCCTACTTGAGCTCATTACTGATCCCAAAGATACACCCAAAGACACGCTCTCAATGCTGCGCCAATTACATGTGCTAGTTTATCAAGCGTTGGCTAAAGACGAGCTAATGTGGCCATTATCTATGCCATGCATGCTCTCGTCTGATGATGAAGATATTCCTTTGGCAGATTATGGTAGCTCTAACACTGGCCAACTTAAAACGTTATATCGTAGTGGTCTTGGTGTGCGTTATGGTCGCCGTATGCAGACCATTGCTGGCTTGCATTATAACTTGTCATTCGGTGATGGACTATTTGAAAACTGGCAGGCACAAACGCCCGAAGCAAGTAATCAAACGCTGACAGAGTTCAAAAACGATAAATATCTAGGCCTTATCCGTAATTTTAAACGCCTAACCAGTATTGTTCTTTATCTGCTAGGTGCAAGTCCAAATGTTTGTCCTTGTTTTTTGGCAGGACGTGAGCACGACTTGATTCTACAAAATAATTCAACTTACTATAAGCCTACCGCAACCAGCTTACGTATGGGCAAACTTGGCTATACCAATAGTGTGCAAGAGCATCTCGATATTCGCTACAATGATTTACCTGAGTACATTTCGGGGCTGCGCCGTGCCATCCAAACACCGCATGAGAGCTTCAAAAAATTGGGCTTAAACGATACTGATGGCCATCCAATTCAGATTAATGATCATATTCTACAAATAGAAAATGAGTACTATAGTCCTATTCGTCCAAAACAAATCGCTAACCGTGGTGAGACACCGACTGAGGCTTTAGAGCGTCGTGGTATCGCCTATGTTGAATTCCGCGCGATTGATCTTGACCCTTATAGCGATGTCGGTATTCGCCTGTCTAGTGCTTGCTTCTTAGAAATCATGGCATTATATTGCCTGCTTAACGAATCACCTGATTTAATGCCTGATGAAGAAGATGAGCTAGCAATTAACATCGAACGCGTGGTCAACGAAGGTCGCCGTGATAATCTACATATCGTCAATGATGGTGTAGAAGTACCATTAGAAAGCTGGATGCTTGAACATTTAAACAACATGTTACCGTTAGCAGCCCTCTTTGATGCCCATTATGGTGGCAACGATTATCGCGCCGCATTAGCGCTTATGCAAGGTAAAGCTGGTCACTCTGAATCGACTATCTCAGCTCAGGTTAACGCTGATAGTGAGCGTTTGGGTAGCATGTGGCAGCTTGGCTTCACTTTAGCACAGCAGCATCGTGACTCTTTACTGCAGCAAACTCTAAGTCCTAACGCACAAGCTAAGTATGAAGTACTTGCCGAAAAATCAGTGTTACAACAAGCTGAAATCGAAGAAGCTGAGACTGAAGACTTTATGGAGTTTTTACAGCAGTACCGCTAGCAAATGGCTAACGACTGTTAATATTTAACCTTTATAGATAAACCATTCCATAAGAGTACGTACCTGATGCAAAGACTGACCAATTATCGTAGTTTACAAGTGTTGTTGGTTATTATGACCGTGATCGGCATGAGTTATGCAATATTCTTTTTACAGCGTTATATGGGATTAATGCCTTGTCCACTATGTATATTTCAGCGTATCGGATTAATGGTAATGGGCGGATTCGCCTTAATCGCTGCGTTAGTGAACCCCAAGTCAATCGCTCTTAAAATATTACTGTGGGTTGGTAGTTTGGCGGGCATTGGCTGGGCAACAGTCGTGGCGGCGCGTCATGTTTGGCTTCAGCATTTACCTGCTGATCAAGTACCTTCATGTGGCCCAGGCTTAGACTATTGGCTCGATACTTTACCTATTTTACAAGTGTTTAAAGAAGTCTTTGCAGGCTCTGGAGAATGTGCTTCCGTTTCTTGGCGTTTTTTGGGCCTTAGCATTCCTGAGCAGTCATTGATATTCTTTAGTGTATTGCTCCTGATACATGGACTAATATTGTGGCGTATTTTGCGTCCTGTTTTAACTACTCGTTAATAATGCTAGATAAAATTTATAATTGCTTAAATAATTGCTTCAACGATAAACTACCTATGTCATGACATGCGTTTTATTATAATTTTGCTTACATCTTTTGCCCTATAATCCTCTAACTTATTAGCAGTTATTTATTTTAAGTAACTGCTAAATATCTCTCATTTACACCTCTGTTATATCTCAAATTTCATATACCACCTTTGTATTATCTATACTCTTTTTGAGCTAAAACCTATCTTTTGTTAGGTATAATTTATATCAATTATTTGATTAAAAATCACTCTCATCTAAACTTACTCGTCTATAACAAAAACTCTACATAAGAGCAATGATCGTTTGTTATGGTGTGCACCGTTCATCCTCTTTATATAGCCGTTCATTCTTTGTATCTAATTATTATTAATTAAGTTTTCTCTAAAAGTAGTATTTACTTTGGATAAGTGGTTAGTTAATTGGTATTAAGATGCAAAGAATGATAAATGTAAGTATTGAAAGGCGTTGACGTTTTTACAACGTTCTCCTTCTGTATTAACGCTACTATTAGTATGGATATTTGTTAATGCTTTATAAGCCCTATTTTTGTTTACAAGACGCTTGCTTGTTTTTGGTATAATGATGAAATACTTCGCACCTACTATCCCTGCTAAAACCTCTCCTATCAAGCGCTTTGGTAGTCTGTTATTGACACTGACTTTTAGTATTATTCTGATTAGTTGTGACAGTCAATCAACCACGACGTCTGTTGCTCATAATCCAACTATGAAGCAATCGTTGACTGATAGTAAAGTGCATAATAACCAATATGATTCTGCACAGATGAATGATGATAGCCTTGCTGTAGCAGACGATGTCGCTAGTGAAGGTGAGTCGTTGATTGCAGCAGCCAAGCCTGATGATAACTTACAGACCCGCCGCGCGCCGATGATTTCAGACCTCAGCGCAGGTAGTGAGTTACAGGCAACGCTAATCGGTGATTATGTAGGAATTTTGCCCTGCCCTTTTTGTGACAGTGTTTCAGTTACGCTAAACTTGTTTGCTGATGGTTCAGTACTAAAGACCAGCATTTATGAGAATCCAAAGACACCTAAAGTACCACTCGTTGAGTCGGGTGTTTATCGTCAAGACAATACAATGATTACCATTGTCTATCAGAACGAAAGTATTGAAAGTTATACTATCCAAGACAATCATCTTGTAATGATGAATGATGACAATACCTTAAATGCTGACCTTACCTTATCGCGTAAATAACCAATAATGTATGATATAAGCCCAATTTTATTTTTATAAATGCATGAGAAATAACTTCTATTAAAGTCCTTTAAGTATATTGTTTACGCCTACCTTGTTAGGCGTTTTTTATTGGTTATCTATTAGTGTTTACTTTACAATGAGCGCTGATAGCGTAAATAAGAATGTTGGTAGCCGTTAAATATCTGCTACTTTCTATTCACTAACCTTTTCGTTCTCGTCTGTATTACTTCATTCAACTTCTTATTTATCATAGCGTGGAACATCTATGCACATTCATATTCTTGGTATTTGTGGCACTTTTATGGGCTCGTTAGCCTTATTAGCGCGAGAGCTTGGACATAAGGTCACAGGCTCAGATGCTAGTATTTATCCTCCTATGTCCACTCAGCTTGAAAGCGCTGGTGTCATAATTCAAGAAGGTTATCTTGTGGAGCATTTGCAACCAACGCCTGATTTGGTAGTGGTGGGCAACGCCATGAAGCGCGGTATGGATGTCATTGAGTATATGCTTAATCAAGGTATGAGATACACCTCAGGGCCGCAGTTCCTCTCTGAAGAGGTTTTGCAGTCACGTCATGTATTAGCAGTGGCCGGTACTCATGGCAAGACAACGACGACGACTATGTTGGCATGGATATTACACTACGCTGGTATTGATACTGGGTTTTTGATTGGTGGTGTGCCATTAGTGGATACTAAGGATGAGCGTTTGCAAAGCGTGTTTGCACATAGCAGTTATTTAGGTGCAGACGTTACACGTAACGAAAAATCAAACTCTACAACGAATGACGGCACAACATCATCAACATCGGGTTATTTTGTGATAGAAGCTGATGAGTATGATTCTGCATTTTTTGATAAACGCTCAAAGTTCGTCCATTATCGTCCGCGCACTGCTATTTTAAACAATCTTGAGTTCGATCATGCTGATATTTTTGCTGACCTAAACGCTATTCAGACTCAGTTCCATCATATGGTGCGCATGATTCCAAGCACTGGCAAAATCATTATGCCAACAGCAACTACTAGTTTAGAAGACACGCTAGCTAAAGGGGTATGGACTCCTGTTTGGCGTACCGCAGTGACAGACGAGAAGTTGACGAACAGACAAGAGGCTGATACAGAAAGTATGAAGCACGAGGCGACTACTTGCGACTGGCAAGCCGCATTGATTACAGAGGATGGTAGTCAGTTTGAAGTAAGCTTTAAGGCAGACCCATCAGCGACTGCCATCGTCGATTGGACTATGAGCGGCATGCACAATGTCAACAACGCTCTGGTTGCAGTAGCAGCAGCTTACAATATTGGGGTAGATGTCACTACCGCATGTGCGGCGCTATCCACTTTTGCTGGTATTAAGCGTCGAATGGAGTTAATCGGTGATATTAATGACATCTTAGTCTTCGATGATTTTGCTCATCATCCTACTGCGATCACTACTACTTTAGATGGTGCTAAAAAGAAACTGGCTGGTAGACGTTTATGGGCGGTTATTGAGCTACGTAGCAATACTATGAAAATGGGCATCCATCAAGATAGTCTAGCCCAATCAGCGGTACTAGCAGATCATACACTTTGGTATGATCCAGCTGGTCTTGAGTGGGGATTGAAAGAAGTCATTGATCGTGTTGAGCATAATGGCAAACAGCAAGTAGTATGCAGTGTAGAAGCTATTATTGATCATATTACGACGCACGCACGAGCAGGCGATGCAGTCATTATTATGTCTAATGGTGGCTTTGAAGGTATTCATGAACGCTTATTGACAGCACTACGCGAATTGACCGACCAAACTTAAAGTGTATCATTTCTTATCTACTATTCGCGTAGATTATTGATGCCGTGCACATAACTTGTTAAATAAAATAGCGCTACTCTTTTCATAAGGGATAGCGCTATTTTATGCTTAGTGCCTAACGTCAACTCAGAGCTGTACATTTTCTAACCAAGAGTAAAATACTGAATAACGTCTCTTCATTATCACTCTGATTACCTTTGTAACCTTTCATTTACCAATTTCTTCTGCAAGATAGCAATTTGTCGTTTTTCCTCACATAGCCCCTACACTGGTAACACTTTATGCTTACTTTTCACCACTATGAGTGTTTACAATATTGCTATCAACATTAGAAAGACCTTAAGAGAAACATCTTAAGCAATAATATTAATAGAAAGATTTTATCAATTGTAATAAATTAGGAGAATAACAATGAGCTTTATTTGGATGATTATTGTAGGTTTGGTCGCAGGTTTATTGGCGCGCGCTATTAAGCCTGGTAATGACCCTATGGGCTGGATTATGACTATCGTATTAGGTATCGTTGGTGCGATGCTTGGTGGTTTTGTCGCTAGTCTCATCGGTATTAACGCCGATGGTGGATTCACTGGTCTATTATTCTCAGTAATTGGTGCAATTATATTATTGTTCCTATATGAGATGATTATGAACAAACGCCGCATATAGTCATTTTATATATCTCGAGAAAGAAGACTTTACATCATGTAAGGTCTTTTTTTATTTTTAGTCTTGGTGCGATATATTTCTTGGAAGTGTCCTAGATAAGCAAAATGTGACACCGTAGTCTACGAATTTGCACGGTTATGCATTGATTATTGTTACTTTTGCCCTCATTTAACTTATAATAAACCGCCCATTCTACCCGCTATTATCGAGGTGCTCCGTCATGGCATTACTCCCTATTTTAAGCTATCCTGATCCGCGCTTGCGTACGATTGCTAAGCCAGTCAAAGAAGTTAACGATGAGATTAAAACCTTAATCACTGACATGATCGAGACCATGTACGATGCGGACGGAATTGGGTTAGCAGCTTCACAAGTTGACCAGCATATTCAGCTGATTGTTATGGACTTGTCTGAAAATAAAGACACCCCTATGGTGTTTATTAATCCCAAAGTAACACCGCTGGTAGAAGAAAAACAGCCGTATGAAGAAGGCTGTTTATCTGTTCCTGATGTCTACGACAAAGTTGAGCGTCCTAATAAAGTACGTATCGAAGCAATGGATCAAGATGGTCAAGCCATCGATAGAGAAGTTGAAGGTCTATTGGCTGTCTGTATTCAACATGAGATGGATCATCTTAACGGTGTTATCTTTGTAGATTATTTATCAAAATTAAAACAGACTCGCGCACGTGATAAAGTTCGTAAAGTGCTCAAAATACGTGAAAAGCAAGGCGAGAAACAAGCGGATAAAGAGACACAGCCAACCAACGCTTAATTTTTTATTTTTTACGTTACTTTTATTCACAGGCTATTTAGCATTTATAGTCTAGGTAATCTATTGTTTCTATTAAGGGCTTCTTATCATGACCATGATTAAAATTGACCAATATTTTGACTCTACTGGCTGGAAAAAGTTCACTAAAGCTGCTGAAGGTCGTGAGACACCCTTATTAGTAGTTGATTTAAGTCGTATCAAAACTAAATATGCTGAAATGGCTGACTTATTTCCTACTGCTAAGATTCATTATGCAATGAAAGCCAGTCCTGCTGTGGAAGTGATTAACTTATTGGCTGAGCTTGGCTCAAACTTCGATTGTGCCTCAGTCTACGAGCTCGATCGTGTCCTTGACTGCGGTGTCGATGCGTCGCGTATCTCTTACGGTAATACGATCAAAAAAGCTGAACACGTCAAATATGCTTATGATAAAGGCGTACAGCTTTATGCTACTGATTCAGAAGCTGACTTAAAGAACATCGCCCAGCAGGCGCCAGGCTCTAAAGTGTTTGTGCGTATCTTGGTACAAGGTTCAGATACTGCTGAATGGCCATTATCACGTAAGTTCGGTTGCCATCCTAATATGGCGATTGATTTATTGATTCAGGCGCGTGATTTGGGCTTAGTACCTTATGGCATTTCCTTCCATGTAGGTAGCCAGCAAAAAGACGTAGCCGCGTGGGATGATGCACTTGCCAAAGTCAAATATATGTTTGACTGGATGAAAAACGAAGAAGGCATTAAGCTGCAAATGATTAATTTAGGTGGCGGCTTTCCGGCCAACTACATCAGTGAAGTGAATCCGGTACAGGTTTATGCTGAAGAGATTAATAGCTATCTAAACGATGATTATAGCGTTGAAGATATGCCTGAGATTATTCTTGAGCCTGGGCGCTCGTTGGTTGGTGGTTCAGGCGTCCTAGTCAGTGATGTGGTATTGATTTCACGTAAGTCAGATACTGATCTGACCCGCTGGGTGTACACCGATGTGGGCTTGTTTCAAGGTTTGATAGAAACGTTAGGTGAAGCGATTAAATATCCGGTCTATACACCGAAAATGGAAACGTCGACCAGCGAAGGGACAGTAGTGCTGGCCGGTCCAACGTGTGATTCGACCGATATCATGTATGAAGAAGCAGGTTATCAATTGCCAGAAGAGCTGGAAATTGGTGATAAGATCTACTGGCTGACCACTGGCGCTTATACCAACTCTTACTCATCTATCGAGTTTAATGGCTTTCCTCCGTTAGAAGTGGTCTATATTGATTAAATTTTCTGTTGATTACATCTTGTGTTAGCTAACAACATAAATTAGCAGATAAGTAAGTGATAAAATAAAAGCGCGGTACTGTAATTAGCAGTACCGCGCTTTTTTGTGTCATTTAAAATTGAAATAAACTACTGTACTAAAAGCGAAATAGGCGCACTGTTGCTGCTGTTACTATTGCGACTATTACCATAACTTGAGCTTTGATTTTGAATGTCTTGCGTAATTTGTCCGATGTCAACCCATTGTCCACGTGGCACAATAATAGTGCTGTTGAGACCTTGACGTTTAACAGCGTTACTTCCGTTATAGATGTTCTGGTTCTGATTATGAAAGCTTTGATTATTAGAGTTATTAGCAATTACCAGTTTCTCTTCAGTTTGAGACAGATTAACTTCCACTTGACCGTTTGGCAATAATCTTGGGGTGACTTGAATGCCTTGAGTGGTTGGTAACAACATTTGCTGCTGAATAACAATCTGCCCCGCTGGGCGATTGTAGGTAGGATAAATATTCGCCTGATAACTTTGCGTTAGCGAATAGAGCGTGCCTGTACTGATGCTTGCCGCGCTACCTGACAGTGTCTGTACTTGATACATACTATTATTCTGCTGCTGACTATCACGCTGATTAATGATTGCTGCACCTTGGATACTGCGGTTAGAAATAATAACCCGACCTTGCTGGATACTGCTTTGGCTAGTGGCATTATTACCAACACGCACCGCAACCGTCAGTGCTTGCGGTTGACCATCAATCTGCGTTAGTAATTGTTGTACCGCTTGATAATTGGTAGCCGTCGTTCGTAATACCAATTTATCTTGATAGGTCGCAACCGTTCCACCATCAGTGCTGGTACCCAGTTGCTGGCGTACAGCAGGCAGTAACGCTTCACCGCCATAAGTATGAATAACGTAGGTTTGATAAGGTGCTGCTTGCACTACTATTGGCAATACACCCAAACTTAGAGCAAGGATTATGTTGCGTGCGTAAAGAACAATATCATTGATAATGAACTTTAAATTATCGTTATTTATGCGCACATTCAGCTCCTTATTATCCGTAGCACCTATCTATCTGATTTATCCTATAACATTAATGATAGCTACTGATAACTAGTCATTTAAACCCAACACATCCTGCATATTATATTGCCCAGCTTTTTGCTGAATAATCCAAGTAGCCGCACGTACTGCTCCAGCGGCAAAGGTCATGCGCGCGCGTGCACGATGGGTAATTTCAACGACTTCACCATCCGCGATAAACATCACAGTATGATCACCGACTATTTCACCGCCGCGAATAGCATGAATGCCGATTGTGCCCGCTTCACGTGCACCCGTCTGGCCTTCACGACCATATACGACCACGTCTTTTAGATTCTGTCCGCGTGCTTCTGCGACTGCCTCTGCCATCATATAAGCCGTGCCCGACGGTGCGTCAATCTTATGCTTATGATGCGCTTCAATAATTTCAACATCCGCATCTGTGCCGAATGCTTTTGCTGCCATATTCAACAGCTTCAATGACAAGTTAACACCAGTAGAATAGTTACCAGCGTAAACAATAGCAGTATGCTTACTGGCTTCGGTCAGCACTTGCTCTTGCTGTGTGCTAAAGCCGGTAGTGCCAATGACCATCGCTACCTTATGCTCAGCACAAGTTTGCATGTTTTGTTCAGTGGCATCCGGTAAGCTAAAGTCGATTAGGACGTCTATGTCATCAATTACAGCAGTTAGGTCATCCACAATTTTTATATTTAAACGTCCTATAGCCGCTACTTCGCCCGCATCAGCACCAACTAGGCTTGAGCCTTGACGCTCAATAGCGGCGCTTAATGTCGTTTGCGGATTGTCCTGCACTGCTTCGATTAGCATACGCCCCATACGACCGCCAGCCCCGATAACACCGACATTGATAAGTTGTGTACTTACTTGTTTAGTCATATTTTTTCCTAAAGTCTTATGATTTAATACGGTTATTTTTGAGGTTATATATAGCCTATACTGAATATCATAGCATGAATTATTTTTTATACAGCCACTAAAAAGCCCAATAGTTTCACGTGAAACTATTGGGCTAAAATAATCAAATCGATTATCAAGTTAAACTATCAGTTGAACAATCTATCAGTCGAACAATTCGCCAATTTTCTTAAAGAATGACTTTTTATGTGGCGACTGTTGATGTTTGCTATCACCATCGAGTGTATCTTGGAACTGACGTAACAAGTCTTTTTGTTCACGAGTTAAGTTCACTGGCGTCTCAATAACGACACGGCAAATCAAATCACCTTTCATCGTCGTACGTACTGGCGTGACGCCTTTTCCGCGCACACGCAATAATTTGCCACTTTGCGTACCTTCTGCGACTTTAATTTTTACTTTGCCATCTAAGGTTGGAATTTCGACTTCTTTACCCAGTGCTGCATCGGTAATGCTAACAGGCACATCCATATAGAGATCCGCACCTTGACGAGTAAATACATTGTGCGGTTTGACTCGAACTTCAACATATAAGTCGCCATTTTGCACGCCTGCACCGCCCGCTTCACCTTCACCAGCCAGACGTACGCGATCGCCGTCATCAACCCCTGCTGGGATAGAAACTTCTAGCGTGCGTGACTTATCTTTTACCCCATCGCCATGACAATCAGGGCATGGGTTTTTGATTTGTTTACCCGTACCGCCACAATGCGGGCAAGCTTGCTGTACAGCAAAGAAGCCTTGCTGCATACGAACCTGACCTTGACCGTGACAAGTCTGACAAGTAACTACATCAGAGGCATCTTTTGCGCCTTTACCATCACACGTATCACAAGGCGCAGGTGCGGTAAAGCTAATCTCTTTTTTGCAACCGCGTACTGCTTCTTCTAATGTCAGCTCGATTACATAACGTAAGTCAGAACCACGACGCGAACGTCCACCGCCGCCACCGCGCGACTGACCAAAGATATCACCAAAGTTACCAAAGATATCACCGAAGATATCTTGGAAGTTGCCCGCGCCTGCACCGCCAAAGCCGCCACCGCCCATTCCATTTTCGAAGGCTGCATGGCCCATACGGTCATAGGCTGAGCGCTTATCTTCATCGCTAAGCACTTCGTAAGCCATTGACGCTTCTTTGAATTTATCTTCAGCATCAGGGTCGTCAGAATTGCGGTCGGGATGATATTTCATCGCCAGCTTGCGGTATGAACGTTTGATCTCTTTACTGTCTGCAGTCTTACTAACGCCTAATATTTCATAAAAATCGCGCTTACTCATGGGCTCTCCTCTCGTCATCACAGTAACGCCAACTGGCAATCTCATTTTTTAACTCATTGATTTTTACGACTGAAAACACGCAGATGTTTCACATGAAACATAGGGTGTATGAGCGTGAAAATACGAGAAGCATATGAAGATTGCGAGCTAAAACGGCGAGATGCTGTTTAACCAAATCAATTAATATAAGTTTGCGCTATTAATGGAGACCTTAAATTGATTTATCAAGCTCCTAAATCATTAAATTCTTAATTAGTCTATTAAAGTTTATAAAAAATATGAAAAGCTCCTAGCGATAATTTACATGGGTATGGAGTGAAATGAGTAGCTTGATAATATGCTATCTATAATAGCTATTATCAGTAAGGAATCTAATAACTATTATAAATCGTTGCTAGCCCAGCAAATCTACGTAACATTTTCATACCTTTATTAGTTAGAGTCATGCTAGTATTTATCGCCATATTGATTGTATTAAGTCCGCGATAAGGTCACCCAAATTATGAAAAAGCTAATGACATTGCTGATGTTATTGTTAGTCATTGCAGTAGCTATTTATGCTGGTTCGCCTTATTACAGTGCGTATCAGCTTAAGAATGCCTACGATGACAAAGACGGTGCCACTATCGCTGCTGCTATCAATTACGAGCAAGTACGACCGAGTATGAAGACCCAATTGACCAGCAGGTTTGCCAATACGATGGAGCAATATCCGCTAGTTGCAGAGCTTGGTGGAGAGCCTCTTGCGAAAGCTGCTAATAGCTTTATCGTGCAGGCGGTAGATAGGGCTGTGACTCCAGAAAATATCGAAAAACTTATCAATACTCAGGGTCAGGCCAATACGGCTACCAAAGAGCTTGCGGCTGCTTGGGCAATATCCAGCAATCAAGTCGACCTCAAAAACCTAATTCAAGATTTGATTATTCATCGCGGTGATGTCGATGCGGTAGTCAAACAACAAGTTCAGCAAATGATGAGTCAGCAAGCTGCCCAGTTAGAGCAGCAAGCAACCCAAGGGACCGATAGTGACAAGCCAAAATTAAGCTATTGCGGTATCAATTGCTTTACCATTAGCGGTCAAGTCAAAGGCTATCCTATTACTATAGAGATGCAACGTGAAGGCTTCATTGAGTGGAAAATCGTTGATGTAGTCTTGCCATAAACGATATAGTCCTGCCGTAAGCTTCGATTAACAAGACATTTTAATTAAAAATACATCATAAAAAACCGTCCTATGAGCTATGTTCATAGGGCGGTTTTTTATTGCCGATCTTCTTTAAGAAGAATGACACAGCTAGTTACTTCACTCCCAAGAACTCTAAAAACTCAGGGCTCTCAAAACTCGCTTGGTATAGCACTCCATCATCGCGGTAAATAGCAGGTGTGGCCATGACAGCCAGTCCAGCCGCCTTTTCACGATTCGGTGTCACATGATCTGTACTACAGTTAGCTGATGCAGGTGTCATCTCACCCGCTAACATTGCTTTATCAAATGCCTTGCGACGACTGCTATCATCTGCTTGACACCAAATACCACGCATTTGCGCTGGTGACTGCTCATATATCGGATAGCCGATGACTTTTACTGTCACGCCTTTTGCATTGAGCATCGGTAGTTGTTGATGCAGTCTGCGACAATAAGGACAGTTGACGTCGTCGGCCACATAGATAACGGCTCTCTCAGCGCTAGTTGCCGGATAGGTTATTAATTGTTTCTCATCTAAGGTTTTAAATACGGACTGGTTTTTACGTTTTTCAAACTCTTCGTCTAGCCCCATGAACTGACCGTTTTCAATGACTGATATCTCGCCATCTGTAATATATTGCGCGTCATCGGATAATAAAAACGGTACACCCTCTAACGTTGCACCCCAAAGCACGCCCGGCACAGCTGTATAAAAGAACGGTGTTTTGGCGCTCATGTTTTTAAGCTCGCTCATATTGGCAAGTACAGCAGATTTGACTGCAGCGCTTACTGGCATACCCGCTTGCGCACTATTGCTACGCGCTAGGGTTTTAGTCACGACACGCTTGCTTGGGTTCTTTTGTAGCTCGCCTTGGATAACGTATTCGCCATCAGCAGTAATATGTAGTGGCAGTTGGCCAGCGAGATCAACTTGATACATATTAGGTAAGTTAGATGGCGTAATAGAAGTGATTTGCGTCTTGATACCAGCTTGGGTCAGTACTTGGCGTAGCTGACTATCAACAGCTGCACTAACATCTCCAGCTGTTGACGTATTCTGTGCATTTTGGCTAGTGTTTTGGTTGGCACTTTTGCTTACGGAGTTAGAAACGGATGGCTCGGCGCAAGCGGTAGTCGCTAACAATATGGCACTAATGAGACTGGCAAATTTAAATACAGGTTGTTTCACAAGCGTTGTCCTATCAAAATGAATAGTAGATTACTGAGATAAAGCTCTTATCAACGGAGTTCTTAAAGCAAATTATGGAACAATAACGACTACGATATTGAAATAAAGGGGCTGGAATAATCTAATGTAGCTACATCATCTAAAACAGCGACATTATTAGAGACATTTTTTAAAACATAAAACAGAAACATTATGCAAAAAAGTAGATTAAGTAAGCTACTGAGACTGTAGCACATTGGCAGATTTTTATAAGAGCTTGATAAGAGCTAGGCGATTTATTTTGCAAAACTGCTACTCAGCTTTAAGAGACAGGCAACATCAGCAAGCAGTCCACCGATACGGTGTCTGCTGCCAATGGCTGTTTCAGATAATTGGTTTTTTAGAAAATATTACGAAGTTAACTTTGGTGAAGTAATCTAATAAGTAAGCTTAAGGCGTCGCCACTCTTAGAATTTTGCGACTTCTTCCTCTGTTAAAAAGCGACTGTCACCTTTATCCAAACCTTCTAAAGTGATATGACCGATACTAGCGCGATGTAGCTCAGTGACTCTATTACCGAAGTAGCCCATCATGCGTTTAACTTGATGGTATTTACCTTGCTCCAACGTCAGACGTGCGTGAGTCTCGTCGATAAACTCAAGGATAGCAGGTTTGGTTTCTTCATGGTCGCCATCGAGCAAGATGCCTTCACTGACTTCCTTCACTGCATTGGCCTGCGCGTCACTATCCATTGGCTCAGCCAAAGTCAGCTCATAGACTTTTGCGTGCTCATGCTTAGGACTGGTGACACGGTGTAGCCAGCCGCCATCATCGCTAATGAGTAATGCGCCAGTGGTATCGACATCGAGGCGTCCAGCAATACGCAGGCTACCCAATTCTGGCACCGCAATCAGCTCGGTGACGATAGGATATTCTTTTACTTTGAGCGTACATTCAAAGCCTTCTGGCTTATGCAATAAAATATAACGATTGCCCGCTGCGACCGATAGCGACTCGCCTGCCCATAGGACTTCATCATTGACGATATCGACATGTACACCAGGGTCTTTAATGACTTCATCGTTTACCGTGACTTCGCCTGCGTGTAGGATTCTTTTGGACTCTTTACGCGACAGTTCGGTGGCTTTACTAATAAATTTATCTAAACGCATGCTATTTGCTACCATCAGTTTTGTTATAGTGAATAATAAAAGTACACTGCGTCAAATAATGATTTAAACGACAGCAGTGTTTATCATGCAAGTTTACCATATTCAACACAAACCTAGGCGTATCATCCATTAGAATATGAGCTATCAAACCTTACAACGTGCCGTCACTGCTCGTCTTGAAATCAAGAAATCTGAATTCATTACTTATGCTTATCCGGTCACTTCACGTGAACAAGCAATGTTTCACGTGGAACAGCTGCGCGAACAATATGCTGATGCGCGTCATCACTGCTGGGCGTACATCATTGGCGATCCTGATAATACAACGAGCGCAGGCTTTGATGATGATGGCGAACCTAACGGTACAGCAGGTCGGCCAATTCTAAACGTCCTACAGCACAAGTCTATCGGTAACGTTATTATTATTGTGGTGCGTTATTTTGGTGGTATTAAACTGGGTGCTGGCGGCCTAACTCGTGCCTATGCAGGCTCTGCGCAAGCGGCTGTCGATGAGATGATATTGCTCCCCTATGTGCCAATGGCTCAAGTACAAATATTAGCGGAGTTCGCTACTGAAGCACAATGTCGTTATGTAGTAGAAAGTCTAAATGGCAGTATTGATGACGTGAATTATAGTAAGCAGGTTACGTTAACCGTGACTATTGCGGAAGCTGATATTGAGACTTTAAAAGAGCGTCTGGCAATGGATGGACGGGTGCTAGATAAATCATAGAACATGAACAATTTTGAGTAATCATGCGTTCACTGTAAATCATTGGATTTAACCTGACCTATCGGTATGATAAAACACTGTTTAATAATAATGACCTAATAAGATTAATTTATGACAACTTCAAAACCTTCAAAGAGCGCAAAGTCTTCAACCCCCCCAAAACCGTTTGCACCCACTCCTTTTAAGCCACCATTTTGGCTGACTAATCCACACCTGCAAAGTATCTTGCCTAAGTTTTTTGCACCAGAAGTGCCAAATTATCGCCGAGCACTCAAGCAAGACTCGTTGTGTGAGACGGACATTGCTTATGACTTCTACGATGCGCATCCAATAGAGGCAACTGACGATGGTACGCTTGAGCAAACACCTTTAGTCGTGCTATTCCACGGAATGGAAGGCAGTAGTGATAGCCATTATGCGCGCGCATTGGCGTATCAAATGCATCGCGATGGCTGGCACTTTGTAGTGGCACACTTTCGCAGTTGTGGCGGTATTCCAGCTAACGGACGCGTCTTTTATAATGCCGGTGACACTGAAGAGGTGCATCACATGCTGCAGAATTTACGTGAGCAATATGCTCATATCTATGCGGTAGGCGTCTCCCTAGGCGGTAATGCGCTGGCAAAATATATGGGCGAATATGGTGATGAAGCGCTATGCGAGGGTGCCGTGGTCATCTCCGCTCCTGTCGATATGTCGTCAGCTGCTCTAAGTATGCATAGCTTCTTGAGTCATCGTATTTATACGCCATATTTGCTCAATCCAATTATCAAAAAAGCTTTATCAAATGACATAAGCGAAGAGGAAATTGCCTCTATCAAGTCGGTCAATCGTATCAGTGACTTTGATAATATCTTTACCGCGCCGCGTCATGGCTATCGCTCCAAAAACGACTATTACCACTCCTCATCGGCTCTACCCTACTTAATAAATGTCACCCATCCGCTACTGCTGATTAGTGCCAAAGACGATCCCTTTATTGGCTTTACCGCCACTCAAGGCGATGTGTCTGATAGCGTCACTATCCTTGATACCGACCATGGTGGGCATATTGGTTACCTGCGTTATCGCTCAGCTAGCAAACAGGCTGACACCGTGAAATCCAGCTCTAAGCAATCGAAAAAGAATGGTAAAAAAACCAAGACCTCAAAATTCGATATCAATTGGATACCTGAAA
Source organism: Psychrobacter sp. S1-30-MNA-CIBAN-0213 (assembly GCF_040309845.1). Classification (NCBI taxonomy): domain Bacteria; kingdom Pseudomonadati; phylum Pseudomonadota; class Gammaproteobacteria; order Moraxellales; family Moraxellaceae; genus Psychrobacter; species Psychrobacter sp. S1-30-MNA-CIBAN-0213. The sequence continues at coordinate 14,975 of NZ_JBEOPE010000011.1, read as the reverse complement.
CCGTTAGCGCCTTTTTTCACTCAATTGGCATTCCGTCTAACGATATTTCACTTGATAATGTTTCACCTGAAAACGCTTCACCTAACAATGCTTCCAATGAATAATAATCTAATAAACCATAACCCTAATCCTTAAACTATTGAGAGTCTGTCATGTATCCATTTTTTCGTTATGCTAAATCTATCACTAAGGCTGTCATCGCTAACAGGAAAGGCGATCAACTAGACTTAGCAGATACCAGCGAGATTGAGATTCGCTGTAGCTTGACGGACATTGATAATTTTTTAGAGATGAATAATGGTCGCGTGCTGACGTTATTCGATTTGGGACGTACTGACTTTGCCATTCGTACTGGTCTTGGCAAACAATTGCTGCATAAGCGCTGGGGGCTGGTTGTAGCTGGTAGCACCGTACAATATCGCAAACGTATTCGCGCCTTTGATAAGGTTACGATTAAGACGCACGTGGCTGCTATTGATGAGCGCTGGATCTACGTGGAACAATCAATGTGGGTCAAAGGCAAGCCCTGCTCGTCTGCCCTACTACGGACAGGCGTCACTAGCAAAGGACGCGTGATTGAAACTCAAGAAGTGCTGGATGCGATGGGTAAATCTGATTGGAATATGCCGCCGACTGGCTATGTAGCCGAGTGGATTGAGAGTGATAATGACCGTCCGTGGCCGCCTTTAGGTTAGGCTAACTGTAAATTTATTTTTGATAATCTGTCACAGCCAGTTAACCTTAAGACTACCATTCCACAACATTACATTATACAAATACGTATAATAAGTGTTAGGATATTAGTGAGTAGAATATTCAATTGAATACTATCTAATTAAATGTCATCTAAATAAACACAGTCTAATAAGGAAAATAAAATGATTAATAATACGGATTACGTTGGTACGCTATTTGATAATAGTGAATCAAACCCAAGCAAAATTACTTTAGCCTTTACCATGGCAGGTGTCGCGCTTAAAAAAGGTCACTCTGCATCCGTTATACTGATGGTAGACGCGGTACACCTAGCATTGCCTAATGCTTTGGATAACGTCGATATCGGCGCACCGTTTGACCCTGCTAAGGATTTGCTAGAAAACTTTATTGAAAAAGGTGGACAAGTATTGGTCTGCAGTGCATGTATGAAGCACAGCGGTGTGGAAGAGTCAGCCATTGATAAGCGCTTTACCGTCATCAGTGGTGATGACGTGGTTGAGCTGCTAATGAATGCGAAAGGTTCATTGCAGTTGAACTAAGCGTTTAGGCTAAGTAATTAGTTTATAAAAATAGGTCAGTTTTCTTAATCATCGTTTTGATGGTTTGGGGGCTTACCTATTTTTTCTTTTGAATAAGCATAATTACTTTAGCTGCTAAGTTTTAATTATCTTTTCTAATTTCATGTGTTTCCAATAAATATATAGCTAAAGTAGAGGCTGCTCCGACTGCTAACTTAGCGTGCCTAGGTTGTAAACCTTTAAACCCACTATCTTTGCCATGACCACTGCCATATTCATTTCTAACTTCTGCAATTCCTTGAACTACAGAGGATAAGCTGCCTAAAATTTGTCTTATTGAACTCGCTGCTTTTGCTTCGTTAGATATATTATCAGGCGTAAGTTTAAGCAGCTTTGTAGTCTCTCTCATCAATTTAAATAAGTCCCAGTTTTTATTGCATTCTTCTTGCCTACTTTTGAATATTGATTTACAGGCAGTTTCAATCAACTCTTTCGCTATTCCTATAGCCTGATAAGGAGAAGTTTCAATTGATGATTCCATTAGATTAATCTGCTGGGAAACATAGTCAGCATTAAAAATAATTTTGATTTCGTTACCTTTTTTTTCAATGGAGGTTTTACCTGTGAACTTTACCCTTCCACTAAAAACTGGTTTGTTAGATATTCGTGTCCTCTCAACAATTTCAAAATCATCATTGGTAAGACTTTCATTAAACATTTTATGTAGCTTATCGACTTCATACGCATTGACCCTTACAACTGGATGTATCATTTCGCATAAGAAATTCAGAAAAGCCGCATCTTCACATTTCAATAAATCAAATCTTTCATCAGTAAAGATCCAATTGTCTTCCCAATCATAGTTATTGAACCTGTGTTGCCAGATATCGTCTGCTGCGTTCGAAAATCTGGGGTCTGTCGAAGGCATACTTTCTAAATCATAAAGCCTAGATAAGAATTCCGTTTCATCTAGCTTTCCTGCCCACCATATATCTTCTATTCTTAAGATATCAAATATGTCACGCCGAGTAATTTGAGAGATTTTATTCATTATTTACTTCAACTTTCTTTGGTTAGATACTTTAACAACATCAAGTATATGAGTTAATAGCTCTTAACTACAGTTCTATAGTCAACTATTTTAACTACAAACTTGTAGTCAAAACTCACCTTTTCCATTCAGCAACTAAATACACATTATCTAACATGCAAGCCGTCCAGCTTTGTTAAAGTAAGTCATGTAAAACGCCTAATAAAATAAAAAGGAAGCCCGTCATGACCTTACTGAATACCTTTAATTTAACCTACCCTATCGTGCAAGCACCGATGGCAGGAGCGACCACACCTGAGCTGGCGGTGACGGTCAGTAACTTCGGCGGATTGGGATCATTGGGGTCTGGCACGACGGCGCCAGATGTTTTGGATAAGCAAATTAACACCATTAAATCGCTTACCGACCGCCCTTTTATGATCAATCTGATGGTGTTATCGGAGCATGACTCCAATACCTTTGATACATCCATTCCTACTTGGCTAAACCAGTATTATCAACAGCAAAATATTGAAATAGAGTTACCTGCACGCCCAGCGCTTAGGTTCGCAGACCAGCTACAAGTGCTCTATGACAATCCAGTTCTTGTCGCCAGTTTCACCTTTGGTATTATTAGCGCTGAGCAAGTTCAGCATTTACAGAGTCTAGGTACACGCGTCATCGGTACTGCCAATCATCCATTGGAAGCGAAAGCATGGGCAGAGATTGGCGCAGATGCAGTATGCGTACAAGGGGTAGAAGCTGGTGGCCATCGCGGTGGTTGGTTGCCACAAAGCGCAAGCGATCCAATGGGATTATTGACCTTGATTAGCCAAACGCGCGCTTGTACCGATATTCCGTTAATCGCTGCGGGTGGGATTATGACTGGGCAAGCCATCAAAGCAATTCAAACAGCAGGTGCTGAGCTTGCGCAAATAGGGACTGCATTTTTGACTACAGATAAATGCAGTATTAATGACATTTATAAACAAGCGCTACTCGATGCCAGTCAAGATAATCGCAGTGCTGAGACACGCTTAACAAGACTGTTTTCAGGTAAGCAGGCACGCGGTTTATTAAATGATTATTTGCATGATTTTGGCCAATTTGAGAGTGCTCATAAGCTACCACCCTATCCACAATTAAATGCTATGACCAAAGTTTTACGTGCTCATGCGACTAAAAACTTCGATGCAGAACATCAGTCTTTATGGGCAGGACAAGGAGTAACTTTGGTCAGACAAGAGAGTACGATTGAATTGCTAGAGCGACTGGTAAAGGAACTATAACTTATTAATCGTGAAGCTTTGCACGAAACTCTTTATAATCCTTCGCCGTTTCTTTTACCGCTTCTACCATCGGCACATGACCAACTTTTGGCATCATAATCACTTTGGCTTGCGGCATGATATCAATCATTAGCTCAGCGGTTTCAGGCTTTATGACGTTGTCCTCTTCACCCCAAACTACCAACGTCGGAATATTATATTCAGCGATGACTTTGGCGCGTTCTTCGACATTGTCGGTGACGATTTGCTCTAGTATTTTGGATTCTAACGCTTTATTAGCAAGGCGCTCTTGTGCAAAGACCGCTTTGACTGATTTTGGAATATAAGGCGGCTTGTACATGACAAAGTCATACATATTATAAAAATCTTCTTTGCTATTGATCAGCAAAGGGTTGTTCTCAAGAGTAGCGCTTTCAAGCGATTTAGGCACGCCTGCTGACCAAAATCCTGCACTATCGACCAGCCATAAGCTTTTGACCTCATTGGGGTACTTCGCGGCGTAAGCGACACTGATAGCGCCGCCCATCGAATTACCGCCGACATGAATATTGGCTGCCACACCTTTGGCTTGCAGTAGCTCATGTAAGCGCACGGCTTGCGCGTCCGCGCGGTAATCAGCCGCCGTCGGTTTGCTAGAGTCGCCAAAACCGAGCAAGTCTGGGATAAGTAGATGATAACGCTCCAACTCATCAGCGATGCGAGTAAAGTTGTCTTTATTACCGCCAAAACCATGAATCAGCAATAAAGGCTCGCCAGCGACGTTGCCGTTTTCTGCATAGACCATTGTATCGCCTGAGGATAGCATAAATGATTTAGTCGTTAGGTCTGATTTTGAGCGTTCATACTGGATAAGCTTTTGTGTGGTAGTTATGGCTAAGGTATTGGGCGCGGTGGTACAGCCGACGACTGAAAAACTGAATAGTGCGGCAAGGCATAAGCGTTTTAATAGCATCGATACTTCCTTGTTAGCAGCTGGCAGAATGAATTGAAAAACATAACTCTAGGGCGTGTCCTCATTTTGATAATGGTGATGAAAATGAGATAGATTTTTGTCAATCATAGCAATTATCCTCCCGTCTAAACGGTATGACAATCACATAAAAAATGAGGTAGTGTGTCAAAAAGTATGCTGATTAAAATTTGAACAATTCTTGAAGCCTTGAAAGCCCTATACAATCAGAGAACTTAGCATAGATTTCTTATTGACTTTTATCGCCAGCATACTTTTTAGAACACCACCAAAAATGATAGTCAAATAATCATAAAGCTCGTTAAGGGTTTACAGCTCTAATAAAGACGGCACAAGCTTTCTGGTTTATGATAAGCGCTTTCGTTTAATCAGCCCCAAATTAAAGGTCTAGCGCAAAAGGATAAACATTGAGTAAAACAAATACCGCCATTGGTAAACAACGTGACCTCACCGAAGGGTCGATTGCCAAAACGATGCTCCTGTTTGCATTGCCAACACTTGGATCATCGGCATTACAGTCGTTAAACGGCTCGATCAATGCCGTCTGGGTGGGTCGATTTTTAGGTGAAGAGGCGTTGGCAGCGACGGCGAACGGCAACATCTTGATGTTTATCCTGATATCCTTCGTTTTCGGTTTTGGCATGGCTTCTACTATCTTGATTGGTCAAGCAATGGGCCGCCGTGACGACACCATGGTCAAGAAAACCATGGGAACGGCGCTGGGTAGCATTATTCCGATAAGTATATTGGTGTCGGCAGGAGGGTGGATATTTGCCCCAATGTTACTTGATTTACTTGGTACGCCGCCAAGCGCGGTCGAACTTGCCTTGACGTATCTGCGGATGATTTTCATTGCGATGCCCGTCACACTGACCTTTACGCTAATGATGATGGCACTGCGCGGAACGGGCGATTCTACGACGCCGCTTTGGTTTATCATTATATCAGTCGTTATTGACCTGATTTTGACGCCGACGCTGATTTTGGGTCTAGGACCCTTTCCCGAATGGGGTATATTTGGCTCGGCATTCGCAACCGCCGTCGCAAACACACTAGCGCTTATTGGCATGGTCGTAACCCTGTACTGGCGTGGCTCTGTGCTGACACTTAGGTTGCCAGAGCTACGCTTTTTGCGCGCAGACCGAGAAATCCTGAAGTCGATGTTCTCGAAGGGGTTGCCGATGGGCACTCAGATGATCGTTATCTCTTCGGCGGCATTAACTATGCTGTCACTGATCAACCGCGAGGGGGTACAGACGACAGCGGCTTATAGCGCGACCCAACAGCTTTGGACCTACGTGCAGATGCCTGCAATGGCGCTAAGTGCCGCAGCCAGTGCGATGGTCGCACAGAACATCGGTGCCAACCAATGGAGTAGAGTTGCAGGAATCACCCGCTGGGGACTCATCTTTAACGTGATGCTGACGGGAGCGATCATCGGGGTGCTGAGCATTTTTGATGAAACTATTTTGAGCCTGTTCCTTGGTAGTGACAGTGAAGCGGTGCCGATTGGGCGGCATATTCAGTTAATGGCGACATGGGGTTTTGTATTTTTTGGGATCGCGCAAGTGCTGTTCGGCACCATGCGTGCTAACGGCTATGTAATTTGGCCGCTGATCGTCATGGTGATTTCCATGTACCCAGTGCGTCTTGGATTTGCTTTCGGGCTTTATCCCCTACTCGGAACCGATGCACTTTGGTTATCGTTTCCAGCGGGCATGGTAGCCACTGCTGTGATGGGCGCAGGACTATATCTGTATGGCGGATGGCGCAAAGGTAAACACTTGACCGCAGAAGAGGCCGCGCAAAGGTCTGAGGAGTTTCGCGCGCATTCGAGCACCAGTGCGTCGTTTCGTGATATTGTACCAACGACTGTGTGGAAACTGTCACCTTTACGCCGTATCGCAAGGTTGCATCGACGATTGCAGAGGCGACTTCATAGACACCGTATGATAAGAAAGAATAAACGATCATAGCTTGGTTTATATACAATCTTAACTTAACTTGGCTTGGCGGCTTTTGCTCATTGGTATGGCGAGTAATTTTTTCACAATATTTACCTATTACTACGAATACCTAACCTAGTTCTATCTTGGACTCGACTTTGCATTATCCAATAAAAATTCTACCGCCGCCGCTGCATGAATCGCTGTAGTATCAAATACCGGAATTGAGCTGTCTTCTTGCTTGATAAGTAGCCCAATTTCGGTACAGCCTAATATCACACCCTCTGCTCCTTCATTCGCTAAGTCTTGAATCACTTGGCTATAATACTGACGTGAGCTATCAAGAAATTGCCCTTGGCATAGCTCCTCATTGATGACTCTGTGAATCTCTTGCTGCGCATCTGTATCTGGTATCAAAACTTGCAAGCCTGCATCTATTAGACGCTGCTTGTAGAAGTCTTGGGTCATCGTAAACTGCGTACCCAATAGCGCTATCTTGGTCAGACCTTTTTGTTTAATTGCAGTAGCCGTGACATCTGCAATATGAATAATAGGTAAGCCAGTTGCAGCTTGTACCTCATCCACTACTTTATGCATGGTATTCGTGGCGATAAGCAACCCTTGTGCGCCAGCTGCTTGCAAGCGCTTAGCGCTACTCGCTATTATCGCGCCCATTTCATCCCATGCACCTTGCGCCTGCAACTTATTAATTGGTGCAAAGTCGACACTATGAATCAGTAAATCTGCTGAATGTAGGTTACCCAACTCAGCTTTTATACCTTCATTAATCAAGCGATAATAGCTTTCGGTACTCTCCCAGCTCATACCGCCGATGATGCCTAATGTTTTTTGTAGAGAATCTCGTTGCTGTTGAGCATCCATGTCATTGCCTTATTTGTTTGTTATAACCTTGTTTATCGTAGCAAAACCGACTGCCTAAATTGAGCTTTTTAAAGAGATGGTCATTATTATTAAGATATAGCAAAACTTATAATTGCTAATAATCGTTTTATCAATAGCTCTATACTCTATATCATAGCCGCTAATAAGATTAAGAATAATGCTTTACTCAACCCTTTACCGAATGACAAAGTCATGCTGATATTATTATTTGAGCATGACTTTTTCATGTAGGACTAGATAATATTATGGCAAAACTACCTACTATTAGAATACGTACTCGCCGCAAATACTATCGGCTAATCTTTACTGGTCTTATGGCACTGATGATGTCGCTCATTATCTCGACTGCGTTGATATTGGTCAAAGTAGGCTTTATAGATGGTTTCTTTACAGAGCTAATGCACTCGTGGGGATTGGCCTTTGTATTTGCGTGGCCCAGTGCGTACGTCTGCGCATACTTTGTGCAGGAGCATGTACTTAGTCGGATTGAGTTTTATTGAGCTATCTCTCATTCTTAACTCTACTAAACGTACTCTCACCTGATAAAAACAGCTAAGATAGACTACATACTGTTTTTATGTAGAGAGCGCTATGACTCAATTGCGACGTACCATCGAGCACTTGCTCAATCAAGGTAGCCTTCCCCTAGAGCATGCAGATACAGCAGCGACTCATCTAGAAGTATTTCCAACCAAACGCTCGTGGCTGGCTTTTTTTGATAAGACTCTATTAGTTATCGGCGTCGTGGCACTCTTATTGTCACTAGTGTTTTTTATCGCCTATAACTGGCTACATATGGGCAAGATGGGTAAATTTGCCCTAGTCGAAGGCGCATTGGTTATTACTATCACACTCTACGTCCTACTCTCTTTTAGGCACAGGTTTACGTTTATCAGGCAGTTATTACTGCTTATTGCTAGCGTGATTACTGGCAGTTTGCTGGCACTATTTGGGCAGGTGTATCAGACGGGCGCAGATACGTGGCAGCTGTTTTTTAGCTGGGCATTATTGATTATTCCGTGGGTTCTTATCGCACGCTTGCCTGCGCTGTGGCTACTATGGCTAGGGTTAATTAATGCCTCTCTAATCCTCTACTTAGATATCGCAGATTTCCTATTTATCGACTACAACTATCAAAGTATTTTTCAGTTAGCAATATTGGCGCTAGTGAACTTTATAGCATTTAAATTATGGCTAGTCTGTGTTGAAAATAAACTCCCTGTCAATAAAATCTCTATTAATAAATCCAATACTCACGCTGCCATCGTTAGCACAAACGACTTAGAACTCGCCAACTCTAAAGACAACACCGAAACCCAATCTAAGCTGCATTGGAGCACCTATATTGTCGGTTTGCTCAATACTTATTTTATAACCCATCTAGCGATTGTTACGGTCTTTGACGATGGTTATGTTAAAAGTACTCGTATTCTGACCACGCTCATATCTTTACTGTTATGGGCAAGCTGGTGCGGATTTATCTATTGGCGGTTTTGTAAGCGTCGTACTGACTTGCTGATGCTGACTTATCTTTGTTTTTCTATCATCGTTGTAGTGATGTTTTGGACAGCTAAGCTGGTGCTAGATGATTTTGATGCTGGTGGCTTTTTAGTTTTAGCGTTATTGCTAATCGGGATGAGTTCTATGGCGGTAATGTGGCTGCGTAAGGTGGCAAGTTTAAGTACTAGAAAGTTTGAGCCTCACTCATTAAAAGGAGGCGGTCATGAATAGCAAGCACTCGAATGATATCTTTGTACAATTGCAACAACATGGGTTAATTAATACCACTTCTGTTGAGAATAAAACTGAACCTTACGATGACACGCCATGGTTTATCCATCTGTTTTTTGGTTTGAGTGGTTTACTTGCCAGTCTGTTCTTCATTGGATTTTTAACTTTAATATTGGAACAAACAGGGGCGTTAGATAGCGCTATTGCGCTTTTTATCATCGGTACATTATTAAGTGCAGCGGGGCTGGCGTTATTTAAAAGCAAACATAGCCGCCGTAGTACTTTTATGAACAGTTTAGCGTTTGCCATTAGTATCGTCGGTCAGATATATATCATGTTTGCTTTACTCAGTAACGAGCTTGAGCAACCATTCAGTGTTTGGTTGTTTTTATTGATTCAGCTAATAATGACCATTGTCATGCCAAACTTTCTCTATCGCTTGTTAAGCGCTACCGTAGCATTGGGCTGCATGGTCTATCTACTTAATTTTTATTCCATATCTGAAGTTAGCTTAGGACTCTTAGCACTTATTACTGTCGTCAATCATTTACAACGCTATAGTTTGTTGCAGCGCATACCTACTAAGTGGCGCTCCAGTGCTTTTGCTATTACTAAAGCTGTCGCCTATGCCAGCGCTATTATGTTGCTCAGCATATCGGTCTATTTTATCGCCGCTGAATACGGCCATAGTTTTCTAAATAGTAATGAAACCTCCAGCTATAACTACTTCCTAGCGCAAGGGCTGCTCACACTTGCCAGTCTCTATGCGGCCTACCTTATCCTTAGACGCTATCAGATCAAACTACTATCAGCAGCAAGCCTTATAATCGCCAGCGCTATTATCATTTTAGGCATCATGTCAGTCTACGTATCAGGCTTATTAGCGACCAGCTTTATCATCATTATTGCGACTGCCAATAGCCAGCGCGTGCTCTTAGGTCTTGGTGTCTGCGCATTGGTGGGCTATATATTTTGGTATTACTATCAGCTCGATACTTCGTTGCTGCTCAAATCTGTCTCTCTGCTTATTATTGGAATCGGTCTGCTAATGATGCGTTGGCTGCTGGTTAAGCGCTACTTTTCTGGTAGTAAGGAGCGCGCGTTATGAATGACACAAACGATAATTTAGTAGTACAAAAGCCTTTGGCGAAACCTTTACCGTGGTGGCAAAAACGCCCCTTTACCATTAGCGTTGCGTTATTAGGACTGCTGATTATCATTGTCATGATGACTATTAATGTAGCGAAATACGAAACCCATCTTGCCACTGGTGATACCGTCTTACTTGAGCTGGCTCCTGTCGATCCACGCGGGTTTATGCAGGGTGATTATATGACGCTCAGCTATGCTATCGAGCGTAAAGTATTCAATGCGTTAGAGAATCATCCAGAAGAAAATTTATATGGCACTACTTCACGTGACGGCTATGTCATCGTAACGTTAGATAAAAATAATGTCGGACAGTTTGTGCGCTTAGCTAACAGTAATCAACGCGACACCTTGGCTGCTAATGAAATGGCAATTCATTACCGCATTCGTAACGGTTCGCTAAAGCTTGCGACCAATGCTTTTTTCTTTCAAGAAGGTCATGCTGAGGCTTATGAAGCAGCAGAGTATGGACTGTTTCGTATTAATGACAAAGGTGAGCCGCTATTAACAAATATGGTGGATGTGAAGTTCAAGGCAATTGAAATAAAGAACACAGAAGTTGATAAAGCGCAGGTTAATGAGACACCAAACTAGATGGTTAGGATTTCACTATGGCGAGCAAGCGACAACGTTACTTAACGAAAGTAATATTGCGATTGATGAGCCAGACTTGTTACTGTTGATGGCTGATTAAGCTCTTTCTATTAAGAGCACCTATTACACTTAATCATACTTAATTAATCAAAAACAAATAAAGGATTTATTATGCGTAGCGCAACTTATGACACTTTTGGCAAACCGACTGAAGTACTTAGCTTAGGTGATAACCCTATTCCAGAGCCAAAAGCAGATGAAGTGCGAGTCAAAACCATACTCGCCTCCATTCATAACCATGATCTATTAACCATTCGCGGCAAATACGGCTTTAAACCTGAACTGCCAGCGATCGGTGGTTCTGAGGCCTTGGGTATCATCGATGCCGTTGGTAGTGACGTCAAAGACCTAAAAGTCGGTCAGCGTATTGCGGCAGCTAGCGTCCAAGCGACGTGGGCTGAATACTTTACCGCGCCTGCCAGCATGATATTCCCAGTACCGGACAGCTTAGAAGATGAGTTGGCTGCACAATTGATTGCCATGCCGCTTAGTGCCTTGATGTTGCTTGAATTCTTAGAAGTAGAGAGCGGTCAATGGATTATCCATAATGCTGCCAACGGTGCAGTTGGTAAGTCACTCGCTATGCTGGCTGCTGCGCGCGGTGTCAATACAATCAACGTCGTACGCAGTAGCGATGCGTTAGAAGAATTAGAAGCACTCGGCATTAAAAATAATATCAATAACTCAGACGAAGACTGGAAAGATCAAGTCCGTAAAATCGTAGGCGATGACAGCATCAGCGCCGCAGTAGACTCTGTCGGTGGTGAGGCCAGTGGTGATTTACTATCATTGTTAGGTCATTATGGCACCTTAGCATCGTTCGGTATTATGTCAGGTCAGCCAATGACGCTTAACCCAACGCATATTATCTTCAAACAAGCCACTATCAAAGGCTTTTGGGGTAGTAAGATTAGTCAAGAAATGAGCGTGGCAAATAAGCAGCGTTTGGTTGATGAGTTAATAGAATGCGCGGTTGATGGCAAGTTGAAACTACCGGTTGAAGCAACTTTTGATCTGGCCGATATCACTAAAGCGGTCGATGGTAAGTTGCAGTCAGGCAAAAAAGGTAAGGTACTTTTGAAGCCTTAATCAAGGGAGTCCGATATAAAAAAAGATACAGTGAGACTGGTATTTATTTTTTGTAGCCTCTGTCTGCGTAGGCACAGCAAGCAAGAAAAATTTATACCATTCTCGCGTCAAAATATAACGTATCTACTTTATTTAGTATTGACTATAGATTAGATATAGACATCTATGCCCATGTGAAAGTGATTATAAAGATAAACCTCACTAGCAATCCATAAGGAATTTCACCATGTCTAACCAAACTTTTAAAGCCTTAGTCGTCGAAGAAACCAGCGACGGTGAATTTAAAAAAAGTATTCAACAACGCAACGTCAGTGATTTACCTGAGAATGATTTGTTAATCGAAGTGCATTATTCATCATTAAATTTCAAAGATGCGATGTCAGCCTCGGGCAATAAGAGAATCACTAGAAACTATCCGCATACTCCTGGTATTGATGCGGCAGGCGTCGTGGTTAGCGACAAGTCTGGCACTTTTAAAGAAGGGCAAGAGGTCGTCGTATTCGGTTATGATTTGGGCATGGATACGGATGGCGGCTTAAGCCAAATGATCTCTATCCCTGCCGATTGGGCGGTATCCTGTCCAGAATCTTTAACGCTAAAAGAAGCCATGATTTACGGTACGGGCGGCTTAACGGCTGCTTTGAGTATTCAGAAATTAGAGAAAATGGGCGCAAAGCCTGAAGACGGACCAGTCGCCGTCACGGGTGCAACAGGCGGTGTCGGTAGTATCAGTATCGCGATTTTGAGTCAGCTAGGTTATGAGATCATTGCCTTCTCTGGTAAGCCCGAGCAAAGCGATTATCTAAAAGAGCTTGGCGCGAGTGAAGTCCGTCATCGCGATACCATCAATGAAGTCGGTAACAAACCTGCCGGTCGCGAGCTGTGGGCCAACGCCATTGATACTATTGGCGGCGATTATCTAGCCAATTTGCTCAAACAAACTAAAGCTGGCGGTGCGGTTACTTCTTGTGGCTTAGCGAGCGGCGCTGAGTTTTCTATGACAGTCATACCTTTTATCACCAGAGCAGTGTCCCTACTCGGTATCGATTCGGTCTATATTCCACTGGACGATAAAAAAGCTATTTGGGAACGCGTTTCAACCGATATGAAACTGCCCGACCTTGAGAGTTATGCCGAAGAAATTACCCTAGAGCAAACGCCTGAGTACTTAGATCGCTTTATGGCGAGTAAGACAGTTGGGCGTTATGTGGTAAATGTAAAGGGTTAGGTTTTTGGTTCTATAATTGGATTTTTAGATGATGGCAGTGCTTCATTTTGGGGTGCTGCCATTTTTTTAGTATGGTTAGTCTCATGAAAAGTTAATCAAATTAAAATATTGTTGATTTGCGTTCTTTTCATGATTATAAGTATATTGTTTTTATTAGTGTATTTTAATTATTAATTCGCTTTCATTCATTTTGACTACTAACTAATGTAGAATATTTCTAGAAAAAATACTAATAATGATCAGGAACTTAGTCAATGCATGAGATTCTAAACAACATAAGCTCTATATCTTGGTGGTTTGGGGTTATTTTTGTTGGTGTTTTAGTTAGCTTAGGGGCGGGTTACTTAAAGCCGCATACGGATAAATGGTTAGCAAAATACTCAAAGTCGAGAAAAAATAAAAATGATGAAGAGAGGCAAAAATGGGATTATGCAGTCTCAAGGTTATAGCTTGATGAGAATTATAGAATTCTATTTATTTCTAGAATCACCCATGTGCACGGTAGATCAACTTTCATCATGCTAGCAGGGATTTCAATGTTCTTAATAAGTATTGTTCTTTCTGTAATTTCACAAATCCCTAGTATTAATCCCTCCGTAGAACCAAGCAAAGTCGCCATATTTCTATCTAACTTCCCAGAAGAAAAAAATAGTGAATATCTTTATAATGCTTGCAGCACTTATGGGAAGCATCTTGTTAATATTAGGAATAAACTACTCGAAAGGCTCAGAGAAATTACAGCAGCAACTTGAAGAATCTGTTGAAAAAATTCCTAAAGAGAAAAAGTATTATGATAAATGACATTTATTTAGACTCAAGCACTTACTGCGTTTAGAACAAAAAAAGCCAGTGGAATTCATTATCTACTAGCTAGTATTATATTTGGTTCGAGAGAAGGATTTGCACCTTCAGGGGGTATTTGTAACATCGACTAATCATATCTAAGCAATAATTGAATCTTTTGGTACCTGCATTACCCCTCCGCGCCATTCAATAATTTTATTCAACTCGATCACTGACACTCCCATGATTGGACAAATCAAACCTAAAATAGTGTTTGTGTATACAATTAGAGACAATATACCGCTTATATACTCTACAACCGATGATTTTTATCCAATTCAGTAAGTTTGAATTGCTTCTAATCTCAGATATTTATCCTAATTTTGATTTGATAGGTGTAGACTTTGATTATTATTCACTATATAAGACATGGAGCAACAGTCAAATGTTTTTTCATAGATTAATCGCCATTGTGATTGTACTTCTAGTAGTTTTCTTTTTTCCATTAAGAGCGAATTTTTCTGTACATGAATTATTCTCTGTATACAACTTTAAGTTAGTCTTTATCTTATTATTTTCTATCATATTTTGTGTACTTGCTTATTTAGAAGTAATTGACTATTTAATGAATAGAGTTAAAAGACTTCCTAAGATACTCAACGATCAAGCACTATTTGTGCAGAAGGATATACTAATACCTATATTTTCAGCAATACTATTGATTTGTATTTATTGGTTAGATACAGAGATATATTCATTCAACAGTATAGATATCGGTACAGCCGCTATTCCACTTCTAGTAAGCGCATTATATTCAATTTTTCAAATACTCTTAATAAAAGTTTCAGACAAACCTCTAAAGAGAGGGGTTCTAACCCTCTTTTTCTTTACTATAGTCAGTTCAAAATAAAAATGTTATGCCTTGGACAAATATCATAAAACAATTTGGATAAGTCATTTTGCATCCA
>NZ_JBEOPE010000010.1:0-108580 GCF_040309845.1 Psychrobacter sp. S1-30-MNA-CIBAN-0213 | reverse complement strand
ATGTCAGATTGGTTAGTCATTGCTTAGTCTCCGGTTAGTGGATTATAAGCAGTTACACACTTTTTAGGAAAGGCTCACAGCTTCTTATTTTTTTATGAACAATCATTTGCTACTGATGATGGATAACCGCCTGTAGCAACAGCACCATAACAAATTACTTCTATCACGGTGCCCTTTGGTGCATGTACGTTAGGCACAAACAATAATCCTAAATCTACACCATTGGAGTAGGAGTTGGTGACATGACCTGATAACAAAAGTAATTTATCGCCATACTTTGCGGTATACTCTTGTGGGTATGTGGCAAGTTTATTACCTAAATCGCTACCCCATACACGGATGGGTTTGTTTGTAAAAGGTTGAAATGTATTTACCGTTTCTGTCTCGTAATAAACTTCTTCAACATATTGATCGGTGCCATCAGCTATTATCGAAGGGTCAAAATTCGGATGATTTGAATCCATTGCAGAATCATATCCCTCTGTCATGTCGATACCGGCTTCATACTCTTCAATCTCTTTAGCCAAGTCATAATGTCCCCCAGTACCACTGTTATATTCAACTTCTGCAACTTCTGCAACTTCTATTTCTTGAGAAGGTATTGTGGCTTTAGCAGTTGTTGCGGGCTCAGATACAAGCGCTACACCAACACCTACGGCTATTACTGTAGCCACAGTCCCTGCTAATACTTTCTTGTTCATAGCCATTCCTTTTTTTAGTTACTTAAGTAAGTCTTTCATACGAAAAAGGAAAGGATAGAACTCTGTTCCTTTCTTCCCACACAAAACTATAAGTAGCTTCCTTTGCTATTCTTATTGAATCGGCCGCTGAGTCGTACTGTGCTGCTATTTGTGAATCGCGTGCTTTGAAAAAATATTAAAATTTTGCTAGTGGCACTGTTAGATCCGTTTTTAATAAGAGTATTTACTCTTATTAAGTTAATAGCGTGAAGATACTTTATTTACAGTATTGCAAACTATCATAATCAAAATAAAACTCAACATATATCTGAAGCTGTATAATTGAGTATAGTACACTAGAGATATTGCGAAACCTAGACTTTATAAAAACTATAGCCATAAGTTTTGGATGTTTTAAATGACTAGAAACATCTAAATCTACAATAAATGAGTAACTTAAAGTGACTCATTTATTGTTTCCGTCTAGTGAGCTCTTGCGGCTATCTTAGTTTCTAACCACTTTACAACCTCACTTTCTACCCATGCAACACGTCCTTTTGATAGTTTAACTTGAATAGGAAAGGTTGGATCGTAGCGCTTAGACTTCTTATCTAACATATCATAAATAGTTGTACTACCAAGAGCCGTTAAGTCCATAACTACTTTTAGGCGTAGCATTCTAGGTGCATGTGAAAGATCTGTGTTGTTTAAGTGATTTTGATTATTAATATTTAAGTTTTTCATGATTAGCTCCTTGTAAGTGAATGAGAGCGTTTCCTCTCATATACTTATCGAGTCCCATATTTTTTTACTCCATTCTATGCCGTTCTCCTGCCTATCTGATTTGAAGCAATAAAAAAAGGAACTGATTGATTCAGCTCCTTTTTTATGCTCCATATCTGCTTTGAATGCGTTAGCTCACTGCTGTCACGCTTTGCCGTAGCCCTTGCTCAATGCTAGTCAAGTTATGAGTGCCTAAGCTATTTTGCACATGCCCCTGTTGGCTGTCGATAGCATCGCTTGCCTCTACTGGATAAAACTCTTCGACCACCTCAAACGCTTCATCGCTATCAATCTCAAAGCATGAGTTCACGTAGCCCTGTTTAGCGGCTGCCTCTAATGCTGCTTGATCAAAGCCATGCTCGCTAAGCTCAGCATCTATCGCTTGCGCATTCTGCACCGCTTGCTTAATTGTCACACCATCACGTAGCGTTAGATCAACGAAGTAAATTGGTGCCCGATAGCTTTGAGTCGTGCTTTTACCGCGTAGGGTTAGTTGTAATGGCAGACAGGACAACTTATTACCTGATACCGCAGCAAAGTAGCTGAGCCTTGCTGCAAGTGTGCGAATGCTATTAAAGCCAGTGGTGCGAAAGATAAAGGTGCCAAGCTCATCGTCCTCAGACAGATTAGCGTAAAGCCTCCCGTAAGGCTTACAAGCACCGCCTTGCGCCAATGGACAGCGATCAGGTGATGGGCATGGATGGTTTTCAACGCCTTTACTTGTTCGACGCTGACATTGCTCTCCGTCGCCCACGCAAACGGGTCTACCTGTTTGTCTATCAAACAGTGTGTACTCAGCTCGCAAATTAAGCTCAGGATCATTAAACAGCATGCGTACAGGGATCTGTCTGAGCTTGCCTTTACTGTGCTCGCGTAACTTCTCATCTAGTGGATGATTGATCCAGCCGTCTTTATTCTGAACTTGGCTGGTAATGGTGAACTGATCGTCTTTAGCAGGTAAACGCTTGCCATCCTTTTGAATGACACGTCCGATGCTGATACGACCAAGTACTGGTGGAGTAATCGTTAGACCTTTAATCATGGTGATATTCCTTATGTGTTTTATGTAGCCATAAAAAAGCCCACCTGTTACGGGTGGGCGTTTATGCGTTTGATTTATTAACTCGATTATTTTATTGATGGTTGAGTGAGTGCTAGCTTAGTTATCGTTAAGAATGACAAAGCGACGACTGCCCAGGCGTGTTTTACTAAACTGCTCAAGCAATTCAGGATGTGCTTTGGTTAGCGCTTTGCTATCAAGACCGACACTGTCTTTCGAGCGCTTCCAAGAGATAGCGCCTTTCTCAAATACTGCAATCTCATTGTCGGAAATTAGCGTTTGCAGCTGATGCTTTACTTGATCATGACTCTGCTCTAGCTCTTGCATGTAGTCACGGTAACTAAGCAGTTGCTCAAACAACTTATTGGCTCCGTCATCTTCCCGTAAATCAACTTTGCTGGATGGCTCAGGTTTGGGATAAAGCTGCTTTAACGCACGAGCTGCTGACTCGCTATGATCAGGGGTTGGCGGTGTATCGGTTTCCACGTATTGCCAGAATAACCGCTCATGCTCGATGATGGACGCGATCAGCTTCTCATCACGCTCAACCTTAAATATCTTAGCCTCGTGTCCGCAGATTAACACGCAGATATGCGCCGCCTGTTTGCCAGTGACTGCTAATTGATGCTGAACTTGGCACGTCACGTACAAAGGTACACCGTGTTTCCAGAGCTTGGCACCATGTTCCCCTGCGGTTTTACATTCTAGTATCTGCGCCTCTGTACTACCAGTGATTGCGTAGTCTAAATTGGCCAGCATAAAGTGATTGTCAGGATCAGGATGCTGCAATATGGCATTAACACGCCTTACCTTATTGCCTGTGTGCTCTTGATAATATTTAGCCACCATAGGCTCTAAGGTATTCCCCCAATAGAGGGGCGAATACCCTTCGATGCTCTCATCGATGTTTGAGGTCATGCGCCCTGTCTTAATCATCCATAATTCCAGCATGGAAAGGTACGGATGAATACCACAGGCAGCAGCGGCGTCACTACTACCGATACCTTGCTTGCGAAACTGTAGCCAGTCTTCACGACTTAAAGACTTGGTATTGACCAAACGCTTAGCGATGCTTGATTGATGATCAGAATGCTTAGCCAATACAGCTGGCTTAACGTCTATATTAGACTTTATTGCTATAGGCGTTTTCACCTTAACGGTAGAACGCTTAGTTTGTCGTGGCTGAGTGGTGGTGTTTAGTGCGATCATGTTCATGGTAAATTCCTTAATAGGTTTATGATTGGTGTTAAATGAAATAAACGGCATAAAAAAACCACGCCCTTAAGCGTGGTTGATTGTGTTGTAGAATTAAGATTTATCTGACTAAGCAAGCATCAGCAGCGATTCCTCTAAACCCTTCTGCTTAAGTTTCGCTCCAGCACCGAACCATGCTGAGTTGAGACGGTTATCGGTATTCATCGCCCGTCTTTCATGATCCACGTACTCAGTGATACTGCACAGCAAGCCATAAGCCGTATCACGAGCGGCATCAAGATCTGCTCCACGACCTGAGCCGTTGAACATACTCATCACCTTATTCATGGCTTTAGCATTTGGTACCGCATCTTTCTCTTTCTTAGCGCTGTTAAATAAAATGATGTTATTGTCCTGATCATTGAACACACGGCTTAGATAATTTGCCGCTTCTGCTTGAGTAACACGGCGTTCTGATAGCTGCTTCATCTCGTATGAGTGTTCATCCCACTGCTTAACCGACACACCCAATTGCTGCTTGACCTTATCGGCATCAAAGGAGGTAGAGTGCGGAACTTTGACCACGCCACCGCTTCCGTCCGCTAAGCTGATCGCTAGGGTGTTATTGCATACCACACGGATCGATGTGAACTGTGCTGTGGTTGCTAGAGTGCCGTCACAAGCCGTTGCCAGTAACAAGTAGCCATTACTGACATCTTTGCCCTTAAGCGTTGCTGATTGCCCTGTACGGGCCAATGCCCATAGCTTACGACCACCCTTCAACACTCCAGCCGTCTCTAGCTCAAAATCAGACTGTTCAGTGAGATCACGATAGAACTCTAGAATCTCACGAGGTTGCACTTCTTGATAGCGTTGACTGACGACCGATAACGGTTCGAAGTTATCTGATCGATAAAGTACCTTCTGCTCAGCAAAAGGTAGAATTAGGTTATGCCCTTTGTCATTGCTTGCCATGTAGCTGACGTCTGAGGACTCAATGCGCCAATCAAGACCTGCTTGCTTAGCCCAGACCTCGATAGATTGCTTCGGTGACAATTCATTCCCCAAGCCATGCCAAGGTGTCTGGCCTAGGTATGCCATTGTTTCGATTAAATGTGCCATGAGAGTATTCCTTTTATTGATTGATTTAGAGCGTTGGTTGATTAAACGTGGGGGTTTTAATGCAGGGTTTAGAGCGATAGCGGATAGCAAACTCAACCAATGATGAGATATGAACTACCAGTACTACACAATAAAATGCCATATAGACTCCTAAGAATAGAGCGCATAAAAAAAGGCCTGCGATTAAGCAGGCCTTAGAGAGGGAAATAAGATTAGATTGACTGAGCACTTGTTAGAGCAAATGATCGTATGTTCAGTCAAGTAGTATGTATCTGAAATTACTTTGTTATGGGTAATGCTAAGCGCTACTTAGCTTTTAGGGATAATTGCAACGACCAAAGCTACGCATGTTAGGCATCCAAGCTTTAAGGCGCTGCTCGTACTTATCAGGGCGGGTTAAGTACAGCGCTGCATGGATAGCGTTTTTCACCTCTAAGATATTATCCCTATGGATCATACCTATACCAAGCGTACCTTTAAGCTCTTGCTTTCGTTTATACTCAGTGGTATTACAGTTAAAATACCAGCCCATACCTTCTGTTATTTCAACCCAGCGCTTACAAACTGTATCAGCTAAGTACCAATCTTCCTGGCGCTTATCACCGTTATAAATCAGTAATAAATGACAATGCAAGCCTCCAGTATCGACCCCTTGTTCTATCGCCCAAGCATAACCCCTTAAATCTTCAAAACAGCTTTTTTCTTTACTAACGATTTTGCCAGCTTTTCTTCTCTCCTCTTTTTCCCTGTCACTTTGTATTTTTCTCATGATCTTATTCATAAGATCATTGAAGGCTTCAATACCAATAAGATGTGCATACTCTAGTTTAATTTTGAGGTCGACTCTCACGATAAGCACACGTTTGTATTCATGTAAAAAATAGTTCATACAACCAAAAAGCGATTGTCCATTACGATTTTCTTGAAAAGCGAAGTCAGTCATAGCAGTAGCAAATTCAGGCTGATAAAAACTAAGCGCATATAAAAATCTTTGTGTCATAGCCTTATCCCAAAAAAAATCATTGGGATAGCAGTTGCCACAAACGAGGTAACAACTGCCTATAAACCATCTTATCGAATGGGTGTATTCCAATTCGTTATTGTAGAGCAGTGTCATTGGTTGATAGTAGAGATTCAACTGCTCACTGATTTGTTGAATGCTAAGTATGATTTTTGGATTAAGTATATCGCTTACGAGTTTATCGACTCTGGCGACGACGTAGTCGTGCCATAAAGTTGTGTTCATCATTTTATAATGCCTTAGGTTATGTGTTCATAATCTAAGGCAACTAGATATCTTTTTACTGACGTCGTTTGGTTGAGCCAAACAACTCGGATGTATAGAGGATTATATTAATAGTATTATTTACCGGATTGGCAATCGGTAAAGAAATGCGCTACTGCGAGAAGGTGGGTTGATCATATACCCGTATAGACGGGGTTTTGTTACTTGGGGAGTTACGTAAATATCTATAATTATAAAATGGGAATTTTATCTATTAAAAACTGAGATAAAAGCCATCAGGTTATCTGCTCAAATAGTATTTTTGCATCATTTTATTTGCAAAATAATTCAACTACGAATAAAAACATGGAATGGGATTAGCTGATAAATAAGTATGAAATAATAGTGCTCCATTGAAATAAACTTACATAACTATCAGTATGATGTATATTTTTTAGGGGTGAATTTTTAGTGTTAGCTGATAATATAAATAACATGCTAAGAGTGAAATAGTAATTTCTTTGTTGTGTACTTGGGATTTGCAGTTTATTGCTTATAGAAAATTGCTGCCAGGGTTGAGGATTGTGCTGACGTAGATAACACCTAAAAGACACAGTGATGTTAGGATGAAACTATTTAAATTTAGTGCTAGGACGAGGTTTGGATACAAGGTATAGTTAAGACGAAAAGATGAAAGACTAAGTACAGTCTATTTTGAGCTAAAAAAGGGTATAGGACTGCTCAAATCCCCTATATTAGGGAGTTTATAAGTAGTTAAAATATAGTTTTTTTCTACTAATATGGACTATTAACCCACCTTTATAGAGTTTTTTCGGAAGGATTGTTGC
Source organism: Psychrobacter sp. S1-30-MNA-CIBAN-0213 (assembly GCF_040309845.1). Taxonomy (NCBI): domain Bacteria; kingdom Pseudomonadati; phylum Pseudomonadota; class Gammaproteobacteria; order Moraxellales; family Moraxellaceae; genus Psychrobacter; species Psychrobacter sp. S1-30-MNA-CIBAN-0213. The sequence continues at coordinate 101,668 of NZ_JBEOPE010000010.1, read as the reverse complement.
AATGAAAGACCACGAGAATGTTAATTATGGTAACGAAAATGATGTCGAATTTGAAGAGAGTTTAGACTGTAATGTGGTTGTTACTGTTGAACAAAAAAACACTACTGATCTGAATTTTAATCAATTAGTTACCTCGAAAGCTGAAGTTATTAAAATGCCTGCTCAACCTTCTAATACAAACCAAGAAATATTAAATCAAGCTAATGCATACCACTTTGCTCAACAATATAAATTTAATACTAATTTGTATTTTTATGACCAAAAACAGAATTGGAAAAATTTAGAAGATTTTTATAAAACGGTTGAACGCTTTAATGAGGATGAGTGCAAGAGCCTAGTATTTGCGCATAATATGTATACGGGAGATACAACAGCTAATATAGATTTAGATATGGGAGTATTCAAAGCTATTTTGATAAGCATATTTAAAAATCAGCAATATCCAATCCAATATTTCCATAGATTAATGCAATTTAAAATTAATAACCAGCTACCAGATAGCTCATTAAAATGGATAAAAGACAACCTTCGTTGCGCTCTGTACGTCGCTTATTTAATTCAAATTACTTTGTATAATAAGTCTTTGGTCGGAGGTGGTGAGCTAGTTGCTTATATTTTAAATTATCTAAAATATGAAATTACTCATTTTAACTATATTAAGATTAATTTACCGTTTTATTCATATTATGATGACACGAATAATCAACTGTTAATATGGCGTATAGAAAGAATCAAATCTGATTATTTTAGAAATCGTACTGATAGAGAAATCGCATGGTTTAAAAGTGATGACAGTAGTCAAATTGAATGGGCATATAATTATTTAAGCTCAGAAAAGAGAGATTATCTTATACTTCAGGGTATCTTTATACCTATCTCTCTAGAAGACAAACACAACTTAATTTTAGCTAGTCTTGATGTTTTATCAAACGTAGATTACACGTATGAAATCTTTACTAAAAATATAGATACAAGTGATCCTACATTCGATTTTGTATCGATACCAGTAATATCGTTTAGAGCTAAAATTATAGAAAACATGAAAGATGCTTGGGTTAAGTTTTCAGCAAGCAATAAGAATGAAGAACAAAGCGAAGTAAAAGTTTATAAGAAAAATAAAGATCAACTGGACTCTATTATGAAAGCCAAAGGAATAACTGCTTCCAATAAAGCTATAAGCCAGATGATTGAAGATGAATACAAAAGAACCTTTAATAAAGACTAGTTAGCTTTAGTAGAGTTAAGCCGCCTGATTTGATGTAATTATTAAATGTTTGATTCAATATTCTTAATAGCAAGCTTTATAAAAATAAGTTATCGAATTATTGCTTTAATAGCTCATTCAATTCTATCATTGTCATACCTTTATTGATGAGTGCCTGGATAAGATCTTGCTTGTCGATTGCCTTGAGATCATCAGATTGATAGTTCGTTAATGATTTTTCAATCTGCTGACGTGCTGCTTGAAAGTCTACTACTTCACCTGTATCTCTAAGTAGGTCTAAGAAGTCAGCCCAAACTTGCATGATCTTACGGCGCTCTTCTAAGTGCTGCGCGTGATTATAAACTGCGCGGATACTGCCTTTTTTATCGTGCGCCATCTGCTTTTCGATCGCATCACCCATGTAGCCAAGCTCGTTTAAGTTAGTTGAGGCGATGTGACGGAAGCCATGCCCAGTCTGTTTACCTCCATATCCAAGGATATCTAAAGCATTATTAATAAACTCTTCGCTATAAGGCTGATGCATACCAGTATGATAGAACACGTATTCGTATTGTCTGGTAATGGGTTTCATCTCTTCCAAAACAGCCAGCATTTGATCTGATAAAGGAACAACATGCTTACGTGCAATCTTAAGATTATCAATGTCGACACGCCATAGTCGGTTAGGGAAGTCGATATGCTCCCACTTCATCATTCTGAGCTCGATAGTACGACAAAAAGAATATGCCAAAAACTTCATACCTAATCGAGTTTGATCGTGACCATGATATCTTTCAATATCTTGCAAGAGCTTAGGCAGCTCACTAAGCTCAACGTGTTTCATGTGCTTGGTTTTTGCTTTTGGATAAAGATCTTTTAGCCCCTCTGTATGATTTACATCGATTAGGCGCTCTCTCATGGCTCTTCTAAGAATATTGCCAACGAGATCAATAGTGCGTCTGGTTACTTCTCGTGGTGATGCCCCTTCATTGTTAGTCCTGCTTTCAATTTCATCTGCCATTAATTTACAATCTTCGAATGTCACATCTTTTAAAGCAATGCCTTCAAAGCTAGGTATAACGTCTTTGTGCATGCGATTATAGTCCTGTTGATAGGTGCGAGGCTTTACGTTGCGCTCACGCTCCTCTAGCCATTCAAGCGCATAATCATTGAACATTTTAGCTTGCTCATTCGCAATCTTGTCTTGACGTTTTTTATTCTTTGGATTGGTTCCATTAGCTACTAAAGCCTTAATGTCAGCATTAGCTATTCTTGCTTCTGCTAAACCCATCTGTGGGTATGTACCTAAAGTAGTTTTCTGCTGCTTACCATTAAAGCGATATGCGCTTACCCATGTTCGCGTTCCTGAGCTACGTACCAGTAATTGCAAACCTTGTTGATCACTATATTTGTCTGGACGAGAAGGGGTGCATTTATCAGTCGGTTTTAGCTTACGAATTTTGGCATCACTTAACATGTTGGTCTATTCCTTATACCTACGAGCTATGTATTTAAAGCTTCAAGACGATTATGTTGGTCTAGGCTATATAAATTTAGATCGAATGTTGGTCTAATTGAGGTGTATATGAATAATAGACCAACGAATAGACCAACACAACACGTGGGATACATAGGGTTGAATAGGAATGATTCGGACAGCAGTAGATAATAAGTATAGACTGTAAGTCTTACCTGTAAAGGGTTTAAGGAGTATTTTGGAGGGGTTCGGACAGATTGGGAAAACAGGGGATAACTAAGATTGGCGGTGAAGGAGGGATTCGAACCCTCGATACGCTATGAACGTATACACACTTTCCAGGCGTGCGGTTTCAGCCACTCACCCACTTCACCGTTTTTGACATAGTAGACAGGTTTTCGGATTGTCATCAAGAAATGAGACATCAAAATCTGCTGTCAGTCTATTTTAGACGGCTTAGTATAGCCGATACTTCATTCAATGTCACGACCTTGTAACCTTGTATTGTCAGCAGCCTTATCTTTCTTTATTTGTAGACGCCTGCTAGGATAGCGTATACGTAATAGTAAGCATAGACGGTTGAAAGTTGAATGATAAGTTTTGTTAGACCTATATATAGTTTTGAAAATAGCATAATAATGACAGTAATTACTGTAATGGTAAGTATCTCGCCAGCGCATGCAGATGATCTTACCCAATGTAGCCAGTCTTTTTATGGCGGTATCTATCCTGAATTTATCAATGATAAGCTAAGTGCAAAGACCCAACCCCTATGTATGGACGGTTTTGCTGTTATGTATTCAGGCGTATCGCGTACACCCTTATGGTCAGCAGAGCATTTGACCCGCCAGCGCTTACAGCAAGCCAAAGAAATCGACCGTGAAGACAGCTTTCACGAAGAGAGCCGAGTACCAAGGTCAGCGCGTGCCTCATTGTCGGATTATTCAGGCTCCGGCTATGACCGCGGCCATTTAGCGCCTAACGCGGATATGGCAACTCGTAGTCAACAATATGACAGTTTTAGTTTAGCCAATATTGCCCCACAGTCTCCGCGTAATAATCGCTATATTTGGCGTAATATAGAGTCTGCTACTCGCTATTTAACTCAGCAATATGGTGAGGTTTATACCATCACGGGTGTCGCATTTACCGATAAAAAAACCAAACAGCTTGCTGGGCGGGTGCTAGTACCTAGTCATTTTTTTAAGGCAGTTTATGTTCCAGCGACCAATCAAGCAGGTGTTTACTATGCCCCTAATGACGAGTCAGAGCGTATAGAGGTCATCAGTATTGATGAGTTAACGGCCAAAACTGGTATCGATGTCCTACCAGTACTTGACCTAAAAACCAAAGCGCAAGCATTAGAGCTACCATTGAAGGCTGGAGAAAACATGGATAGATCAGATGACGCGCCAATTGAAGAACCTGCTTGGATGTTGTTTGTATGGGCGATTCTTGAATGGTTAGTGGCACAGTTGCAAGCTTAGATCAATACCAGCCTAAATAATGTCTATTAATTATCTATGAATATTGCCCAATACTACTTGAGTATGGAGAGTAAAATGATTGAGCCATTTGCAAATAATCACCAAAGTATGCAGATTGGTGAGCTGACTATAGAAAATCAAGAAGACAAAATTATCATCTATGGTGATGTTGATTTATATCTCAATGATTCAGGTCATGAGCAAGCAAAGCAGTTACATGAACTGACGACCAAGATATTACAAGCTTTTGAAAACTCTACCGAAAACAGTAAAAAAACGCTGACGTCAAAAGAAAAAAATGACCGACAAGATGAAAATATAGACAATCCTTTTCTGTAACTATTTGATATAGTTTTAATTTTATAGAAACAATAATCTATAAAAAATTACTAGGCAAAGTTCGGATTTTGTCTATAATGAGTGCAGAAGATGTTATTTAGGTTGATTGCGTAGTTTAAATTATTAGTAGTTTAAGTTACTAATAGAATTTACCAGCAAACAACTGATAGCATAGGATAAGCACGAAAACATAATGTTTTTGAGTAATCATCGTACGAATGGAGTCGATCTATGAAACTATTTACAAAATCTATTTTAGCAGTTGCTGGTATCAGTATGGCCACTATGGCATTTGCCGCTGATCCATTAGCCAATACTACTTGGCAAACTTTTGATGACGGCAAGCCTAAAGGTGTAGTCAAAATCACAGAGTCAAATGGCGTATTGACGGGTAAGCTAATTAGCACTGTATCTGAAAAAGGTAAAAAGCACGTTGGTATGACCATCATCTCTGATTTAAAAGCTGATGGTGGTGGTAAGTACAGTGGTGGTACTATCACTGATCCTGAGAAAAACAAGACTTATCGTATGACTGCGAATTTAAGCGGTGATACTCTTAATCTAAAAGGTTACTTAGGACCATTTTCACGCAGTCAAACGTGGAAAAAGAAATAAGCATTTATTCTCATCTATCTAATTGATAATGACAGATATCTGCTCAGTTAATATTTTAAATCAAAACAATAAAACCCGCATGACCAATTGGTGATGCGGGTTTTATTGTTTTTATAGCTAATCATATTTTTAGATATCGGTATTATTTAGTAAACTCAGGATAAGCTTCCATACCACATTCTGCAATATCAGCGCCTTCGTACTCATCTTCTTCAGAGATACGTAGACCGATGACCACTTTGATAATTGCCCATACTACTGAGCTGGCAATAAATACCCAAACGAAAATAGTCGCAGCGCCTGCAATTTGTCCGACTAAGCTAGCAGCAGGATTGGTAATAGGGACGATTAGTAGACCGAATAGGCCGACGACACCATGAACAGAGATAGCACCAACAGGATCATCAATTTTTATCTTATCTAAAGCCAGAATAGATAACACTACAATGGCGCCTGCGATTAGACCAAAAAGAGTCGCTTGCAATGCAGATGGAGTGGAGGGTTCTGCAGTAATCGCTACCAAACCTGCTAATGCACCATTTAAGAGCATGGTTAAATCAGCTTTACCAAAAATAAGGCGTGCTAACAACAAGGCACCGATTGCACCACCCGCAGCTGCTGCATTGGTATTTAAAAACACCATAGCCACTGCGTTAGCGCTGGCTATATCACCTAGCTTGAGTACTGAGCCACCATTAAAGCCAAACCAGCCCATCCACAATATAAGGGTGCCCAGCGCTGCTAATGGTAGGTTAGCACCAGGAATCGCCCGTATCTCACCATTAGATCCGTACTTACCTTTACGTGCTCCTAAAAACAATACACCAGCTAGTGCTGCCGATGCTCCTGCCATATGTACAATACCGGAGCCTGCAAAATCAGAAAAGCCCATGTCATTTAAGTTGAATAGTCCAAGGACATCTTTGCCGCCCCACGTCCAACTGCCTTCTAATGGGTAGATAAAACCAGTCATCACTACCGTAAACATCAAAAAAGCCCAAAGTTTCATACGCTCAGCAACAGCACCTGAGACAATCGACATACAGGTAGCTACAAAAACGACTTGGAAGAAAAAGTCGGATGCTGCAGAGTAAACAGAATCACCAGAAAAGCCATTTTCGGCAGAGGCTGCTAAGGCATCTTCTACTAAAGTCTCACCGCCTGCAATACCACTTAAAAATAAATCACCACCATACATGATGGCATAGCCACATATCATGTACATAGTGCAAGCGGTGGCAAATAGCGCGATATTTTTGGTTAAGATTTCGACGGTATTTTTGGATCGAACCAGTCCGGCCTCTAACATCGTGAAACCGGCGGCCATCCACATGACCAGTGCCCCACACACTAAAAAATAAAACGTGTCGAGTGCGTATTGCAGCTCAAAAATCTGACTTTGCATCTTAATTCCCCCTTGAATTGTGAATGCGGTAGATCGGCTTGTTTCTAGATGTACTTTACGGTGCAGTTATCCTCTTTAAGACTATATTTATTAAAAATATACTTGCACCAATAATGTGCAAGACTGCTTATCCGTTGTTTAACTACAGGCTTTAAATAGCATCTGGCCCCGTTTCACCAGTACGAATACGGATAACCTGCTCAAGTGCCGTGACAAATATCTTGCCATCGCCGATTTTACCGGTGCTGGCAATACGAGTAATAGCTTCGATAGCGGGTTCAACCATCTCATCGATAACCGCTACTTCAACTTTTACTTTTGGTAAAAAGTCCACCACGTATTCTGCACCGCGATATAACTCAGTATGTCCTTTTTGGCGACCAAACCCTTTAACTTCAGTGACTGTGACGCCTTTAACGCCAATATCAGATAGTGCTTCACGCACGTCATCAAGTTTGAATGGTTTTAAAATCGCAGTGATTAACTTCATAAGAAATTTCCTTATATGAGTGATGTCGCAGGCCGTTGCATAATTTTTAGTGCATCATACCTTCGCCATGCCTATGGTAAGTCGTTCAAGAATTGTGCCAAACGCACTCAAGGGGGAGGAACGCTTAGACTTATTCAATACCAGAACGATAGCCACTATAACAGGCAAAAGCTTTATATTGTCATAGTATTTGGTGCAATAAAAACGAAATAGTCCGCATAAATATAAAGTAAATTTAGGACGAATATAGCAGAAGTGCCTGTAACGTTAGGTGCAACGAGAACTTTATTATAACCAACTTTGGTGCTTTGCGGGGAGGCTATCCTGTGATGATTTGCGAAAATATTACAAAGAACAAGGAGCAAATATTAAAATAGAATGAACATAGAAATATCTATCATAAGGATATAGATAGTTAAGCAATTTAAGATTAATCAACTGATAAGTTAAGAGAGACAGAAGTAGAGTAAGTTTCGCAACTATAGTGACAGCTAATTAGTCGCTAGATTAAGCCGCAAGGCAAGGCGATACGTGCGCTAAGAGTAGCGGACATATCGTCTATATTTATGGAGATTCAGGAATGATCGAGTTAACTATTAAGAGGTTCAGGCTTTTGGAAAGAGTAAATAAGGGGTTTTGGTAGTGCCCAATAGCTTCTTGGTTTCGCTACCTTTGAGTAGCTCACGTAGTCGTGATTGTCCAAAGGCACCAGACATCAGTAAGCCGATATTGTGCTCACTTTGATAGTAGTTCAAAGCGGAGCAAACATCGCGACTGTCTAATAAGGATTTTTTACAGTTAATACCTGCTTGCTTGAGGCGCGCATAAGCTTCGCGCAGCGCATCGCAGTTTTCAGAAGTGTCTTTACCAACCATCACAATATGAATGGTTAATGATCGAATAAGGGGTGTTTTGCATAACCAATTAAGCATTTTGTGGGAAGTGGCACGATTATCAAAAGCAAATAACGCGGTAGTAGGGGGCAAAAATGGTGCATGAGTCACCAAAATAGGGCAGTGGCTTAAGCGAATGAGCTGGCTTAAAGTTGATTTACAGGTAACGTGATGACCGATAACTATCAATTGCGACTTTTCATCAACATAGTCGATACTCTCGCCTAGAGTTTCATGGCGATGCAAAGTATATATTTTTCGCTTGTGTAAATTCTGATCACAATAAGCCGTTGCTTGATGCAGCAAGAGCTTACCTTGGGCCTTAAGCTCTGAGTTACTCAAGTGCTCGTGGCTGGTGAATTGATCAAGCAAATGATTTTCATCATCGATATTTAGGCAGCCTGAATAATTGACGGCCGCCTTTTGTTGTACGCTTGGCACTGCATGTAACAAGCCTACGGGCGCTTGCAGGCGTGAAGAAGCCCACATACTAGCATCTAGCACCGCTTGTACATGATCAGGACAGTCTAGACAAGCAATAACACTATCTGGTTTTAAGTTACTCATAAGGGCAATCACATCATCTCAAGGAGAAAGGACAGTCAAGCGAAACAGAGCGACACAGCAGCTAAAATAAATAGCTGCTGATCAGTAGACTCTGATAAAAAGTTAGAAATTTGTGCCTGTCTGTCTAATCCAATAGGCCGATATCGCGGCGATCGTGAATAGAGAAACGATCGATCAGGGTACGACTGGCATTATTTAAACCAACTACTTTGACATCAATACCTTCACGTTGCAAGCGCATGACCAGCTTGTCCAAAGTATCGACCGCACTGATATCCCAAAAATGGGCTTGGCTCACATCAATCTCAATATTGTCCAAAGCTTCTTTGGTATCGAAGCTTTGTAAGAACTGTGTCGTTGAGGCAAAGAACACCTGTCCTTGGACATAATAATAGCGGGTATTGCTGCTATCATCATAATCACTAAATATGGTTAAGAACTGACCAATTTTATTAGCAAAGGCTAAGGCTGATAGTAGTACGCCAACCCCAACACCATAAGCTAAGTTATGGGTAAATACAGTGGTCAAAACTGTCGCGAGCATCACGATATTAAATGACATTGGATGGGTTTTGAATTCACGAATAGATTGCCAGTTAAAAGTACCGATTGAGACCATAATCATAACAGCGACTAAAGCGGCCATTGGGATTTGACTGACCCAATCGCTTAGGAAAACCACCATAATTAACAAGATAACACCAGCCATCAACGTCGATAAGCGCGTACGACCACCGGATTTTACGTTAATCATTGACTGACCAATCATCGCACAACCAGCCATACCGCCAAAGAAACCTGAAACGACGTTGGCAATACCTTGACCACGACACTCACGGTTTTTATTACTTGGGGTATCAGTCAGCTCATCGACAATCGTCGCTGTCATCATTGATTCAAGCAGACCTACGATAGCTAGGGCGATAGAGTAAGGAGCAATAATAAACAAAGTCTCTAGATTAAGGGGAATATCAGGTAGCAAAAATACTGGAAGCGAGTCGGGAAGGTCGCCCATACTGCCAACGTTACGAATATCTAAATTCATATAAAGTGCTACGGCCGTCAGTCCAACGATACAGATGAGTGGCGAAGGAATGATGCGCCCAATTTTGGGAATAAGCGGAAACAGATAAATAATCGCCAAACCTGCTGCCGTCATAATATACACGGTTAAGCCCACACGTTCAGTCGCCGGATTAAGCTCTGGTATCTGGGCGGCAAATATCAAAATCGCGAGCGCATTGACAAAGCCAATCACCACTGAACGAGAGACAAAGCGCATAAGGTTACCAAGCTTTAAGATACCCATTACGATTTGAATACCGCCGCATAGTAGCGTTGCAGCAAGCAAATACTGCAAACCATGATCAGCGACGAGGTCAACCATGACGAGAGCCATTGCTCCTGTCGCAGCCGAGATCATCCCCGGACGACCACCAACGAAGCTAATCACTACCGCGATACAAAACGAGGCGTACAAGCCAACCTTTGGATCGACGCCCGCGATAATAGAAAAAGCAATGGCTTCTGGAATCAGCGCCAATGCGACGACGATACCGGATAACACATCGCCACGTACATTAGAAAACCATTCGTCACGTAAGCTATCAAAAAAAGATGTCATAAGTAAACTGCATAGAGTTAGAGGCAAAAAAAGCAATCATTACCTAGTGGTCATATTACCTTTCAACCATAACGGTCTATTGATAATACTAGCCACTAAGAAAGCTACCGCGTCGCCCAACAGACTAATGCTGCTAAGCGGTCTTGCACTTGCACTATTTTAAAAGTTATTAATGCTTAATAAAGAGTATGGCCACTGAGTCGTTTGCAGTATTGCCAATAGTAAAATATGATTAAAACCTAAGATAATGCACAAATGGCTATGATGATGTATCACAGCAGATAGATTGTCAGGTAAGATGGCAAAACAGCTATAATAAAAGCGTTTGCCACAACATAATGACAGTATGAGTAGCTATTGAGGACAAAGTGACAATAGCGTAATAAAGGTCACAACTTGCTTAATCGGAATACAAAATTAAATTACCAGTTAAGACCTCAGCAACTTAATATAAAAACATCCGCATAATACCACAAAGTGATAAAAAAGCAGTACCGAAACATGAACGATACCGTTATGATGCTCACCATCATTGTAATTAGAAATTTTATATCGTGCACTTGCCCGATGCAGTGTCAATAACCATCGTTTTTGATAGCCAAGTAAATAGCCTCATAAAAGGAAAATATATGACGACCTTCGCTGCAACAGACAACTTAATCCATAAAGGCGGTGGCCTACAAGTGGTAGTCGGATTGGGACAGTCAGGGCTATCGGCAGCACGTTATCTGACTGAACAAGGTTACCGCGTGGCAGTAACAGATGGACAGTCCGCACCAGTGTTAGCAGATAAATTACCTGCTGCTGTTGAAATTCGTCAGTTTGGCGCTATTGATGCTGAGCTATTGCAGAAAGCGGCGCGTATTATTATTAGCCCTGGTATATCTCTTGAAACTGAGGCTGTCGCAGCAGCACGACAGGCTAATATTCCGGTTGTAAGCGACATTCAGCTGTTTTGTGAAGCATGCGATGTACCAATCATCGCCATTACTGGCTCTAATGCCAAAAGTACGGTGACCACCTTGGTTGGTGAAATGGCCGCTGATGCAGGTATCAATGTTGGTGTCGGCGGTAATATTGGCGTGCCAGCATTAGATCTTTTATCTAATAGCGACATGACCTTGGCAGTCCTTGAATTATCCAGCTTTCAATTAGAAACCGTGACCAATTTGGGTGCTCAAGTAGCGACAGTCCTTAATATGTCGCCTGATCATTTGGATCGTCATGGCGACATGCTTGGTTATCATCAGGCCAAGCATCGTATTTTTCAAGGTGCCAAATCGGTAGTTATTAACCGTGAAGATGCGTTGACTCGTCCACTAGTAGCAGATAATTTGCCACGTTTAAGCATTGGTATTCATGCTCCTGACAAAGGTCAGTATGGCCTGATTACTGATCCTGATGGACAGATTCATCTGGCACACGGTACAGAGCGATTATTATCAGCAGAAAAACTTATTATTAAAGGTCGCCATAATTTGCTTAATGCTCAAGCAGCTCTAGCACTCGGTGAGCTTGCAGGAATACCTATTGATAGCATGCTTGCTACCTTACAACGCTTTACAGGACTTGATCACCGCTGCCAATATGTCGCAACTGCTGCAGGAATTGATTATTTTAATGATTCCAAAGGAACCAATATTGGCTCGACCATCGCTGCTATTGAAGGGCTAGGCGCGGTATATGCACCCAAAGATGGTAAGCTACTATTAATCTTAGGTGGCCAAGGTAAAGGTCAGCAATTTGGCGAGTTGACGCCTTTTATTAACCAGTACGTCAGTCAAGTTCTGTTTATCGGTGAGGATAGCCAGCAGATTGAACAGCATCTGCGCGCTGCCAAGCTAAGTGATGATGTGGTGCTACATCAGTGTCAAACCCTCGAAGGTGCATTTGCAAGTATTCAGCAAGTCACCGCGAGTAGTTTGTCGCAAGTACAAGCAGTACTATTGTCGCCAGCATGTGCTAGCTTCGATCAGTTTAACGGTTATGCGGCGCGCGGTGATTATTTCAGCCAGTTGGTAGCACAATTGGTTACAAATACCGATGCTGCTGATACGACTGTCTAATCCGAGTATTTAGATGATAAATGATTGTTTTGCTTATGAATTACTGCTACTGTCAATCACAGTTAACCAGTTCTAGTTTAATGGGGTCATTTTTCTCTAATGAGACCCAGTTATCATTTATTAATTGCTATTATAAATGACTGTATAGCGACAAGTTATAACAGCTACTAGCTATAACAGTCATTCGGCGTATTTTTTATTTAGTTTAAACGGTGGCGTTGAATAGACGTCGTGTTTTTTTGTTTGTTAGCGTATTTAAATATTATGGCACTCTCTTTCCTTTCTCGTTCTTCTCAAAAATCTGAATCGGCTTCTGGTTCAGATGGTGTTTTATCTTTGCCCTCAGCGCGCGCTATTTTGTTATCTAGCGTCGGTTGTATGATGGTGCTCAGCTTGCTCATGGTGGCTTCGGCTTCTATTCCTTTCGCGCTGAGTCGTGGGATGACCGAGCTGTATTTCTTTGAGCATCAGCTGCTATACATGGGTATTGGATTAATTGCTGCTGCGATACCATACTACTTTGTGCCATTAAGGACGCTGTATCAGACCGAAACGCAGTTTATCTTGCTGGGTGTGACTGGTGCACTGCTAATAGCAACGTTATTTGGTGCGCCTATCAACGGCTCAAAACGTTGGTTAAATTTAGGCGTTATTAACTTTCAGGTTGCAGAATTAGCAAAGCTGGTAGTGATTGTCTTCGTTGCTGACTTTGTAGTACGGCGCTCGTTTGAGGTACGCAATGGCTGGGATGGATTTTTACGTATTTCCTTAGTCATTGGCCTACTGACTTTCCTGCTATTGCTACAGCCTGATTTTGGTTCGTTGGTTGTCATTGTAGGGACAGTATTTGCGATATTTTATATCGCTGGTGCGCCCTATAAGCAGTTTGTGGCACTAGGAGCAGTAGTTGGTGTGCTTGGTGTGCTGGCAGTTACTATGGTGCAGTATCGACTCACAAGGGTTTTATCGTTTTTAGACCCATTTGACGACATTCAAGATACCGATTATCAGCTGGCACGTAGCTTGATTGCTTTTGGTCGCGGGCAGTTCACAGGCGTTGGCTATGGTGAAAGCGTGCAAAAGCTATCACATCTACCTGAAGCACATACAGACTTTTTATTGGCTATTACGGGTGAAGAGCTCGGCTTTGTTGGCGTAACTATGATTCTATTATTAGAAGCGCTTATCATCGGTAGTGCTATGCGTATCAGCTACAATGCTCTAAAACGTCGCCAAATGCGTATGAGTTATACAGCTTTTGGTATTGGGATTATCTTTATTGCGCAGACGATTATTAATGCTGCTATGAATATGGGTGCGATGCCGACCAAAGGTTTGACGATGCCATTCTTTAGTTATGGTGGCTCATCAATGCTAATTAGTTTGGTGATGGTCGCGTTACTACTCAAAATCTACAAAGAAAGCCCTGAGATAGAAAAAAGCCAATGTCGTTATTTCTAACAAAAACTCGTTAATTTTAAAAGTAAGGGTAGCGTGTTCCGTTTAGCGATAGCCATAAGAATTAAGGTAATAAAAGCGTCGCTATTAAGCGGCGCTTTTTGCTTTTTAAGGATTAGGAATATAAGAATTAGGGATATTTAGAGAGGTTTTACCTTGTAAGAGCGTATTGTCCCATTGAGCAACTGCTTGCTCTAACATGCGTGCTGGGGTGTCTATGTCAACTAGAGGCTGTTGCAACAGCTGTAAAGCATGAGTGATTAGCTTACTCGGATCGCGGGTATCAATCGGTTGGGCAAGATTTTGTTTGGAGAGCTTTTGGCCATTAGGATTACATATTAGTGGCAGGTGATACCACTGTTCAATAGCAGGCAAGCGAGCGGCTTGCATGATACTGATTTGCGCTGTGGTCATAGGTAAAATATCTAGACCACGCATAATATGAGTCACGCCTTGCAAACCATCATCAAGGCTTGCTGCCAAAATATAATTGATCATGCCATCTTGCCGACGAACGACCATATCACCCAAGGTTTGCTGCGGATTATCCCATTGCAGTCCTTGAATACCATCTCTAAAACCAATCAAATAGTCTGGCAGCTGTATGCGCAGTTTATGTTGATCTTTATTAAGGCTTGCATCTACACAGCAGCGTGGATAGCGTTGTCTATTAAGCAGTTTCTGGTTTGCATTTTGCAAGTTTGAAGTTTCTACAATAGCTTTGCGCTCCCAATACTGCTCTAGACTCTTGCGTGAGCATTGACAGCCATAAGTTAGGGGCAAAAGTGTTGAAGATAGATAATCATTATAAATATCAATGCGTTCAGATTGGTAGACAACATCACCGTCCCAATGCAAGCTTAAGGCTTCTAAATCTATTAGTATTTGCTCACTAAATTGCTGGTCACAGCGCTCAGTATCGGTATCTTCAATACGTAAAAGCCAATCACCGTTTAAAGATTTAATATGGCAATAACTTGCCAGCGCCGTAGTCAAAGAGCCAAGATGCAGCTCACCAGTAGGCGATGGTGCAAAGCGTCCGATAGGGCGTGATGGTGGCTGAGAAGGTATCAGCATTTGGGTCTCAGTAGTATGAATAAATGTCAAAATGGGCAGCTATTGAAATAAAGGAATGAGAGTAGAGTAAGAGAGATGAAGATAAAAAGATATTTATTAAACTGATGTATTTTGTTAACCAACGGCTAATAAATACAACTTCAGCGACCAAAATGCAATGAGCGACCAATTACTTGGTCGCTCATTATTTTAAATATCAGATAATCAATTAGTGGCATTTACTGTACTAATATGAAAGTGTCAGTTTAATGTTTAGGTATGACCCTGGTTTTGACGCTCTTTCATCTCAGATAAAGTTTTGCAGTCGATACACTGAGTCGCGGTTGGACGTGCTTCTAGACGACGCAATCCAATCTCTACACCACAAGTCTCACAAAAACCATAATCATCGTTCTCGATTTCTGCCATAGATTTGTCAATTTTGCGAATCAATTTACGTTCACGGTCACGCGTGCGTAGTGCTAATGCAAACTCTTCTTCCTGAGTCGCGCGATCATTTATATCTGGCATGGCACTAGACTCATCTTGAATATAAGTCTTTGTACGATCAGCTTCGCCAATCAATTGATGCTTCCAGTCCAATAAAATGGCTTTAAAGTGCTCTAACTGCGCATCAGACATATACTCTTCGTCTTTAGCAGGTACATAAGGGGTGAATTTAATATCACTTGGGTTCTTAGTCAGGGTGCTCATATGGGTATCCTACTTTTTCAAATTAATTCAATAAAACGACGTTTTAAAAGATAAAACTTAGATAGGTGTCAACAGATGCTATCACTTATCTTTTATAGAACGTTTTACCACATGGTAACGCAAGTATCACAGCTGATCTAATGGTACGGTGGTCTCAACATAATAATGGGTATAAAACCTTATTTATGAACGAGTACGCATCCTGTCATTGCTATTATCAACATTATCATCTAGGTATAAATAATAATGTTCATGAGTACATGGCCGATTGCGAAAACTTGGCTGGTGGTCGTCTTAGCTATCCTAGCCATTATAATCTGCCTGACGTGAGATGCTAGGCGCTCCTATTTCCATCTTATTTTGTAATGTCTGTCTGGGTTGGCTCCATTTAACTTAATTAGGTCCCGCTAATACTCGCAGTATCATCTATTCTAGTATTATTGCCTAGTGTTATTTAATAAAAGCCTTGAACATTACTGTAATAAACAAGCGCTTTAAGTAACTAGAATACTTATGATAATACTAACTTTTGAATAGCGATACTATTTGAGTCAATTTGAGCCAATAAAACTGGCCGTCAAGTATCCAACCTTTTAACCCAGCTTGCAACCTGCCCATTGTTGGCTAATTGCAACCAACGGTAACCAGGTAGTGCACTTTTATCATAAGCGAAGTCATCTTCGTAAGGCTTAAACTGATAGCAGGTTGATGGGGTAGTATAGACGGTAACACCGTTATGATAGCGCACTTGATCTTGGTGAGTATGACCACTAATGATAACGCGCAGATGTGGAAATGCTGCCATCCGCTGCCAACAAGCAGATACATTGTCCGCGATGTGGGCATCTATCCATTCTGAATGCATAAGCATCACATGGTGATGTAATGCAATAAGTGCTGGCTTGTCACAAGCGCTTAGCTGCGCGCATAGCCAATCAATATCAGCATTAGTAACCTCACCTGCAACCTTGCCAGGAATTGCAGAATTCAGTAGTAGGATTTGCCAATAATCAGTATTAATAATATGGCGGCTGAGCAAACGCGCATCTGCAGGCTGAGGAACTAATTGACGCTGAAAATATGGTAACTCACCCCCAAGCTCATCGGTTACATCATGATTGCCAGCGATACAGGCAAAGGGAATATTGGTAGCGTGTAATACTTCAAATATATGATCGTAAATATCAGGTTTGACTTCATTAACCAAATCACCTGTCACTAAAATTAAATCGCAGCGAATATCCTCACTCAACGCTTGTTTTAAAACAGCTTCGAAACTACGTGTGCAGCAACATTTAGATGTTAAATTTTTGTCGATTACACCTTTCACTGTGGATAAATGCATATCCGTAATCTGTAATACATTTATTTGACCATCTGAGCTGCTGATTTTACGAGCAGGATAGCTTGGCATAAGGTCATTCCCTTATTAAATCAAGACAATTAAAGACTAAGAAAAATTGCCGTAGAAGCTGATGCTAAAGCGAATTTATAGCACAAATGTTATAAAATCTCTAGCTTTAAATGCCAAATAAAGTTGATGGTTTTTTTTCAAGTCCTGTCAAGAAATTTCAGTATTTAACCCAGCTTAGCAGTTGATATGGGAAATTTTCAATGAGGCTGAGTCCAAATTTTGGATACGATCAGTGCACCAAAAAACAAAATAGCCAATACTAATACAATAGCAAGTCCAGTCTGTATATCAAGCCAAATACTACCCCAAACTCCTAGCGTCACGCCTACTTGTGCTACGATCAGCGCAAAGATTACCATCTGTCTAGGCGCCGCCGACCATAAACGTGCCGTTAATGCGGGCAACACCAATAAACCACTTATTAATAAACTACCCACCGCCTGCAACGCAATCGCACAGAAACCTGCTAATACACCCATAAAAAATAGGCGCTGCCGTGTCGGATTAATTCCTTGAATTCGGGCAAGCGCTTCATGAGTGGCTAGTTTTATTTGAGCAGGCCAGATATATGTTAAAAAACCCAATCCTACCAGCACACTGCCAGCGATTAGTGGTAAGTCAGCCCAATCAAGCTCAAGTAGATTACCGAACAAAAATCCTAATACATTCGCTTGTTGATCAGTAAGCTGGGTCAAGGTTAATAGCCCTAAGCACAACAGCGATACAGCTACCACTGCCAATACCGCATCAGTAGGTAGACGTTCATCGTCAATCAATACCAGTCCTAATACTACCACGACACTGACCAAGGCAACACCAATACCCATTGGCAGCTGCCACCAAACGGCAAGTGCAACTCCCAATAGTGTTCCATGAGCCAAGGCGTCGGCAAAAAAAGCCATGCGTCGCCATAATACCAAGCAGCCAAGCGGTGCTGATAGTAGACCTAAAATACTGCCGGCAATCCAAGCAGGGGCAATGATGGCTAACCAGGCGGTCATAACTGATATCCGTTAATTTTTTTCATAAGAAAGGAGTCGTAAAAACTATTTTTAGTTTTGGCACGTTTAGTTTGGTCTATTGTAAATCATTCATTACGTGATGCTCACAAGCATGCGGCTTATGCACATAGGGCTGCTCATAATGATGACCAAACAACTTTTGAAATTCAGCAGTGATGGCAAGCTCGCTAGGTTGGCCTTCGCAGCAAATATGCTTGTTTAAACAAATCACCCGTCGGCTGCCTTTCATAACCCAATGTAGATCATGAGACACTACCAGCATCGCGCAACGTAAAAAATCTGGTAACTCATCAATAAACTGATATAGCCAAATCTCAGTGTCGGGATCTAGCCCTTGCATTGGTTCATCTAAAATCAATAGATTAGGCTTATCTAATAAGGCTCGTGCCAATAATACGCGTTGGGTTTCACCGCCAGAGAGATGGAGCATTTGCCGTGATAATAAATGATTCAAAGACAAGTTATCGAAAATGAACTGGCGTTGCTCAGGCGTTAAACGTTTTTTATCTGCTTGTCCCAATAAGTCTTGTACCCGTAATGGCAAGATAGGAGGTACAGAAAACCGTTGCGGAACGTAACCCAGTTGTAGCGGCTGATGATCGGTAATCTTACCTTCAGTAGGTGTAATTAGCCCTAAAATAAGTTTAACCAACGTTGACTTTCCTGCACCATTTGGACCGATCAGGCTAACAGTTTCATTGACAGCAATATTGATATTAATATTTTGGACCAATCGTTGCTGTCCAATATGATAGCTAATATCATTCAAGGTAAGTAATGGTACGCCTTTATCAGCACTAGATGCAGATAGAGTGTCAGTACGTATATGAAGGGGTTTCTTATTAGAGGATTGCACTAAAAGGCTCATAGGGTGACAGCCGATAAATTAATTAAAAAACGGAGTGGAAATCTAAAAATTGTATAAAGGCTTCATTGGCAAGCTTGGCAGCGTCCGCTAATTTCAATGACACTACGGGTAACAATAAACCCAGCGTCTTGCTCCGCAAAGCTCATCATCTCTTGCACCGGCAAGCTGCTACATTCTTGCACACGCTGGCACTGCTCACAGATTAAAAATGCTGCGGTATGTTGCGCACGTGGATGACAACAAGGGACATAGGCATTGATTGAAGTCAGTTGATGAATCAATCCTTCACTTAACAAAAACTCTAAACTTCGATAAACGGTTGGCGGGGCTACGTTTTTTTGCGCTTCCTCTTTATCACCCGCCGCGGTCGCTATAGTACGCATTTGCTGCAGCTTCGTGATTAAATCATAAGCACCTACTGGTTTATTAGTTTGCAATACCAGCGCATATATTTGCTGACGAAGCGGAGTAAAGCGTACGCCACGTAGTCGGCATTGCTCTTTAGCTGCTTCTAAACGCTCATTGACATCACGCGGCGTAAAATACTGAACATCATGCAAATGGTTGTCGTGCACATGATTATCGACGGATAAGGTAGAAGACATAGCATAGACTCCAAAAAACAATGATATAGCGTCCGACAGTATAAGCTAAAACATTCAAAAGGTTATTAATGACAAATATATTAGCCATTTTTATTGTTATAGTATAACATAATAAAATAGCGGCATAAGATTATAATCTCCAGAGTGCTAATCTATTCATCTAAGTTCTATTTTCTAAATTATACTCATAGGACAAATGTCACATGCATCCTAATCACCAAAATCTCGTGAATATGGTCAAAATAAGTAAGCATTCTCACAATAAGCTCAGTTGCTTATCTTTCGATGGAATACGGCGATTATTACGTCAGCCCAAATGGATGTTAACTGTATCTTTATTGTTCTTAAGCTCATTTATAATGACTGCACAAGCAGCAACGGTTAGTGTAAGCAACTATCCATTATTTTTATTAAGTAATGCGGTGACTGAGGGCGCGCCGTCTGCGCAGAGATTATTACAAGCAGGGGAGGTTGGACATCATGGTAGCATTAGCCCTGGCGATATCAAGGCAATTCAAGATAGTAAGTTTGTCGTATGGTTTGGCGAGCCCCTAGAGAACAACCTAGCATCCAGTTTGAATACTGCTCCTAATGCCATCTCTTTATTTGCTTTTGATGCTTTTAATCGCCATCCACTGCGTGATGTCGAGGGCAAACCTATCGCTGGTACGTTGGATCCACATATTTGGCTAGATCCAGAAAATGCTAAGGCAATTACCCGTGCGCTTGCGGTCATTCACAGTCATGCGAATCCACAACACAAAAATCTATATCAAGCCAACGCAAAGAAATTTGCTCAACATATCGATAGGGCAGTAGCTTTGACAAAGTCAAATAGTCAAAAAACATATCCTTATTGGGCTTATCATGATGCTTATCAATATATTGAAAAAGCTTTGCAGTTAGAGCTTATTGGTAGCTTAAGTACGGATGATCATCTAGCGCCCAAAGCCAGTCAGCTACGTTGGCTTAATGAGCAGCGTCCTGCTAAACGGATGTGTATGGTTAGTCCTAGCCGTCCTGCTAAAGGTTTGCTGGCCAAGCTTCAGCCAGTGGATACTACCGTACAAGCTGAAGATATGAGTGGTAGTAAAGACTTCGTCAGCGGCTGGACTAATATGGCTCAGCAGATACGAGATTGCATATCTTAGCAATTGATAGCACTCGGAGATTTCTGAAGACTATAAAGGGTTTAGTTGGAATATTGAGTAATGGTTACTGGACTTATAGCTAATTAATTGGCAAATTAGCAGCTAAAGGCTTGATATTTGCTATATATTGCTTGCTAAATAATTAGTTGCTCCTTATAATAAGTGGCGTTTTATTTTGGTTAAAAGGTTACAGCTGTATAGTGAACCGTTCATAGGTAAGCATGCCATTTATATGCTGTTATGATCCAAATGCTGCGGTTATTATTCCAACGCTATAGGTAAGCTAATGACCAAACCTGCCAAACGCACGCAAAGAGATAAAATCGCTATCTACCTCAGGCGTCAGGCATGGATACTATTTATCCTAATCATTGTCGCTTGGATTTTAGATACTAGCTGGCTACAAAGTCAGCTTATCGTAGCGAAGAGTACAGCCATTGGTGCGCTATTAAGCTTTGCTACTCAAGCTGTATTTGCTTTTTTTATCTTTTGGCACACGGGATATCGCGCGCGCCGACATATTGTCAGCCAGCTATATCGAGGTCAGGCAGCCAAATGGCTACTGACAGTGTTTGGTTTCGCACTAATTTTTATTACCGTACAACCCCTATCTGCGCCTGCGCTATTTATCGGTTTTATGGTAATGCAAATTAGTCACAGTTGGATGTTGTGGCACATACGCTAACGACAAGAAAAACAGTTGCTCAAAACAATTATCAAGCTCCTGTACTTGTTTAATATGATAGCAATGCTAACTATACAAGCATAACGTTATTAATAGCACGAAAAGTGTCATCCTGCCGTCTAACTTCTCTACGACTAAGTCGAAAATTAATAATAAATTTGTTTTTAGAATACTGTGAAATTACTATAAAGATAGTTGCTCAACATATTAAGAGTAAAGGTAAAGGTCGCAATATCAATTGCGTGAGGTAACTGTTAACTGATGCTTAAGCAGATGTTTAGTTACCAAGCACAATAATCTAGCGAAAATAATGTTTTACAATTTAATTATAGGCGCAAACCTATATTGTTAAACGCTATTAGCTGCTACCTTAGTTACACAGTAGACAAAAAACACATAATTGCCTTTACACGAATACTACGCTGCATTAAGATAGGCAGCTAATTATTTTGCTTAAACGTGCTGTATTAAGCACATATCTTGCGAACAAGATAACGGCAAACACTAATATTATAACTTTAAGTATGTTTAAGTGCAGATGCTAAGGGCTAGTAATGAATCATCACAAGCCCTTTTTTGATAACTAAATTTTATTAAAGTCTGTCAAAAATCAGTATTTGCACGAGAAGTATGGGTTGGATGTTGTTGATTACATGAGAATATGAACGCAATTTATTTGCAGATGAGATGAATTTATAGTGGGCTATTGGCCGATTTAAAGGATTCAGTTAAATCTAAGCAAATATTGTTATTAGTATACTTATCAGATAACAACCGTATTCTTTGGTAGTTGATTAAATCGTTGATTAATAAGAAGCTTACATTATGGCAGCCGAGCAACAAACATCATCAGAATATATCTCTCACCACTTAACGAACTGGACGTACGGCTATCTGCCGGGCGAAGGTTGGAAAGTCGCCTATACTGCTGAAGAAGCAGGTCTGATGGGCTTTAAGGCTATCCATCTTGATTCTATGCTATGGTCAATTGGTCTGGGTATTTTATTTTGTGCCATCTTTTGGATGGTTGCCAAAAAAGTTACTTCAGGCGTGCCAAGCAAAACTCAGGCAGCGGTTGAGTTAATCGTTGAGTTTGTTGATAACAACGTCCGCGATTCGTACAGTGGTACTTCAAAATTGATCGCACCTTTGGCATTGACCATTTTTGTGTGGATCTTCTTGATGAACTTGATGGATTTATTGCCTATTGACTTTATTCCAAGTCTTGCTGGGCAGATTGGCGCCGCTATGGGTCATGATCCACATCATGTGTTCTTTAAGATTGTTCCAACAACCGATCCTAACATCACGCTTGGCATGTCGTTCTCTGTCTTTGTGTTGATTATCTTTTATAGTATTAAAGAAAAAGGTTTGGGCGGCTTTATCGGTGAGTTAACACTACATCCGTTTAGTACCAAAAACCCTATCCTACAAATTATTTTAATCCCCATCAACTTTATCTTAGAAGCTGTTACCTTGATTGCAAAGCCTGTTTCACTAGGTCTGCGTCTATTTGGTAACATGTATGCTGGGGAGTTGATTTTCATACTGATTGCTCTTATGCCGTTTTGGATTCAATGGGCGTTATCGGTACCGTGGGCTATCTTCCACATTTTGATTATTACACTTCAAGCGTTCGTATTTATGATGCTGACGATAGTTTACATGTCGCTTGCATCATCAACTGAACATTAATTAGACATTCAATAGGTAAATGAGGATACATCAATGGATCCAGTATTAGGTGGTTACACAGTTATCGCAGTAGCGTTACTTATCGGTCTTGGCGCACTTGGCACAGGTATTGGTTTTGCTATTTTAGGCGGCAAGTTCTTAGAAGGTGTTGCGCGTCAGCCAGAGCTTGGCTCACAATTGCAAACTCGTATGTTCATCGTAGCAGGTCTACTTGATGCTATTCCGATGATCGGTGTTGGTATTGCTATGCTATTGTTGTTCGCAAACCCTCTAGCAGGTTAATCAGAAAGCTCAGTTGTAAATGTTTGGTATTCGGAGTTTTTCTATCAAATATAGTCAAAATTTGACTGCCAAACATGATCAATGAAACTGATTTTTCATTAACAAAGAGGTGATCACGTGAATATCAATTCTACCCTCATCGGTCAAGCCATTGCTTTTGCAATATTTGTGATTTTTTGCATGAAATTCGTGTGGCCACCACTTATCGGTGCCATTAATGAGCGTCAGCGTAAAATTGCTGAAGGCTTGAATGCCGCAGAAAAAGCAAAAGCAGATTTGGCTACCGCGGAGCAAGATGTACAGCAGGAGCTTGATCTTGCAAAGACTAAAGCTGCGGCTTTGATCGAGCAAGCAAATAAAAGCGCCAATCAGCTCGTCGAAGATGCTAAATCGCAAGCCCAAATGGAAGGCGAGCGCATTCGTCAACAAGCGCAAGCGTCTATCGACCAAGAAATCAATCAAGCGCGCGAATCATTGCGTGCCCAAGTTGCTGAACTGGCTGTACTTGGTGCAGAGAAGATTTTGCAAGAAAAAGTCGATGTGCAAAAACATGCCAGTATGTTAGACCAACTGGCGGCGAAGCTGTAATTGTGAGGATATAATGGCTGACTTATCAACCTTAGCACGACCGTACGCTAAAGCCGCGTTTGACTATGCCAATGAACACGGAGTGGTCAATGAATGGGAAGACTTCTTATTCATTGCCAGTACGATTGTCAATGACAAATCGTTCCAACCGTTGCTAGACAATCCAGCCGTTTCTGCTGAGCATAAGTCAGCTGCTTTGGTCGATCTTTATGATACACAAGTAGCTAGCGCTAGTGATTCTGCTTTTAAGCAGTTGTTAGGTGAGACCCAAGGGCATCGCCATGACAGTAACGCCAGCTATTCAAAAGTATCAATAGCGCTTAGCAACTTCGTTAATCAGTTATCAGAACAAGAGCGTCTGGCACTGCTTCCTGAAGTTTATGAGCATTATCGCCGTCACAAGGCTTTAAGCTTAAAGCAGCTTGACGCATATGTGACTTCTGCCTATCCATTGACCGACGCACAGCGTGAGCTGTTGGAAACACGTCTTGCTGCCTCGCTAAATGCTAGTGTAGTAATTCATGAAGCGGTTGATCCTAGTCTTTTGGCAGGCGCTACGATCAAAATTGGTGATAAAATCATCGATGATTCTATGCGTGGCAAGTTACAACAGTTAAAAACACAGCTAACTGCCTAATGCCATTCGTCGACGCAGTTGAATAAAAACTGCGTGATATAAGAGCATTTAAGTCAGTGGGCGGGTTATCATAAATTAAAGGAAACAAGGCAATGCAACAATTGAATCCAGCGGAAATCAGTAACCTGATTAAGCAGCGTATTCAAGACCTTGATGCGGGTGCAACTGCAAAGAATGAAGGCACGATTGTCAAAGTATCTGACGGTATCGTGCAGATTCATGGTCTTGAAGATGCCATGTACGGCGAAATGATTGAGTTTGAAGGCGAAATCTACGGAATGGCTCTTAACTTAGAGCGTGATTCTGTTGGCGCGGTAGTACTTGGTGATTACCTAAAGCTGCAAGAAGGTCAAAAAGCCTATTGTACTGGTCGTATTCTTGAAGTACCGGTAGGTCCTGAGCTGCTAGGCCGTGTTGTTGACGCCTTGGGTAATCCTATTGATGGTAAAGGTCCTATCGATGCTAAGATGACTGACAAAGTCGAAAAAATCGCCCCAGGCGTTATCGACCGTCAATCAGTAGATCAACCAGTAATGACTGGTTATAAAGCCGTTGATACCATGATCCCAATTGGTCGTGGTCAGCGTGAGCTTATCATTGGTGATCGTCAGACGGGTAAAACCGCTATGGCTATCGATGCAATCATTGCACAGAAATCATCTGGTATTAAGTGTGTATACGTGGCCATCGGTCAGAAGCGTTCTACGATCGCTAACGTTGTACGTAAGCTTGAGCAAACTGGCGCACTTGAATACACTACGGTAGTAGTTGCTTCAGCTTCAGAGCCAGCAGCACTACAGTATATCGCACCGTACTCAGGTTGTACGATGGGCGAGTACTTCCGTGACCGCGGTGAAGACGCACTAATTGTATTTGATGATTTATCAAAACAAGCCGTCGCTTATCGTCAGATTTCACTATTGTTACGTCGTCCGCCAGGTCGTGAAGCTTATCCAGGGGACGTATTCTATTTACATTCACGTCTACTTGAGCGTGCATCACGTGTAAATGCGGCTTATGTAGAGAAATTCACTAACGGTGAAGTAGTTGGTAAAACTGGTTCGTTAACCGCATTACCGATTATTGAAACTCAAGCTGGTGACGTATCTGCATTCGTACCAACCAACGTAATTTCAATTACTGATGGTCAGATTTTCTTAGAATCTAGCTTATTTAACTCAGGTATTCGTCCAGCAGTAAACGCTGGTATTTCGGTATCTCGTGTTGGTGGTGCTGCTCAGACTAAGATTATCAAAAAGCTATCTGGTGGTATTCGTACTGCACTAGCTCAGTATCGTGAACTGGCAGCATTTGCTCAGTTTGCATCAGATCTTGATGATGCGACTCGCGAACAGCTTGATCATGGTGAGCGTGTTACTGAACTTATGAAGCAAAAACAGTATCAGCCAATGTCTGTTGCTGAACAAGCAGCTGTTATCTATGCTTCAAACGAAGGATTCTTAGCAGATGTACCAGTTGAAAAAATTGGTTCTTTTGAAGAAGCTTACTTACGTTATATGCATGATGAGCAAAGTGAATTGATGCGTGAGATTGATGACACTGCGAACTACAATGATGACATCGCAGGTCGTTTAAAGTCAGCTTTAGAGACCTTTAAACAAAATCACAGTTATTAATTTAACGGGTTAAGCCGAATTGGTTATAGCTGTAGTTTATAGCTTGATAAAGTGGCGCGTTGTCTGAATAGATATTTGCGCCACTGTTCTAACCATTGACGGTATTAGATCGCGCAATGCTACAAGAATGAAAAACATTATTCTGCAAGTTTAATTTTTTATATTAATTGATTGTTGCATGCGCCAATGCTTTTTAACCCTCTTATATTGGAATCATTATGGCAAGCTTAAAAGAGATACGTGCCAAAGTCACCAGTATTAAAAGCACCCAAAAAATTACTCGTGCCATGCAAATGGTAGCGGCGAGTAAAATGCGCCGTGCTCAAGAGCGCATGGAAGTGGGTCGCCCGTATGCTGATAGTATGCGCCGGGTTATTTCACATTTGGTGCATGCTTCATCAGACTATAAACATCCGTACATGGTATCGCGTCCAGTAGATAAGGTTGGCTACATCGTCATCACATCCGATCGCGGACTTGCGGGTGGTTTGAATATTAACCTATTCAAAGCATTATCTAAAAGTATTCAAAACTATCAAGATCAGTCAGTTCAAGCTGAATTTGCCGTTATTGGTGCTAAAGGTGTTAGCTTTTTTAAGAGCTTTGGCGGTAAAGTAACTTCTGCAGTAACTGACTATGGCGATAAGCCGACCTTTGAGCAAATAAACTCACCGGTTCAAGCTATGCTTGATGACTATAGTAACGGTAAAATAGACCGTATCTATGTCGTATATAACAAGTTCGTCAATGCCATGACTCAAAAGCCAACTGTTAATCAACTGGTACCTTTGCCAGAGGGTTCATTTAGCGATGAAGAAAGCGGTATGCAGACGGAACTTAGCTGGGATTATATCTACGAGCCTGATATCAAAACTTTGATTGATGACTTACTTGGGCGCTATATCGAATCGATTGTGTACCAAGCGGTAATGGAAAATATTGCCTCTGAACAGTCGTCACGTATGGTGGCTATGAAAGCGGCAACAGATAATGCTGGTGACCTAATTAACGATTTACAGTTGGTTTATAACAAGCTGCGTCAAGCGGCGATTACCCGAGAAATCTCGGAAATCGTTGGCGGTGCTGCTGCTGTTTCATAATTGACTACACCTATATATAGAAGTTCAAGGAGAACGCAATGAGTAGCGGTCGTATTGTACAGATTATTGGCGCGGTTCTTGACGTTGAGTTCAACCGTAACGAAGTTCCTCAGATTTATGATGCCTTGCAAGTAGACGGTACCGAAACCACCCTAGAAGTGCAGCAACAGCTAGGTGATGGCATTGTACGTACTATTGCCATGGGATCAACCGAAGGTCTAAAGCGTAACCTATCTGTTACCAACACTGGTGCACCTATTGCTGTGCCTGTTGGTATCGGTACGCTTGGTCGCATTATGGATGTTCTTGGTCGTCCTATCGATGAAGAAGGTCCTGTAGAGGCTGACGAAAAATGGTCTATCCACCGTGAAGCACCAAGCTACGCGGATCAGTCAAACAGCACTGAGCTGTTAGAGACTGGTATTAAAGTTATCGATCTACTTTGCCCGTTTGCGAAAGGTGGTAAAGTTGGTCTGTTTGGTGGTGCTGGTGTTGGTAAAACCGTCAACATGATGGAATTGATCAACAACATCGCCCTTAAACATGAAGGTTTGTCTGTATTTGCTGGCGTTGGTGAGCGTACTCGTGAAGGGAATGACTTCTATCACGAAATGCAAGAAGCTGGCGTTGTAAATACTGAAGACTTTAGCAAATCTAAAGTTGCGATGGTATATGGTCAGATGAATGAGCCACCAGGTAACCGTCTACGTGTTGCACTGTCTGGTTTGACCATGGCTGAGTACTTCCGTGATACTAAAGACCCTGAAACTGGTAAAGGTCGAGACGTACTATTATTCGTTGATAACATTTATCGCTATACACTAGCCGGTACTGAAGTATCAGCACTGCTTGGTCGTATGCCATCAGCAGTTGGTTATCAGCCAACACTCGCTGAAGAAATGGGTATGCTACAAGAGCGTATTACTTCAACGCAGTCAGGTTCTATTACTTCAGTTCAAGCCGTATATGTTCCTGCGGATGATTTGACGGATCCATCACCAGCAACGACGTTTGCTCACTTGGATGCGACTGTTGTACTAAGCCGTGATATCGCTTCACAAGGTATCTATCCTGCGGTTGATCCATTGGATTCAACCTCGCGTCAGCTAGATCCATTAGTAATTGGCGAAGAGCATTATAATGTTGCTCGTGGCGTACAGGAAATCTTGCAGCGCTATAGAGAGCTAAAAGACATTATTGCCATCCTAGGTATGGATGAGTTATCAGAAGAAGATAAGCTAGTCGTTTATCGTTCGCGTAAAATTCAGCGCTTCTTATCACAGCCATTCCACGTTGCTGAAGTCTTTACTGGTGCACCAGGTAAATATGTACCACTACGCGATACCATTGCTAGCTTTAAAGCAATTATCGCTGGTGAGTATGATGATCTACCAGAACAAGCATTCTATATGGCTGGTGGCATCGACGAAGTAGTTGCTAAAGCAGAAAAAATGAAATCTTCTGCAGCGTAATTTGTATCAGTAGTCGCTAACGAGTAGATAGATTATAATTATGATGTCTACTCGTCAGTAATGCATCGCAGTTTTGATTGTGTTTTGAACGTAAGGAATTAGGTATGGCAACGTTACAATGTCGCGTCGTAAGTGCCCGTGAAGAGTTATATTCAGGCGAAATAAGTATGTTAATCGCTAGCGGTAGCGAAGGCGAAATTGGTGTGTTGCCAGGCCACACACCACTTATTACTTTGCTAAAACCTGGCCCGATGCGAGTGCAAACGCCTAACGGTGAAGAAGAAGTCATTTACGTATCAGGTGGTGTGTTAGAAGTACAACCAAAAATGGTTACGGTGTTAGCCGATACAGCGATGCGTGCACATAACCTTGACGAAAGTAAAATCGTTGAAGCACGTAAGAAAGCTGAACAGATGCTCGTTAACCAGTCTGATACTGTCCAAACCAATGCAGCATTAGCTTCATTAGCAGAGTCAGTTGCACAGTTACAGACTATCCGCAAATATAAAAACCGTGCTTAAGGTTGTTTGAAAATACTTCACTTTAACGCTAATTAATGTATTATAAAAACAGTCCTTTAAGGGCTGTTTTTTTTGCTGCAAGAAAAGTGCTAATGATTATAATCAGCAATAACGTAAAGACTGTTTAGAGCTTAAATGTTTACTTTTATCAAAGTAACTAACGAACTTATTGAGTTCCATATACTAGCTACATCTAAGCCACTAGCAGTAATGGTTATATTTAGTTATATTGTGAGTAGTGAGCTTTAGTAGTCACTGAACAATTTTTCTATAATATTTGATTTATAGCTAGTTAGGGCTATAGTTAATCATAGTAGTAATTAAAAACTTAAAATTACTGGACGTTGACTAAAATTTTAGGATATCTTCTTTATAGGTTTTGTTAACGACAATAAGCTATAGTATAGGAAGCTGACTATTTGATAGTATACTGTCTTACCACGTTTGCACCATCCATAAGAACATCAATTGTTCCATTTTATTGTGCTACTAAATTCCCTGCTATTAATTTTTATACATTAGAGGATACAACAATGACAATGACTGAAGAAGACAACACCCCCCGAATTTTGATTGTTGAGGATGATGAGCGTCTGGCTATGTTGACTCAAGATTATTTGGTCAAGAATGGTTTAGAAGTAGCCATTGAAACTGATGGTAATCGCGCCATTCGTCGTATCGTCAATGAACAACCAGATTTAGTGGTACTTGATGTCATGCTTCCTGGTAGTGATGGTCTGACCGTTTGTCGTGAAGTGCGTCCACATTATCAAAACCCAATTCTGATGCTGACGGCACGTACAGAAGATATGGATCAGGTGTTAGGTCTTGAGATGGGTGCTGATGATTACGTTGCTAAGCCAGCTCAACCACGTGTGCTGTTAGCACGTATCCGTGCTTTGCTACGTCGCTCTGAAAATGCACCATCAGAAGATGTACCACAGCGTCTTGAGTTTGGTGAATTGGTCATCGATAATGGTGGTCGCTCTGTGACACTAGGTGATGAGTTGGTTGACTTTACCAGTGCTGAATATGATCTATTATGGTTACTTGCGTCTAATGCTGGTCGCATTCTGTCACGCGAAGATATCTTTGAGCGTCTGCGTGGTATCGAATATGATGGTCAAGATCGCTCTATCGATGTGCGTATCTCACGTATTCGTCCTAAAATTGGTGATGATCCAGAAAATCCAAAACGTATTAAGACGGTACGCAGTAAAGGCTATCTGTTCGTTAAAGAAGGCAACTAAGCTTACTTTTATCTAGGCAATGACTTGTCGTTGCGATCAGATTAATAAAAAACCAGCGCTCTGCTGGTTTTTTTGTGGCTAAATTTTAAGTTTTTAAACTTAAGAGAAGCGTTATGTGGTTTAATTAAGCGATAATTATGGACGCTAGCTGAATATATACTGTACAGATATGGTTTTAGCCAGTTTTCGCATGTAGTTTATCGCATTAAAATATAGCAGTGAAATATATAACTCAAGATTCTATCTTATTAAACAGTGCTTAATGTCATTCACAATACAGAGTGGTATTAGCAGTTACTATTCAACGGTTTGGTCACGGCACGTATGTCATTAGTCTCTTCTCTAAAGCACAGTATTTTTGTTCGAATTTATGCCGGACTGTTGATAGTCTGCCTCTGTGTAGCCTTATTTGCCCAGTTATTGATGGATACTATCAATAAGGAACGGGTACAGTCATATCGTGAAAATATGGCCACAGGGGCTTTTTATTTGGTCAGTGAAGGCATAGGACGTCAAATAAGCGAGACTCAACGCGAGTATTGGTTATCAGATGCCAGTAGTCTGTTTGGTTCGACTTTTCGTATTGTACCTATAAATGAGATTGACTTCAGCTCAAGCGAGCTGCGCCGTTTTGACAATGGTGACACGGTGGTGCGCTATATTAATCAGCCTACCTATGCCGATGTCTATCACCGTCTGCCAGATGGCAACAGCGTATTAACAGTCAGAATATCGCAGGTCACAGAACAACAAGTACGTGCCATGGCAGTATTTTTACTAGATGACTTGTCCTACTATACGACATTGTCGGCTAAGCGCACACGTCTAAAAGAATTAGAAGAGAAATTTTCTTTTCCATTGGAGCTTAAAGGTGTCAATGCGTTAGGTTTAGATAATGATCAGATGGCGCGTTTACGTCGTGATGAAGTGGTTATATTATTTCAAGATAGTAGCACTAGCCGAGGTAACTCAGCCATTAGAATCATTGTACCTTCCGAAATCAATGACATGGCTATTGTAATGGGTCCTGTCCCTCTATTTAACTGGTTCCCATTAAATCTAATTATCAGTATGGTTCTGATCAGCATGTTCTTGATTAGCCTAGGTGTTTATGCGTTGATTTTCCCACTTGAACGTAAGTTGCAGCTGATTCAAGTAGGGGTTAACGAAGTCAGCCAAGGCAATCTTGATATTCAGGTACAGGTCATTGGACAAGATGAAATTGCGCGTTTATCTGCGACATTTAATGCCATGACAGAACACATTAAACGCTTGATTGAATCGCAGCGCGAGTTGACGCGCGCGGTATCGTATGAATTACGTACCCCCGTTGCCCGTATTCGCTTTGCTGTAGATATGCTTGCTGATACAGATGATGAAGACTCACGCCATATGCAGCGTGACTATATTGATGAAGATATCGAAGCACTTAACGGACTAATTGACGAGATTTTGACTTATGCAAAGCTTGAGGAAGGTTCGCCAAAGTTAGATTTAGAGCCAGTAAATCTTAAGGAACTCATTGAACAGGTAGTGCGTGAAACCAACGCTTTAGGTAAATCTATCGAAATCGTTGGGCAGCCACCTAGTGCGAAAGTGACAGCGATAGCGGATCGACGTTATTTACACCGTGTTATTCAAAACCTTGCTGGTAATGCGTTGCGCTATGCAGAAACCACTATAATTATCAGTGCTGGTGTCAAAAAGGGTAATGCTTTCGTGAGTGTTGAAGATGATGGCCATGGCATTGCTGAAGCTGATCGCGAAAAGGTCTTTATTCCATTTTCACGTTTAGACGATAGTCGTACCCGAGCATCAGGTGGTTATGGGCTAGGACTGTCTATCGTGTCGCGCATTGCGTTTTGGTTCAATGGTAGTATGAAAGTAGATGAGAGTGATGATCTGGGTGGCGCAAGATTTGTCATGACATGGCCTATCAAGCCATTAACACAAGTTCTAGCCGCTGATGAGTTGACTCAAGAAAAAAGCAACCGTGATTTTGATAATGAGTGACCTAGCAGTTATGCTAACTAGCAAATGGCCAACACAATAAAATGCTGTTAATTAAAAGTACTATTTAGCATGGTTGATTGAGTTGACCGCATGAGATACTAATAGAAGCAATATGTCATACGGTAATGAGCTAATAATCATATTTACGGTAATACTATATTTATCATTATTTTGAATACAAGGTTTAAAAGGAGATTGAGGATGCCTTATTTATTTGGTGGTTTAGTGCTATTGAATGCATTAATGCTTGGTTACTACTTGTTTGTACAACAACCAACTGCTACCGAAAGTCTACAAGCGGCGCAAGCTGAGCTGACACACCCTATGACATTTACTAATAGTGCTAAGCATATACCACCATTGATTGGTACTAAAGAATAATACTCTCTTCAAACAGTTTTTCTATGGTCTTCTTTAGCTAATACCATCAGTAGTCCTCACCATTAACAGCATTGTCTGGCTTAGGAAGCTTATTAGCGACGGTCTCTTCACCAGCAACTTTAGATAGAAGAGGGATGCGGACACAAACTTGTAGGCCACCATCTGGATGATTGATGGCTTCTACAGTACCATGATGTAGGCGTGCGATACGACTAACAATAGCTAGACCAAGCCCGCTACCTTGAGTAGTACGTGCTGTCTCACCTCGTTCAAATGGCTGCATAATACGCTCTAACTGATCTTCTGCGACACCATCACCACAGTCGCGCACACATATCATCAATTGCTCTTGAGCTTCTTCATTAACCTTGCTCTCCGTGACTATATCAGTATCTTCTGTAACTACTGCCTCTATAAAAGTCGGTACGACCGTGGCTGATAGATAGATCGGCGGTTTACCATAACGATTGGCATTGTTCACAAGGTTAATAACCAAGCGTTTGATCGACAGGGGCCGTATCGGTACGGCTTTCTGAAGTTCTGATTGGTAAACAAACTTCATAGGCGCAAACTGCACCATAATCTCATTAAATATAGCGTCTAGATTGGTCAGGTGCACAGGCTCATCAGAGCCATCTTTCATAAAAGATATAAACTGCTCCAAAATTGCATCCATATCTTCAATATCGTAAATCAACCCTTCACGGAAAAAGTCATCTGGCAGCATCTCGGCTGTTAAGCGCATGCGTGTCAGCGGGGTGCGCAGGTCATGTGAGATACCAGCAAGCATGATAGTCCGCTCTTTTTGCGCTTGATTAAGTGTGGTAAACAGTCGATTAAATGCCATATTAACTTGTCGAATCTCGGTAGGACCTGCGCGCGTGGGCAAGGTAGTCGCATGACCAAGACTGATATAATTGGTTGCAGCACGTTGTAAATGACGAAGGGGACGGTTTAATTGACGCGCTAATAAGATAATCGTCAGTAGGGTCAAAATAGGTAGTCCTAATAAAAATAGGGCTAACAATGTTGGACTGTATTGCGAATAATAGACGACTGGTTCACGAATCCAAAAACTTTGATTACGGCTATCTTGTACCCACAGTTGAGGTGTGGGCTTAAATTTGAAATAAACTTCGACAGGTCGTCCTAATTGTGCGCCAATTTCACGTTGTAAAACGTCTGTAAATACTCCTACAAAGGCTTTATCTTCAACCTGCGGAAAATCACTAGGATTATCAATCACTACTACGTGCGAATTCTTATAGACCCACTGTTGCATTTTTGGGTTATCTCGCCAATCTTCTCTGACACTATTCATTAAGCGCAGCTCACTCGTTAGGTAGCGAGCGTGGTTTTTGAGCTCTGGCAGATACAGACTGCGCCAAAAAAACCAAATTGACAGACCGACACTGATGATTACTATGAAAGCGACCATTAAAGTCGTCAGCCAAGTACTAGAGTATGAATGGGGCAGCCAAGCAATTCGACGCAAACGAGGAGTTGGATTGATCATAAGAATCTATAGCTCTTGCAAGAATGCAATAAAGTATAGTGCAATAATGACTCAGGTGCTATGGGATTACTATCGTTAAATGCTGGATATTGGCTACTTTATCAACGAATAATGCCTAACATAATGGGATTGCAAATGGTATTTAAGCTATTGTAATAATAGTGATTAAATAAACACAGTTTATGTTTTCAATAAAACAAGACTGTGATATAATTATGCCCTTTTTGGTATACCTGCGAAAGAGAGAATTCACATGGTTGTTATTCGTTTAGCACGGGGCGGTGCCAAGAAACGCCCATTTTATCAAGTAGTTGTTGCTGATCAACGCCGCGCGCGTGACGGTCGCTATATTGAAAACATCGGCTTTTTTAACCCACTCGCTAAAGAGTCTGAAGAAGCAGTACGCCTAAACATGGAAGCGTACAATGCGTGGATCGCTAAAGGTGCACAACCTTCAGATCGCGTTGCTTCATTAGTAAAAGCTTACAACAAGTCTGCAGCTCAAACTGAAGCAACTGCTTAAGTTTTGGTTGTTGAGTACTAATAGCGTATTTTACGTTATTTAGTCTACTTTAGAATACATAGCGTAACTGGTTTTACTGGTGTACGCCATTAACTGTTTTTACTATTTAGTTCGGTTGTTTTTATATCGACAATCGCTGTTTTACTCATTGTTAGGTTAGCCGTTATGTCATCTGTTCCAGACGTCAGCACTCTTATGAAGATCGGCCAGCTTAAAAAGCCTTACGGTATTAAAGGTTGGCTATGGGTGTTTAGTGACACTGATCAGCATGAGGCAATATTTGGCATGCAGCCGTGGTGGATTAAAACTGCCACTGGTATGAAGCCGTTGACTGTTAGCAAGTGGCGTCAGCAAGGTACAGGACTTGTGGCTCAGTTCGAGCAAGTTCCTGACCGTAATATTGCTGAAACCATGAACGGTATTGCGATCTGGGTCGCTAAAGACTCACTGCCTGAAGCTTCTGAAGACGAGTTTTTTTGGTCGGATTTGGTTGGGCTGAGAGTTTTGAATGAGCAAGATGAGTATCTTGGTAATATTGCTGAGATGTTTGAAACCGGTGCTCATGACATTATGCGTGTAGCGTCAAAATCAGACAGCTTAGATAATGAAGAGCGCCTGATACCATGGCATACACAAACTGTCATAAAGGTCGATATGACCGATAAAGCAGTTTATGTCGCATGGCCAAGCGATTATTGATTTAATCTTAATAGGATTGAATTAATAATATATTCATACAGTCGTTATTTAAGCAGAGGTCAGATGTATTTCGCTGTGATTAGTATTTTCCCTGAGATGTTTGCTACGATTCGTGATTTTGGTATTACGGGACGAGCAGTGACTCAGGAGCAGGTCACAATTGAATGCATTAATCCACGCGACTATACCACGGATAATTACCGCCGTATTGATGAACGTCCTTATGGCGGTGGACCTGGTATGGTGATGATGGCAGAGCCATTGTCGCAAGCTATTGAAGATGCTCGATTGCGCGCTAGTCAACATGGCTGCCGTATCGATAAAGCGCATTGTCCGGTGATTTATATGTCGCCACAAGGACAAACGCTGAGCGAGAGTAGTGTGGTCAGTATGGCTGAGTATGATGGCATGATTTTATTATGTGGTCGTTACGAAGGCATTGATGAGCGCCTACTATCGCAGTATGTTGATATGGAAGTGTCGATTGGAGACTATGTGCTAAGTGGTGGCGAGCTACCAGCGATGGTATTAATGGATAGTGTAATACGTCGTCTACCCGATACAATGGGTGATGACAAGTCAGCTGAACAAGACTCGTTTGTCGATGGTTTGCTTGATTGTCCACACTATACTAAGCCGCATGAGTTTGCCGGTATGGCAGTACCTGAGGTATTGCTATCTGGCCACCATGCTAACATCGCTAAGTGGCGCTTTAGTCAACAGGTCGAACGTACCAAAGTGCGACGACCAGACTTATGGCAAGTGTTTACACCAAGCGCGCAACAAGCTGCATGGCTAAAAGCACTAGCAAAAAAGAATAGTTCAAAAACAGTTAATACTGAGAATCTTGATCAATAATAAAACAGGCCATACGATAATGGCCGTTTTTCAGACCCCATTTATGTTGTGTCTGTTATTAATATAAATCAATATAAACTATTAATAATAGGCACGATTAATTATTACAAACAGGTGATATGCGTTAAGCCTCTATTATCTAATGTGAGGAGATAACTCTCATGAGCAACAAGCATCCATTGGTTCAGGTCATCGAAAACGCTCAATTGCTTGAGCGCCCAAACTTTGCACCCGGCGATACCGTTGTGGTACAAGTAAAAGTACGTGAAGGCGAACGTGAGCGTTTACAGGCTTTTGAAGGCGTTGTAATTGCTAAGCGTAACCGTGGTCTAAACTCAGCGTTTACCGTACGTAAAATTTCAAGCGGCGTTGGTGTTGAGCGTGCATTCCAATTGCATTCACCAATCATCGATAGCATTGAAGTGAAACGCCGCGGTGCTGTTCGCCGTGCGAAACTATACTACTTACGTGAACGTTCTGGTAAATCAGCACGTATCCGCGAAAAGCTGGTTGCACGTCCAACTCAGAAAAAAACTGATGCAGGCGTACCTGATGCAGTTGAAACTGCACCTGGTATCTAAGTTTAAGCATTGCGCTTAAGCTTGCTGTCGTTGGGGTGCCGTCTATAGTACGGTAATGCAACTAAGCAAAAGTAGATACAAGCCCTTATTCATAGGTTTATCATATAAATAAGTAGGCGTACCAAAAAAGACAAAACCCCAATCTGTGCAGATGCCAGATTGGGGTTTTTGTTTGTATAGCTTTAAGTTTTAAACCTAGAAGTCAACGTTATCTATACGGTTGCTTTGGTCTTTAGACTTGCTGTGCTTACGCAAACGAATGTAAATCGTTTTAGTAACGGTAGCAATAATTTTTTGCTGACTATCAACGATATCCGTCTTATATTCGCGGAATACTGGTTCACCATCTTTTGCTAAATCTTGAATAGTAGCAATTTCTGTACTGGGAATTTTCATGCGAGTGGTAACTTTACTATTGCCAGGTGCAATGAACTCAATATGCGAGCTTTTATCCCATACTACATAAGTACTGCCCAATTGATGCATAAGCATTAGCATATAAAAAGGGTCGACCATTGAATACAAGCTACCACCGAATTGCGTACCAACGATGTTTTTATTCAGACTGTTAAGACCCATACTTACTACGCACAAACCTTGATCCAAATCGACATGCTCGACCTTAATACCAGCACCGACATAAGGCGCATAAGTATTAATACGCAGCTTGAGTAAATGCGGTGTTAGTAGGGGCATAATATTCTTTTTAGTTTTGCGTCTTAAGTTCTCTAAATTCTTGGGTAGGAAGCTCATACTGTTATCCTTCTGTCTTTCGATAATCAAGCCTGATATATAAATCGGAATGCTAATAGAGTAGGCGGTGAATTAATATCTAGTGAGATCTGTAACAATCTTCAAGTGTGGGCGCATCTATACTTATTATTCCTATTCTATTGAGCACTGGCTGACGAAAAGATATCCATCATAATCAAAAATAAAAATCGTCACCAGTCTTAAAGCGTAACGAGTGTTAAACATTTAATAATATTAATACTTTATTAAATGTTTAACTGACTTTCAATATGTGTAAAAGTCTTTTAATTAGCGTAAGAATGCTCCCAGCATGGTTTTAATTATGAGTTAGATATTGATAAATGCAGGACAGTTTTAGCTCCGAAACTCGCAATCTTTGTCTTGATAGCATACAATGGCTGCCAATTTGTGTTGGGCAGCTTATTTTTTGTACAACTTCGGGCAAATAAGTCGTCATTTATAAAAAATCGAATCCTCAGTCAGCATAAGGAGATGTGATGAGTAGTAACAAGATCCCCGCTTCAGGGTCTAATCCGCAGCAGTCAAATTCATCCCATTACGATAACGAATTGCAAGGTAGCTATGCTGATTTGCATCAGCCGAACTCAAGCTTTGATAGCCGTGATGATTATCTAAATCATGAACTACAAATTATGCAGCCAAAGCGCTGGCGTGCCAATTTACCGTTCCGTGATTATCGTTTTGAATATGAAGATACTATTCCAGCAATGGCAGCGACAATTGGTAAAGTCGTTATGGTCGGCGCTATTGCAGCAACTTTTGCAGGACCACTTGGTCTAAGTGATGCTTTTGTTCTAGAAAACGTCCGTTATGAGCTGTTAATTGTCTCGTTTTTTGTTATCTTATTCTCAGGCTTCCTGCTACCGACTGCCAACCTTGCTGGTACGCATGGTCCGCTTATTCCACTTATTCCTATTGTTGTTGCCGCTGGTGGTCATCCAATGGCCTTTGGTCTACTTATTGGTGCCTTTGGTTTATTGCTGGCAATCAGTAAAGGGGGGAGTTTGCTGGCAAACTTGACCAGTAAAGGCGTGTGCGGTGGGTTGCTGCTTTATTTGGGCTTTATTGGCACCATCTCACAAGTCAAAAACCTCTTTGCTTGGGCAGAAGGTATTGGCATGGCACATATCGCCTTTGTAGTCATTCTACTGACGATTATACTTTATGCCGTGTTAGAGAACTTCCAAAAGCGTTGGCTGGCTGTACCGCTTAGCTGCTTATTAGGTGGTGGCGTAGCTTTTGCCATGGGTGCGCCGTTTGCGTTTGAAACTGCACCTGGCTTGCCAAATATGAATCCGATGTATTGGTGGGGTGAAGATACAGGTTGGATGCTAGGTCTGCCAACGGTTGAGAGCTTCGTTGTGGTGCTACCATTTGCGGTGTTAGCCGTAGCCATGTGGTCACCAGACTTCTTAGGTCATCAAGTCTTCCAAAAAATTAGCTATCCAAAACGCACTGAGCGTGTGTTGATGGATATTGACGATACGATGACCAGTGCCTCCATTCGTCAGGTGGCAGGCTCAGTATTGGGCGGTGCAAACTTTGCGTCATCATGGGGTACTTATATTGTGCCAGCGGCGATTGCTAAGCGTCCTATTCCAGCAGGCGCTGTATTAACGGGGTTGTTCTGTCTCATTGCAGGTATCTGGGGCTACCCGATGGATTTGGCCATCTGGGAACCCGTGATGTGTGTGGCGCTGATTGTCGGTGTTTTTATTCCGCTACTTGAGGCGGGTATGGAGATGACG
The DNA here is from genome assembly GCF_040309845.1 of Psychrobacter sp. S1-30-MNA-CIBAN-0213. NCBI lineage: Bacteria > Pseudomonadati > Pseudomonadota > Gammaproteobacteria > Moraxellales > Moraxellaceae > Psychrobacter > Psychrobacter sp. S1-30-MNA-CIBAN-0213. The sequence continues at coordinate 62,253 of NZ_JBEOPE010000010.1, read as the reverse complement.
CGTGAAGGTAAAACCACGCAATCTGCTGCGATTGTAGTGTTTGCATCGGCACTGGTGAATCCTGCGTTTGGTTGGTCGATTACACTTGTACTTGATAACTTAGGCTTAATTGGGTCTAAAGAGCGTAGTGCTAATCTGTCGAAGATGAGCCGCTGGATTATCCCTGTTGTCACTTTTGTGATATTAACTGGGGTTATGGCTATTGTAGGTATGTTGCCGGGTATCCCAGCATTGCTACCGAACTTCCGTCATTAATAGGGTTTTATTCTATATAAGCTACACAAACAACATTTTAATCATTAGAAAAAGTCGGCTAGGTGCTGGCTTTTTTTCTGTCTGACGTTACACTGATAGTTACCTTGCAAAACTTTCGCTATTGCCCCATAAACAGCTATATATCAGTATCTTGAGAGCAATAAATTCTATGGTTAACGTCTCAGAAACAAGCCCCGTCGATGATAAAAAAGCCCGTCTTAAGCATCTAATTAAACGTCTGCCAAATTTGCCAGGTGTCTATAAAATGCTGGGTAAAAATGGTGATATTTTATATGTGGGTAAAGCCAAGTCGCTTAAAAGCCGCGTCAACAGCTACTTCGCTAAGACGATTGACCACCCAAAGACACGGGCATTGGTGGCGCGGATTCATAACATTGAGACCATTATTACCCGTAGTGAGACCGAGGCATTACTGCTTGAGCAAAACTTAATTAAAGAGTACCGTCCGCCTTATAACGTACTATTGCGTGATGATAAATCTTACCTCTATGTGTTTATTTCAGCGGATAAACCTTATCCGAGACTGGCTTATGGACGCGGCAAAGGCAATCATCAAAAAGGTCGTTTTTTTGGGCCTTTCCCCTCTGCTCATGCGGCAAAAGAGACATTAGTTTTGATGCAAAAGATGTTTCAGATGCGCCAATGTACCAATACTTTTTTTAAGCAACGTAAGCGCCCTTGTCTGGAGTATCAAATTAAGCGTTGCCGTGCGCCTTGCGTGGGCTTGGTATCGCCAGAAGAATATGCAGAGGATGTAAATAATACCATTCGCTTTTTAAAAGGCGACTCTAGTGACATTCACAGCGCTTTGATTGAAAAAATGGAAGGTGCAGCCGAGGAATTAGACTTTGAAAAAGCAGTTTTTTATCGTGACCAGCTGTCTATGCTACGCGAAGTACAGGCAAAGCAAGCGGTTTATACCGTGCAGGGTGAGGCCGATGTGATTGCTATTGCTAGTCAGGCAGGTATGACCTGTGTCAACGTGTTGACCGTACGCGGTGGGCGCGTACTTGGTGGTAAAAATTACTTCCCTGATGTCGATAGTAGCGAGCCGCTCGCTGATAATTTATCCGCCTTTATTACCTCGTTTTATTTTCAGGTGACCGATGACTTACCAGCAGAGATTATATTGAGCCATGAGCTACCTGATCAGGTTGCGGTGAGTGAAGCACTGGCTACGCATTTCGGTAGCAAAGTCGTCATTAAAACCAATGTACGTGAACATCGTTCAGAATGGATGGACTTAGCCAAACTGAATACCAACAATGCGCTTAAGACTAAGCTGGGTGATTATTTAGAATTACATTCGCGCTTTGGCGCACTCAAAGACGTGCTGGCCGATGTTACTGACCAAACCATTGATCGGATCGAGTGTTTTGATATTTCCCATACCATGGGTGAGGCGACCATTGGTAGCTGCGTAGTCTTTGACCAAGGTGGCTCACGCCGACGCGATTACCGCCAGTATGCTATCCATGATATCCAAGGTGGGGATGACTACGCAGCGATGAAGCAAGTGCTGACACGCCGTTATAAAAAGCAGCCATTGCCTGATCTATTGCTTATTGATGGCGGTAAAGGTCAGCTTGGAATCGCTAAAGAAGTATTGACAGAGTTAGGTATTCTTAATGATACGTTGCTCATCAGCGTGGCAAAAGGTGAGGGTCGTAAGGCCGGACTTGAAGTATTGCACTTTATCGATCATGAGGCGCTTGATTTGCCAATGGATAGCAAGGCGTTGCATTTATTGATGCATATTCGCGATGAGGCCCATCGTTTTGCTATCACTGCGCACCGTAAGAAGCGCGATAAGCGCCGTTCATCGTCGGTGCTAGAAGTTATACCGGGGCTGGGTGAGAAGCGACGTCGTGACTTGCTCAATCACTTTGGCGGTATGCAGCAGTTGCTTGGCGCATCCCAACAAGAGCTGGCAGGCGTGCAAGGGATTGGTCCGGTATTAGCGAAAACTGTTTATAAAGTGCTGCATGAGTAGGTTGATTCACAAGTCATTCAATTGAAGTCACTTGAAGTAGGTTCCTGATAAGGAAAAATTTTAATCGGCTAAATAAAATTGGGGCTGCTCTAGAATCATCTAGGGCAGCCCCAATTTTTTAATATTTTTTGGTAAATGAACGGTTATTATTCATCAGCTTTTTTCATATAAGTCGCAAATCTAAAATCTAACCCACTTTTCTCATCGTGCATCTGCTCAGATTCTGCTGACATTTCAAAGTCTTTTGGCAGCTCAGGATAAAAGGCATCGCCATCAGTAATTTCAGTGTCTACATGAGTCAGCTCAATACGATCGGTATACATAAATGCTTCTCTAAAGACGCGCTCGCCACCAATCACGCAAATCGTATCAAGATGCGCACCGTGTGCGAGACTGGCTGCTTGCGTTAATGCGTCATCTAAATTATGTACGACATAAGCGTCATCACGGCCTTTGAGGCCTTTCTTCTCGGCATAATCTAGCTGCGTCGTAATGATAAAGCTAACACGATTTGGCAATGGCTTGCTGTTCATCGACTCAAAAGTCTTACGACCCATAATGACAATACCTTGAATATCGCCATCATTTGATTTGGTCGTCATCTTTTTAAAATGCTGCAAATCTGCTGAGATATGCCACGGTAGCTCATTATCTTTGCCGATACAGCGATTGCTACTGATAGCAACGATTTGGGCAACTTCAGTATGGGCATAACTCATAATATATCCTTATTATTCTCATCAGAAAAATGGAGTAAAAAACAGATTTTTATACTGCTACTTTTGCTTTAATAGCAGGATGGGACTCATAACCATTAACGCTAATATCTTCATATTTGAAAGCGAAAATATCATCGACATTAGGGTTAAGTGTCAATGTTGGCAGCGTATAAAGCTCACGTGTCAGTTGCAGTTCAACTTGCTCACGGTGGTTTTGATAAATATGACAATCGCCACCCGTCCAGATAAATTCGCCAACTTCTAGTCCGCAAACTTGCGCGACCATATGAGTCAACAGCGCATAGCTAGCGATATTAAACGGCACACCTAGGAATAGATCTGCTGAGCGTTGATAAAGCTGGCATGACAGCTTATTGTCCGCGACAAAGAACTGGAACAGCGTGTGGCAAGGTGGCAAAGCGACTTGCTCTGCTTCACCTGGGTTCCAACCGGAGACGATTAAGCGTCTGGAATTGGGGTTGGTCTTTATTTGCTCAACGACTTGGGTGATTTGATCGAAGCCGTCGTTATTATAGCGACCATCTTCGTTTTTAGTAGCACCATAGTTACGCCATTGATGACCGTAAACTGGCCCTAAATCCCCAGCAGGACGATTGAAGCGCGCCGTTTGCTCTGCCGTTGCCCATTCATTCCAAATACGCACACCGTGCTCTTGCAAGTAATCGACGTGGGTACTACCGCTTAAAAACCATAATAGCTCATAGACGATAGATTTGAAATGCACTTTTTTGGTGGTCAGTAATGGAAATCCTGACCCTAAGTCAAAACGCAGCTGCGCGCCAAAGTGGCTTAGCGTACCCGTACCAGTACGATCGCCTTTCTCAGTACCTTCACTGATAACCTGACGCAGCAAATCCAAGTAGGCTTGCTCGTTTTTAATCTGTTTGTTGTTACTAATGGAGTTGCTAGTGCTCATAAAATTGCTCTTCTACGCTGTCAAAACGTATTTTTAATATAGCTCTTAACATAGTGCTTGATGCAAAATGGTGCTTAATAAGCTGCTTGCTTACCCCAATCATAGATGCCACGCTTGTAAGCATAAATGAGTAGGATAAAGCCAAGGATAATCATTGGTGCGCTTAATATTTGTCCTTTAGTCATCCAACCTAACAACACAAACCCTTGATCTGCATCTGGTTGACGGAAGAACTCAATAATAAAGCGACTGATACCATAGCCTAACAAGAATACAGCGGTTGCGGCCATACGCGGACGTGGCTTCGATGAATACCACCATAAGAATATAAACAATAACAGTCCTTCTGCAAAAGCTTCGTATAACTGCGACGGATGACGCGGTAATAAGTATTGCCCATTAACTTCAGTCATCAGCTCTTGTAACTGTGGATTGTCCTGTAGTTGCTGCATATCAAAGGCGGCAGCTTGCGGGAAATAAGTCAACCAGTTATAACCGCCGTCAGAGACACGTCCCCATAGCTCACCATTGATGTAGTTACCGATGCGACCAAACAGTAAGCCAGTTGGGACACAAGGGACCACGAAGTCGAATACTTCAAAAGCGCTCTTTTTATATTTGCGTGCAAAGAACCACATGCCGAGCATTACGCCAATGAAGCCGCCGTGGAATGACATACCACCTTCCCAAACTTTGAGAAGATACGCTGGGTTTTGCAACAGCTCGCCAAATTGATAGAACAATACATAACCGACACGGCCACCTAATATGACACCAAGCGCGCCGTAAAATACCAAGTCAGAAACCATATCGGTTGACCAAGTGTCACGTTTGGTACTGCGATACCAAGCTAGACCATAAGCCGCGGCAAATGCTAATAAATACATTAGGCCATACCAGTGCACTTCTACTGGACCCAAGGACAGCGCCACGGGATCATACTGAGGATGAATCTTCATAAGGGCATCATAATTATTGATAATAGAATGAGGGTCATAATAGCAAAAATAGCTACTTAGGCATACCAAATTACCGTCATCCTAGTTTCATCGTAACAACTTATCTGCCGCTGGTAACATCTAGAAAGGAAGACAGAAAACCGTTAAGATATAAAACTGGGTTTAGAATAAGGCTCACAATAAACACTGCATAAAATAATCGAACAAGAGCACTTTTTAAGAACAATAATAAGCAGATTAATAAGTCATTTTTACATAGCGTCAGATCACGTAAGCTTGCGCTAACCAGCGATGTTAATGGATTAATATTATTTTTAAGGAATTATTATGCGCGCTTACTTTTTAACAGCACCAGTTTCGAGTGATCAAAATTATTCAAAAAAACCGAGCAAGTTGGTATTAAAACAGCTCATGACACCGCTAAGTTTAGTTAGCCTAGTAGCTTTAAGTGTCTCTCCTGCTCAAGCTATCATGAGTAGTGTTGAACAAGTTACCATTTATCAAGGTTTAGCAAGCGTAACTCGTACGTTGCCAATCAGTGGCACGGGTGAGCAGACGCTGATATTTTCGTGTTTATCACCGTCTATTGATCAAGATAGTGTCAGCGTGCAGGCACTTGGCAATGTAAATGTCGGTGAAGTCAGTATTGAAGCTTTAAGCGGTGAGCAAGCAGCACAATGTCAGTACCAAGGTGATGCAAAAGTGCAGGCGCAACAGGCTACCTTAGCCGATATCAACGCTGAGTTAGAAGCGGCACGCTTAGCCAAAGCGTACTTGCAAAATCTGACCAAAGTCACGCAAATAAGTACGGATGGTACATTGGCGAACAATGCGCGTGATTTAGAAACGCAAGCGGCAAGCATTAATAAAAGAATTTTGGATATTCAGCAGCGCCAAGCTCGCGCGCAAGATATACTTAATCAGCTGATGGCAGGTAGCTTAACCTCAACAAGTAATAGTGTGACGCAAGTAAGTGTGCGTACCGCCAGCCGCATGCCAAGCTCAGTAAAGTTGCATTACCAAGTACGCGGCGCAGGTTGGGAGCCAACTTATCAAGCACGCTTAAATACTGAGAGTAAGCAGCTTAGTATCACGGCCTCCGCCGTCATCGCCCAACAAACGGGAGAGAATTGGACCAACGTACCTGTTACTTTGAGTACCATTAATCCCAATCAAAACACCACTAGTCAGCTGCCAAGAGTACCGCTCTTATCTTTATATGAAGAGCGTCAAAATGAATTGGTTAGATATACGCCAGCTGCTATGGAGGCTACTCCAGTGGTAGTCTCTGCAAGAGATAGCTATAGTGGCGGCGAGTCTGCCACAAATACGGCACCGCTGCCGAGCTTTACTGTTAATAGCCAAAATAAAAACGGCATTACCGAATATCGTTTGCCGCAGCGCATCAGCATTCCAAGTGACGGTAGACGGGTACGGACGGTGATTGATGAGCAATCTGGTAATAGTAAGCTTTGGCTACGCAGTACACCAAGCGTCGAGCAAACGGCTTATTGGTATGCATCAGCGCCGTTTTTGACTCCAGCTTGGGTTGATGGTTCACTACAGTTATATCGCGATGATAACTATGTTGGACAGTCGCGTTATAGCTATCAATCGCTAAAAGAACAGGGCATTGGTTTTGGGGTTGATCCTAATATGCTAGTGAAGCAGTTGACCGATGAAGACAAACAAGGTGATAAAGGAGTATTTAATCGTTTGCAAACTTTGACGACCAAACAAGCTTATCAGTTTACCAATCAGCACAACCGTGGCATGCGCTTGCAAGTTTTAAGCGCTCAGCCTGTCAGCCGTGATGACAGTATTAAAGTTATAGCAACCCATACTCCACCTGTTACTAAGCAGGATTGGAATGACAGTAAAGGCATAGTCGCTTGGGAGTTTGATTTGCCGAGTAAGCAATCACAAGTGGTACAGTCTACTTATCAAATTAGCTACCCTGCCGATAAGAAGCTAAACACCAATTAGTTATCAAAAAAATGTAAAATAACAATCGCGCTAAATGATAGTCGCGTGACAACTGTAAACCTTAAAACATAAAGGAATTCTATGTGCATCGTCGCCATTGCTTGGCAGCTATTTGATGAATTGCCACTAGTACTATTGTCTAATCGCGATGAGTTTTTGCAGCGTCCAACCGAAGAGCTGCATCAGTGGTCTGATAAACCTATCTATGCTGGACGCGATAGCCAAAGTGGTGGCACTTGGTTGGGTATTCATCAAGAGCAGCATACCGATTTTTATGAGCAAAACGGACGCTGGGCCGCCGTACTGAACTTTCGCGATGGTGTGCAGGCGAGTTTGGATGAACGCTCACGTGGCGCACTCGTCACTGATTTTTTGACCAGTAATATAAGTCCAATGGATTTTGCACGGCAAATCAGCTTGCAAGACTACGCGGGCTTTAACCTTATTATTGGTGATACCACGCAGGCTGTCATTGTCAATAATCGCGGTCATGCACCAACCCCATTGTATGCAGGATTGCATGTCCTCTCTAACGGTCAGCCAGAAGACAGCTGGTTTAAGACTGACCGTTTGCGTGGTCGGCTCCGTCAAGAAGTACTGCCGCTAATTGCAGAAAATAACTCGCTTGAGTACTGGCGAGACGCTGCCTTCACTGTGTTGTCAGACAACATTCCAGCGCCAGCGGACAAACTACCCGATACTGGTATTGCTGTTGAGATTGAACAAAGACTATCATCTGTCTATATTGAGCCTGTAGATCTGACAGGTCCTGAGGATGGAGTAATACCAAATTATGGCACTCGCACCCAAAGTATTTTAACGCTACGTAATGATATTAAAGATGCAAAAGTTACTGCTGAGATTATAAGTTGTGAATTTAATTATCATTCAAATACGCAATAAAAAATGCTTATATTAGTATCTAAATTTTCTAGATATTAATATAAGCATCCGTAATGCGTTTTGCATTAAGCTGTTTATTTATTCCATCAACAAATGGTTATCTTGTTCAGGAATAATTAGCTCTTGTCTGAGGGGTAACTCGCGTGCTAACTCTTGCAAAGCACGACGATATACCCCGCGTTTAAAGTGAATCACCTGCCCAAGTGGATACCAATAGCTTACCCATTGCCAGTGATCAAATTCAGGTTTACCCGCATCAAAGCGAATATGTTGCGCGTTCGGCTCATCTAAGCGCAGCAAAAACCATTTTTGTTTTTGCCCAATACACAGTGGATATTGTCCATGGCGCACGTAGCGTTTTGGCAAACGGTAACGCAACCAATCTTGCGTAACTGCCAATAAATCTACGTGACGAGGATATAATCCGACCTCTTCCCAGAGCTCCCGATACATTGCATCCATCGGCGTCTCCCCGCGGTCGATACCGCCTTGCGGGAACTGCCAAGCGTTGTGACCAATACGTTTCGCCCACAGAACTTGCCCCTGTGTATTTGCCAAGATGATGCCGACATTGGCGCGAAAGCCGTCTGCATCTATCATAAACAAACCCTTAAAATTGTTTAAAAATAGCTTATCTGAATAGCATAAAAATACGACAATCATAATTATTATTGGGTGAATGGTATATTCACACTAATAAAATAAGCTTCATTACCATCATTAAACCAAGAAACAGCCTAAATGTGTAACAGTATTTTGCTATAAAATGTTTCACGAATTTAGATGTTTAAAATCAGCGACTTAGAAAGGCTGTTTTGGAAGCAAACTGAAAAGATCAAAATGATAAATAGGGAAGCAACGAAGCCTAGCTATTTTGTCATATCAGTTATTATCTAGAAGCGTTTGATGTGAGTGACAGATAGTCTATAAAACCTTGTTTTGGCCTATGCTACACTAACCAAGTATTGTTAATATTACTCACTATAAAAATAGTTAATTGATTCAATCAAAACTTATAAAAGGACAATGAACAATGTCAGAGTCAAAAGCGAGCGTTACGTGGCAAGAAAACAAAGCCTTTATGGGCGTGTCACCATCAGGGCATAACGTACAGATTGATGCCGATAAAGAAAAAGGTGCCAGCCCGATGGAGTTGATATTGTTGGGGCTTGGTGGTTGTGCCAGTTATGACGTTGTAGCAATTTTGCAAAAGTCGCGTCAGGAAGTGACGGACGTGCGCTGTGAGTTGACAGCACAACGCGCCGAGACTGTACCAGCCGTATATACTGATATTCATATGCATTTCATAGTGACAGGGCAAGACATCAAAGATAAACAAGTTGAAAAGGCTATTCATTTATCAGCAGAAAAATACTGCTCAGCCAGTCGCATGTTGGTACAAGGCGGGATAAATGTTACTCATGATTTTGAAGTCATTGCAGGGTAAAGGTAGAGATAATTATGAGTGCACTATTTGGATTAATTCCTGATACCGTTGCAGCCGCAATTTGGGCGATGGTGGTTGCAAGTTTGCTACCGTTAGCCATGGCGTTAACAGCGAAAGCCATTGGTGGTTTTAGATTGGCTGACAATGCACATCCGCGTGATTTTTTACAACGTACGACAGGGGCAGCAGCACGCGCTAATGCAGCCCAGCAAAATAGCTATGAAACCTTGCCAGTATTTTTGGCAGCGGTATTAGTTGCGATGTTGTTCTTTGTCCCACAATCGATTATCAATACACTGGCATGGTTATACGTGCTGATTCGTATTGGCTATGGGTTGGCCTACATTGTCAACTTATCGATGTTTCGTTCAGTGCTTTGGGTATTATCAATTGTGTGCTGTTTGATGCTGTTTTATTTGGCGATTCGGATTAGTGCTTAGTTTTGTAGCTGTTAGTTTTGCAGCTATCTAAGCAACTTTACAGTTTTAAGAAGCTTTAAAATTATTTAAAGTAAAAGTGGCTATTTATGGCTGTGCACTAGTCTGTAGGGCAGTAATAATAGTCGCTTTATTTTTTTCTCTTTTAATGCTTTCCCATAATACTTGCGCTTCGCTGTAGCCTTTAGTGAGCATGCCAAGCCATTGCTTATAACGACCGACTAATACGATGTCATTTTTGGCTTGCCCTTCTAAAAATTTAATTTGATGGGGTATCAATGCCTGCCAAGTCAAAGTCTTAGTATCTGTCATAGAGCTGTCTACCAAATCATTGATACTCTTAGATCCATCTACACGCGCAATCAAATCTGGACGTGTGACTGCGCCGCGCCCTAACATGAGATGTGAAGTGCCCGCTTGCTGCATACAAGACTGTGCTTGCTCAGCGGTCCATATTTCACCGTTGGCAATCACTGGAATCTTGAGCTTATTAAATGCTTCGATTTTATCCCAATAGGCAGGCGGCTTATAGCCTTGAGTCTTGGTACGGGCATGAATAGTTAACCAATCTGCACCGCTGTCAGCGATAGCACCCCTAATATCATCCATCTTACTGGTGTCGGTATAACCCAAACGAATTTTAGCAGATACTGGAATATGAGCCGGCACGGCTTTGCGCACAGCACTGATAATCTCATACATGACTTCTGGCTCATCCAACAGCACAGAGCCGCCTCGATGATTATTAACAGTCTTCGCAGGGCAACCAAAATTGATATCGATAGCAGGCGCACCAAGCTCACAGGCAAAAGCTGCGCATTCGGCCATCAACTGCGCTTCACTACCCAGTAGCTGGACGTGAATAGGTGTGCCAGATTCGGTCTTGGCATCATGATGAAGTTCTGGCACATATTTATAAAACACATGAGCTGGCAAGACATGCTGGGTAACACGAATAAACTCGCTGACTGACCAATCATAAGGACGGCCTAAGTCTGCTGCAATTTGGGTCAAAATTTGGCGCATTAGCGGATCGCTCAAGCCTTCCATTGGAGCCAGAACGCGCACCGGATGTTCAAACAGTTGCTGCATATGGTTGTGTTGATTTAACAAATTAGTCTGTTTATTGTCATTATTCATTGGCAATTAATCATTATTAGAAGTAAGTCGAGCAAAAATATTAAAATCTAGTAAGGCCAATTAAGTCCCATAAATCACTTTTTTACCCGTTTGTAATCCTGATATTAAGTCTTGAATGTTGTGAATATCCAAATTGGCCTGAGCACGTGTACAAGCGACATACAATAAGCGCAATTCTTCAGGATTAATTTTTATGCCATTAGTGGTGACATCATAATAAAAGTCATCATCGAGCTGGACGCGCGACCATTCAAGCCCTTTCGCTTTGTGAGCGGTTGAGATGACGTAATCGGCATTTTCGATACTGGTCAGGCTATTCACCGCTTGGCTGAGTACATTGGTCCCATGGTCATCGACCAGTTTAACCAGCGTTTTTAGATCACTACCTTCATTGGTTTCAGAATACTCTTGCACATCACTCCAGTTATAGAAGTATGCCAGTTCGGGTACGCCATACGCCGATTTACCATTTTTTAAGTTTTCGGCTGCTTGGCAGAACTTGAGCATGCGATCAGTATCAGCTTGTAGCGCCACGCGGTGACCGAGTTTAAGCCCAGTTAGTAGCTGCGCCATAGCAGCAGCATTAGTGCGGCAAAGGATAGCGTCTTTCTTACTGTGCACCATACCCTTTTCAGTAGAGGACTGCTTGTGAGGATTTCCTTTAAGCGGGACGTCTTCTTGCAATGCTTTTAGCAGGGTATTAGCAACTTCTGCAATCGGTTCACCAAAGCGAAAGGATTGGGTCAATAAAGTTTGCGGCAACGGTAGCTTTTTCATCGCATTGACGGCGCCGCGCCACTCATAAATTTGCTGATGAGCATCACCCACATAGATGACCTGCCTTGGCTGCTGAGTCAAGATTCCCATCATTAAGGGGTCGGCATCTTGCGCTTCATCAAATAGAATAAAGTCCGCAGGAATGCTAGGTTTAGACAATGCCCATAACTTTAGATAAATATCATGACCGATACCTGCCGGATGGCGTGCATCAATAGACTGCAACCAGCGCTGTTCAACGGCAGGGTAGAGCATTTCGCGCAGCTGCTCTGCGTCGGATTCATCGAGCCAGCTTGGAAACAAAATATGTCTTGGTGCAGGGTAGCTGGCATGAGTACTACAGAAATTGCTAACTGCGTCACTAACGAATCGCGCCAATCTGGCAGGCGTGAGGGTAATGTATTTATTAATCCCATCCATTTGCCTGCGCACTTGTACGGGTTGCAAGCCTAGATCATCACCAAGGCGCTTAGGTGAAAAGCGTGGTAACGATAACTTAGCTGTAATATCACGAGCAACGTGCCGATAAGCGAGCGAATGAAAGGTACGACACTCTACATGCGGTGGGAACTTTTGCCGCGCATCGTTGGCAATGGTTTTATTGAATGCTAAATACAAGCCACGTCCACGCAGACGCTCACCAATAAGTTTTAGCGTCGTTGTTTTACCGGCACCTGCATAGGCGACTACTTTAAATGACTTGTGATCCATCGCCATATTAAGCGCGCTCAGCTGTTCATCAGTGGGATCGCTCATATAAGCTGGCATAGATGCGGACATAAAAAAGCTACCTAAAGTACAAAAAGTGATTAAAAACAACTGGGGTAAAAAAAGCCACTGGATCAACAATGGCTGGCTGGCAATTCAATTATGATAACAAATGAATGGAGATATGTATGAAAGGCGGGTAGATAATTGATGTATCGTCAGTTCATTCTGACTTAAATACAATATCAGATTTGTGCAGCTTGCTACTTATAATCTTTTATTATTTTCATGTTATTTACAATAGATATAGTTAAAGTAATACCAACAAACTAGTCATCGTCAGATGATAAAGCTGCATTTTTATCTTCTTTAATTAATATTTTTGCTAATAATAAACCCAACTCGAACAATAACCACATAGGAATCGCCAGCATCAGCATGGACACACCATCAGGTGGTGTTACTACCGCTGCAACTGCAAAACAGCCAACGATAATATAGCGTCGCTTATCTTCTAAACCCTGAATGGAGACGATGCCAACCAATATCAATAGTAAGGTGACAACAGGAATCTCAAACGTCAATCCAAATACCATGAACAGCTTTAAAGCGAAACTCAAATAACTGTCGATATCAGTCATCGGCAGTACGTTTTGCGGGGCGAACATAATAAAGAACTTCAAAACCCCTTTGAGCACGATAAAGTAAGAAAAAGCTACGCCGGTATAAAATAAAAAGATAGAGGATGACAGGACAGGTATGGCAATTTTTTTCTCTTTCTTATATAAACCTGGCGCTACAAATGACCAAATTTGATAAAGAATATAGGGCATGGCTACGAATGTGGCCACAAATACAGTCAGACGTATCGGGGCCATAAAGTTAGAGGTAATATCTGTCGCAATCATGGTCGAATTAGCGGGTAGTTGCGCGACCAATGGATCTGATAAAAAGTTATATAGCTCGCGTGAGAACCCTACCAATGCTAAAAATATTATTAATATTGCTACGCAGATTTTGATTAAATGGGTACGCAGCTCTATCAAGTGCTCAGTAATGGGCATATCGATTAGCTTACTTAACATGTCATCAGAACTGCTATCAGGTGCGACATCTGCTTGCTCCTGCGCGCTATCTTCAGTCTCCGCTATTTTTTCTTGCCGACTTTTTTGCCGTTTAAATAAGCTCATTTAGGCGTCTCCTGTTTGATTAACGAGGAGGGCATAGTCAATTTATTTTGGTCTACATCATCATCAGAGGTATTATCCGATGAATAGCTTTCTGATAGCTCGAGTTCAGCTTGGATAGATTCCAGCTCTTCGTCGATAGGCTCCATCTTTTCATCTAAGCCATGATGCGAAAAGTTAGAATGTGAAAAACCATCATTCAATAGAGTGTCTGCTTTATAATTAGGCAGATATGGAGGTGCAGGTAGGCGGCGCGCTTTATCATAAGCACTAAGACGGAACCACATATTTTCCCATGGTCTAGTGATAAAACGATGCGGAATATTGTTAGAAGTAGCTAAAGGGTCTGAGGCGTATTTTTTGGGATCATCAAAATTTGAATCATCAAAATCTTCATCGTCATAAATATTAGATAAGTCTCTTAACTCTTCATCCTGCTCATAATTATAATCATAAGCAAATTCTGTTGGCGTACTTGATGTTATAGAAGCTTCTGCCTCCAACTTATCAATCGTGTCTTGTTTCTGAGCGTCCTGGCTCTGATAATGATCTGAATTAGAGTTCTTTGGCTTGTTGATAGCATCCATACTTTGATGTTGCGAATATTCAAACTCTTGCATACTACCGCGCAATTCTGCCATTTCGCGCTTCATATCGGCTTCAGTTTGGCGGATTTTAGCAAGCTCGTCTTGCATCTGTTTGCGAGTTTCAGCCAAGTCAAGCTCAGCCTCTATTTCAGATTGCAGCGTTGAGACTGTACGACGCAATTTGGCATACCATTGCCCAGCAGTCCGTGCAGCCTGAGGCAGCTTTTCTGGACCTAATACAATTAAGGCAATGACGCCAAACAAGAGTAATTCAGAAAATCCGATATCAAACATAACTGTCAAATATATTCGTCAACATTCTATTCAACGACGCTGTTTATAAGTAATTTATAGACGACGCGTATCATACCTTATGCTTATCATTAGAAGTAGTAGGATTGATTTCTATATCATCAACCTTAGTACCGGTCTGTGAATTTGCCGAAGTATTATTCAATTGGGTATCTGATTTAGACACACTAGCATCATGATCAAGAACGCGACGCTTACGCGCATGTTCCGTCTCTTCATCTTTAACGGCTTCTTTAAAACCTTTTACTGCGCCGCCCAAATCTTTGCCAGCGTTTCTGAGTTTGGAGGTGCCAAATACGACAACCACCACAACCAGTAAAATCAGCCAATGGGTAATGGAAAAACTGCCCATAACGGTATCCTTATGTCTTTATAAAACCAATATATATGGTATCACTTGAAACTTACTAGCCGAACGATAAAATATTTCGGACACGTAAGATTTAAGTCATTAAGGCTACATTATAACGCGCACAGATGACAAAAAGTTGAAAACAACAATAATTACACAAGCTTATTTCATCTACGGCTGTCTTGCGGCTTTTTCATCAATACCTGATAGCCCAAAACGTCGTCCTAACTCATTTAGTACCGCATCGGACTCTATATCGAACCATGCTAATCCTACTAAAGTATGAAACCAGACATCCGCTACCTCATAAATTAATTCATGACGTGCAGCATCGTACTGCGCCTTGTCTGTAAGCTCATTACAGCTAGCAAAGTCTTTGGCGGCAATGATACTTTCGGTAGCTTCTTCACCTACTTTTTCTAAAATTTTATTAAGACCATGAGCATATAAACTGGCCACATAAGAGCTGTCTGCTGCTGCCTGTTTACGCTCAGCCAACACACGGTCAAGCTGTGGCAATATAGTCGTATTAACATCTTTGTTTGCTTGATTATTGCTGTTAATAAGATCTTTTTGACGAATAGAACTATTTACATTATTTTCGTCCGTACTGTTATGTAAACTAGAATCTAAATCTCTGTTATCGGATTTATAAATGTCAGCCGGATCTTTTAGTATTGCATCAACTGTTTGCCAGACTGGCTCTGAGCCTGATACATCTAAACGTTGATAAAAACAAGATTCGCGCCCTGTATGACAGGCTATACCGCCAACCTGAGTAACACTTAGCACGAGCACATCTGCATCACAGTCTAGATGAATATCGTGCACCTGTTGAGTATGACCTGAGGTCTCGCCTTTATGCCAGAGCTGATTGCGTGAGCGTGAAAAATAGACCGCTGTTTGCGTTTGTGCGGTTAGTTGTAGAGACTCAGCATTCATCCATGCCATCATTAAAATGCGTCCTGTCTCATGATCTTGTGCAATCGCAGGGATGAGTCCATCGGTGTTAAAGCTTACAGTAGTCAGCCAAGCAGGTATGGTCATAATCTGTCTTCTTATAAAGGTTAGGTTGCAGAGAAGTAGCAGAGATGAGGCCTAAGAAGCTAACACTATTGATCAATAATGGCTAAAATAGCTTCTGCTCCAAGGCCTCTTTGATATCATTATGAAACGATATAGCTTTATTCGATCGATAGTCATATTGAATAAAGCGTTTACGCGCTTTTGCTACTAGTGAGCCATCATACATACGCGTCACTTTAATAGCCATATCGCCACTCTTATCAGATATCTGCTCTACGCCCAATTCAAATAATAGCTCTTCACGAGCGCGAACGCGACTAACAACCTTCAGTTGTAAATCACTAATAATCAATCCTTGATAATCTGAATTGATCTCTTTTATACCTTTAGAGTATAAAAAACGCGCCCGTGCTTCAGCCAATAGTGTAATAAGAGATTCTAACGTCAAATGCTGGCCGACATCAATCTCTGTATTGCGTACACGCATAACTGTCTCAAAGACAAAAACATCATCATTGAATTCTAACTCTTGGTCTGTCAACGTCATCTCCTATATGAATTATCAGAACGTCTCAGACGCCATTGTTATCAATAAAACATAGCTTAGTCTGACATTCAATCAATTTAGGAATAAGCGGTAGTATTACTTCACTGACTGTTTTTATTTTTATATAAAGTATCTACTATTATCAATATCATAGCTTTTAATAGCGATTTTTAAAAAAATAACAAGTAAGCTGTCATATAAAGTGAGTAATGGTAGGGGCTAGTCAATCTATCCAAGATATATTTTTATAAAAGCCTAAATAGTCTCATCTAAAACTTTACTTGGCAAAATCCTCGTGCTTCTGCTAAAATAGCGCCTCCCACCTCGAGGCAGATAGAGGTTTAGTGGTTGTTTTTAACGCTACTAATCAGTATTAACTATTTGACGACCAGGTTCTAACACAGAAAAAGAGGCACATCATCATGAAAGTTAAGATGAAAACCAGAAGCGGTGCAGCTAAACGCTTCAAAAAAACAGCGAATGGCTTTAAGCGTAAGCAAGCATTCAAAAGCCATATTTTGACCAAGAAATCAGCTAAGCGTATTCGCCAGTTGCGCGGTCTTAAGATGGTGGACAAGTCTGACGAAGCAGCAGTTCGTCGTATGTGCCCATACATCTAATAGCCTATTGTCATCTATATTTTGTTTAAAATATTTGACGTTGCAATCTGATAGCGATGTCTATCATTCAATGACATCGTGATTCGTTTAACAGTGATTAAAGAAATCTTGGAGTAATTTATGGCCCGTGTAAAACGTGGTGTACAGGCAAATCGCCGTCACAAAAAAATCTTAAAGCGCGCAAAAGGCTACTACGGTGCCCGTTCACGTGTTTACCGCGTAGCGGTACAAGCAGTGACCAAAGCTGGTCAATATGCTTATCGTGACCGTCGCAACAAAAAACGTACTTTCCGTCGTCTTTGGATTGCACGTATCAATGCTGGTGCACGCTTAAACGGCTTAAGCTATAGCCGCTTTATCAATGGTATGAAAAAAGCTAACATCGCAATCGATCGTCGTGTACTTGCTGACATCGCTATGCATGATGCAGCGACTTTCACAGCATTGGTCGAAAAAGCTAAAGCGGAATTGGCCTAAATATTGACCGTCCTTTAGGTATTCAACTTATTTAAGTGAGTATGTAAAAGGATAGGAATAATATTGATTAATAGTACAATATTAATAAAAGCTACCGCTAGTCGGTGGCTTTTTTTATATTAGATTATTTTACGGTTTATTTTAATAATGTTTGAGCTACCTATCTGTTTTGTAAAACTGCATCTCTAACCGTCTAAATATTCAAGCCATTAATATAACTAGCCTTTATTTTCTGTTATTTGAAAGTATTTAAATAACAACAACTGGGTAAATGGTTTGCAATATTTGGTCGAACCCCTACAATTACCAATCACTATAATTAATAGTCCGTTTAAATCAGGAATAATGCGTCTTATGACTACCCCTGCTGCCACTGCCGATTTGTCGGCGCTACCGACTTTGTCCTTGGAGCTCAACGAGCTCAATGAATCTCAACTAAATGAATTTGCCAGTTCCGCTGAAGCTTTAATCTTGCAAGTAACCGATGCGCGTGCGCTACAAGACTTACGTGTACAACTGACTGGTAAAAAAAGCCCTTTAACTGGCTGGTCAAAGCAGATGGGTAAGCTCAGTAGCGATGACAAAAAAACGTATGGTGGCTGGTTGCATCAAGTACGTAGTCGCATTCAGCAAGCACTGACTGACCAGCAGCAACAGTTAGAAACGGCGGCATTAAATGCCAAGCTTGAAGCCGAAAATATTGATATTACTTTGCCTGCGCGCGGTGGTCAGAAAGGTCATTTGCATCCGGTAACGATGATTACCCAGCGTATGCAGCAATATTTTGTGCAAGCAGGTTTTAATGTCGCCACTGGTCCTGAAGTTGAGAGCGATTACTATAACTTTGAAGCACTAAATATTCCCTCGCATCACCCTGCACGTGCGATGCACGATACATTCTATTTTGACGCACATTATTTATTGCGTACACATACTAGTCCAGTGCAAATTCGCACGATGGAAAAGAATGAACCACCGATTCGTATTATTTGCCCAGGTCGGGTGTATCGCAATGACTCGGATCAAACCCATTCTCCGATGTTCCATCAGTTAGAAGGGCTTATGGTTACTGAGTCGAGTACCTTCGCAGAGTTAAAAGGCTTAATTAGTGAGTTCTTAGAAGCGTTCTTTGCCAAAGAGCTGACCGTCCGTTTCCGCCCCTCATTTTTCCCATTCACCGAGCCTTCTGCTGAAGTAGATATCTTAGATGATAATGGCAAATGGCTTGAGGTTATGGGCTGCGGTATGGTACATCCACAAGTGCTGACCAACTGCGGTATTGATGCCGAAAAATACACTGGCTTTGCTTTTGGGATGGGTATTGAGCGCTTTGCGATGCTGTATTACGGTATTGATGACTTGCGTTTATTTTTCCAAAATGACGTACGCTTCTTAAAACAGTTTGGCTAGAGTGCTCCTTGTTTATATAAAAAGTGCTCCTTGTTAATATGACAGGTTAATAGTCCAACCTTTAATTCAAAATCTTTATTATAAAATTCTGATCCGAGATATTTATGAAAATTAGCGAACAGTGGCTACGTCAATGGGTAAACCCCAACAATACCAGTGAGCAATTGGCCGAACAATTAACCATGGCGGGGCTAGAGATTGACGATCGCTTTGCAGTTGCTCGTGCCTTTAGTGGTGTGGTGATCGGTGAAGTAATAAGCGTTGAGCAGCATCCAGATGCTGATAAATTACGTGTCACGCAGGTGAATATTGGTGCAGCTGAACCGTTACAAATCGTTTGCGGTGCACCCAATGTGACTGTCGGTATGAAAGCGCCCGTTGCTACCGTTGGTGCAGTGTTGCCGAGCAATGATAGCGCGGGTTTTAAAATAAAAAACGGCAACCTACGCGGTGTCGACTCTAACGGTATGCTTTGCGGTGCGTCTGAAATTGATTTGGTTGACGATATTGATGGTCTGCTTGAGCTGCCAGCTGATGCGCCAATTGGCACAGATATCCGCGAATACTTAGGCTTAGATAACCAGATACTAGATATCTCAATCACCCCAAACCGTGGTGATTGCTTTAGTGTACGTGGTATTGCGCGCGAGATATCGGTCATTAACGATTTGCCGATGCAGCAGCCAGGGATTACTAACAACGTAGCAGTTACTGAGAACGGTGCAACTCCTGCGGTAACAGTGAGCGCAGTTGAGGCTTGCCCACGCTATTTACTACAGTCAATCAGTAATATTGATCGTAGCATCAACACTCCAAAATGGATGCAAGATGCGCTAGTCCATTCAGGACTACGTTCACACAACTTTTTGGTTGACGTAACCAATTACGTATTGATGGAATTAGGTCAACCGCTACATGCTTTTGATGCCGATACCATTGTTGGGGATATTGTTGTACGTTTGGCACAGCCTGCCGAGACGATTACCCTACTGAGTGAGCAAACCATTACCTTAACGGGTGATGAATTGATCATTGCTGATGATGAAGGTGCACTTGCACTTGCCGGTATTATGGGCGGTCAGCGTAGCAGTGTCACCGATAGTACAACTAACATTGTTTTAGAAAGTGCCTTCTTTAGCCCATTGGCGATTGCTGCGCGCGCACGCCGTTTTGGCTTGCATACTGATGCCTCACAACGTTTTGAGCGCGGGGTAGACTTTGAGTTACCAGAGCTAGCTTTGGCACGTGCTTGTGATTTAGTGACTAGTATTACTGGTGGTCAAGCTGGGCAAATAGTAAAAGCGGAAAGTAGCGATCATCTACCATCGCGTGCGCCAATCACCTTGCCAATCGCTAAAGTCCGTGATGTCATCGGTATTGAGATTGAGCCAGCGGTAATGGTGCGTATTTTGACCCAGCTAGGGTTCGAAGTAGCGCAGCAAGTGGATAGCCTTATTTGTACGCCGCCATCTTATCGCTTTGATATGAGTATTAAAGAAGATTTAATTGAAGAAATTGCGCGTATTTACGGCTATGACAATATTCCAAGCGTCTTGCCACACTTGCAAGTCAGCATGGATTATGATGATACGGCGGACTTGACTCACGAGATGAAGCTGGCATTGGTCGATAACGGCTATATGGAAGCGATTAGCTTTAGCTTCAGTGATGCAAAAATAGAAGCTTTGCTCGATGATGAAGCGCTAGGAGAAGTGTTGGCACTGGCCAATCCTATCTCTAGTGACTTGGCGGTGATGCGCCGTACTTTGCTATCAAGCTTATTGCCTTGTGTGCAATATAACTTAAATCGTCAGCAGCCACGCGTACGTTTCTTTGAGACTGGCCTTAGCTTTGTTGGTCACAGTATTAGTGATTTGGTACAGACACCAAGTATTGCTTTGGTAGCAGTCGGCAATATTTTGAATGAGCAAGCTTATCAGAATCGTGCGCTAGATTTTTATGATCTTAAGTATGATATTGAGCAATTAATACCTGCGCAGATTGATAGTGCGCGTATCCGCTATGAGCGTAGTAGTTTGAGCTTTTTGCATCCTGGACAAAGCGCGAAATTATATATCGATGATCAGTATGTCGGCTGGCTGGGACAATTGCATCCTAATACGGCTAAGCAATTAGATCTACCTGCTACTTGGGTCGCTCAATTATCACTGGCACCGTTGCTGACGCTTGCTCGCGAACAGAACGCAATTACCACTCCAAGTAAGTTCCCACAAGTACGCCGCGATATTGCAATCTTGGTGGATAGTGATATCAGCTTACAGACATTAGAGTCAACGATACGCAATACAGCAGGTGCTCTACTGACTGACTTATGGTTGTTTGATGTCTATCAAGGCGATAATGTACCGACTGGTCAACGTTCGCTAGCTTTTGCGCTAATATGGCAGGACAACACGCAAACCTTATCTGACGAAGTGATAAAAACTGCAACTGACAAAGTGATTCAGATATTGATTGCCCAACATGGCGCCCAGCTACGCGATAGCTAACTATATTTAGCTAAGTGGTTATTAATAAAGAGTTTTATTTCAAGATTTGTTAAAAATTGAGTAAAAATACTTTATAATGCCTAAACTTGATTCAAAAATACGGTCATTTAATGGCCGTAATCAATAAATCGCTTATTCTTATATAGCAGTCATACCGCTAAACCATGATACCCGATATCTCGACATAGCATAGGAGTCGTACTGTGAGCACCTTAACCAAATCTGACATGATTGAGCATTTGATGAGTCATCTTAACCTAACAAGGCAAGAGGGTCGTTGCTTGGTCGAGAATTTTTTTGATGAACTGTCAGAGAGTTTGATTGATGGCAAAGAGGTCAAGCTTTCAGGCTTTGGCAACTTCGAGCTTAAAGATAAAAATAGCCGTCCAGGTCGTAACCCTAAGACAGGAGAGCCTGTTGCTGTTTCAGCACGCCGTGTAGTCACGTTTAAAACTGGGCAAAAATTCCGTCAGAAGGTTGATGAACGTCTATTTGATCAGTAATGCTTGCTTTTTTATTTATAAGACAAATCCTAATATTCATTAGATTTGATGTTCCAATATTTTTTATAAATTTAAAATGAAAGATTGGTGGCTTGCTAGATTGAATAATGACTATTAAATCTAGCAAGCCACTGTTAAAACTTATAAATAATACGCATAAAAAAAGAGAGCATAGGCTCTCTTTTTTTTGAACTACAGTATATTTCTATTGCATAAGCAAAGAAAATTACTGAGCTGGTTCTTCAACAACTACAACTTCGTCAGCTGCATTAGCTGCTTCAGTATCGCTAGCTACGTCTACGCTAGTAGTAGTACCGTCTACAGGAACTTCAGCGTCCATTTCGTCAGTAGCAGTTGCAGCTTGTGCATCAGCGATGTCAGCTTCAGCGTCAACAACAGCAGCTTCAGCATCAGCAACAACTTCGCCTTCAGCAGCAGCTTCGTTTAGCTCTTCAGAAGCGTCTTGTACTTCTTCTTGTGCATCAGATAAATCTTCAGCAGCGTTTTCTGTATTGCTATCACAAGCAGTTAAGCCCATAGAAGCAGTCATGATACCAGCAAGTGCAAGTAATTTAAGATTCATAGTGTATTCTCCGGAAAAATGAAATGAGCAGTAGCCACGGCAAAGGGTTGAGCATCCGAATTATTTCGAAAGTCAACTAATCCTAGTTACAGCTACTCAGCTTTCACGCATTCTATATGTTTTCTTTTCAAATGAGAAGAGCTTGTACAATTAAGTAACAATAAAATAGTGAATAGGCTTGGTTGATATCGTTTTGATATAAGTTTTAATACAACTTACGGAGATGTTTTCCGTATAATCAATTGGAACATAGAGTGACAGATAAGTAATAGACGGCTTTTGTAACTAAGGTTTGAGAACCGTAAAAGACTACAATGATAAAGTAAAATATAAATAGTTAGCACGATATATATCTATAAGTTGATAAAAGATTCACCTAAAATATAGACAAATATTAAAAGAATACAACGGCTAGTTATCAATAACGAGAAATGTTTTCAATTAGAATTTAAATCATTAATAAGAATCATAACTATATTGGTTATTAAAAAAATTAAGTTTGCTATCAATGTATTGCTTCAACTTACTAAGTTTAATAATTGAGATTGAAAAATACATACTATCAATTTAGGGGGATATATTATGAAATGGCAAGATAGACGAGGCAGTTCTAACGTACGCACGAGTAGCGGCGGTGGGAAAATGATTGGTGGTGGTATCGGGGGTATTATCATCGCTGGTATTTTATGGTTAGTATTTGGGGTAAACCCAATGACAGCATTGCAGACTGGTCAGGTAGTAGCAGGTGGCGGAAATAACAGCTCCACTGAGCCAGCTACAGGTGACGACCGTGATACTCAGTTTGTTAAAGTAGTGTTAGCCGATACTGAGGCAGTGTGGCATCAAGTGTTTAATGAAGGTGGACAAACTTATCAGGAGCCGTCATTAATCTTATTTAATGGACAAGTTAGTTCGGCCTGCGGTAGTGCTACTGCTGCGACAGGGCCTTTTTATTGCCCAGGTGACCAGACCGTCTATTTAGACACGTCATTTTTTGCAGAAATGCGTCAAAATCTTGGCATTTCTGGTGATCAGCAGGGTTCAGGTGATATCGAAAATAAAGGCAGAGCTGGCGACTTTGCTCAAGCCTATGTCATTTCTCATGAAGTTGGACATCACGTACAGACATTGTTAGGTATCACCCAGCAGGTCAATGAAGCGAGCCGTCAGGTGAATCGTGCACAGGCTAATAAGTTATCTGTGCTACAAGAGCTACAAGCTGATTGTTTTGCAGGTGTATGGGCACAGCGCAACCAACAACGAGTGCAGTTCTTAGAGCCAGGTGATATAGACGAAGCGATTAATGCTGCAAGCCAGATCGGTGATGATCGTCTTGCTCAAGCAAGTGGCCGTGCTGTGACGCCAGATAGTTTTACCCATGGCACCAGTCAACAGCGCGTACAATGGTTTACACGTGGATTAGAAAGTGGCAACGTACAATCATGTGATACATTCAGTGGGGCACTATAATCAGCATTGCTAGAACAATCTGATTGTCATATATAAAAACCATCGAATAAAAAGCCTGCAATATTAATTGCAGGCTTTTTGAATTTTTAACGTACCTAAAAACTATCTAAGTAATGTCAGATAATTATTTAGTTATTATCTACTGTTGTTAAGAATGTATGCACCAGCGCCACCAACTGCCGCACCGCCGATTGCACCACGAGCGATATCTTTGCTATCGCCACCGCTTCTGATAAGAGCACCAGCAGCAGCGCCAGCAGCAGCACCTTTAGCTGTGTTACTCAAACCACTATTATATCCATTAGTTGCACAGCCACCCATAATAAGAGCAGAGCTAGTAAGGGCTGTCATTGCAATAGTTTTAGCAAATTTCATATTATCACCTGTTAAATAATCAAAATTAAAATAAATACAATATGTTTTATAAAGCATATTTATACTACGGTCAATACTATACTGTTAAACGTTAGACGGTCGTAGTAGAAACGCTAAACTTTGCAAGTACCATGTAATTTATGTTGCCTCACTGTGTCATTGGTAGTGCTTTCACTTAGTATTCTTGTATTTATATAATTAATAAGCTAACTGGTTTTGGTTTTGCTCTAAAGAAACTAAAAGAGACTGCTTATCCGCAGTCTCTTTTATTAAAATTAACAATAACGATGATCCTCAAAAATATTCAAATAACAGATATTCTATTAGTATATTCAGCTGAATTTAGTTTTGAGATTTACGTTTCATTTGTTCAAAAAACTCATCATTGGTTTTAGCTTCTTTTAAACGATCTAATAAAAACTCGGTCGCTTGAACGCCATCCATCGGTTGTAATAGCTTACGTAATATCCAAACTTTACGCAGCTTATCTTCATCAAGCAGACGTTCTTCACGGCGTGTGCCAGATTTTTTGATATTAATCGCTGGGAAGACACGTTTTTCGGCTAAATCACGTTCCAGAGTAATCTCTTGGTTACCAGTACCTTTAAATTCTTCAAAGATAACACTATCCATTTTACTACCAGTATCAATAAGGGCACTGGCAATAATAGTTAGGCTGCCACCTTCCTCAACGTTACGTGCAGCACCAAAGAAGCGTTTCGGACGCTCAAGGGCATTGGCATCAAGACCACCAGTCAATACTTTACCTGATGAAGGGATAACCGTGTTATAAGCGCGAGCGAGACGAGTGATAGAATCCAGTAGGATAACAACGTCTTGCTTATGCTCGACTAGACGCTTGGCTTTTTCGATAACCATTTCAGCGACTTGTACATGACGCTGAGGTGGTTCATCGAATGTCGAGGCGACTACTTCACCGCGTACGGTACGCACCATCTCCGTCACTTCTTCTGGACGCTCATCAATAAGTAGAACGATTAGGTAGCATTCTGGATTATTGCGGGTAATCGATTGCGCGATGGTCTGTAGCAGCATCGTCTTACCAGCTTTTGGCGGTGCAACAATGATAGAACGCTGACCTTTACCAATAGGAGCAATCAGATCGATGATACGTCCGGTTAAGTCCTCGGTAGTACCGTTACCCAGCTCAAGCTTAAGTTGCTCAGTTGGAAATAGCGGAGTCAAGTTTTCAAAGATGAGTTTATGGCGCGAACGATCTGGGGTATCAAAGTTGATCTCGCCAACTTTCAATAGCGCAAAATAACGCTCAGAGTCTTTCGGTGGACGAATGGTGCCAGCGATACTATCGCCTGTCTTTAGGCTAAAACGTCTTATTTGACTCGGGCTGACATAAATATCATCAGGGCCTGCTAAATAAGAGCCTTCAGATGAGCGCAAAAAGCCAAAACCATCCGGTAGGACTTCAAGTACACCATCACCGTAAATAGCTTCACCATTACGAGCATGAGTTTTTAGGATGGCAAAAATAATGTCTTGTTTACGGCTACGTGCCATATTATCAAGACCCATTTCTTTAGCGATAGCCAAAAGCTCAGTGATTGATTTTTTCTTTAATTCAGTTAAATTCATAGATAGGTCATTAACGATTTATCGGGTGAGAACTGCCATTAGCAGCACAACCCACGACATTGATTAAAACAACGATAGTGTAGCGATAGGATGTGTGCACAGAGTTGAGATTTATATAGCATTGATTTTTATGTGTCAGATTATCATCAGCTGCGCAAAATTGTGTCAGGATGACAAATGTGAATACAAAGAGGGCTATATAAGAGTCTAGGATATAGAAGCCTGCAATGAGAGCTCAATATCAATAATTATGTTTGTTAATTTTGTTCAGTAATACAACTGTGTTTTGTGTTGATAAACACGAGGAGAATAGCGACAAGACGCTTAGGAAAAATATTATGTTTCTCTTGTCAGCAGACTATACGGTTTTAAAGTTAGACTTGTCAATTATTTTTGTTAAAAAATTTGCATTATTCGCTTTTTTGCTGATAAAGACACAAAAAAGCCATCATCTTGTACAGATAATGGCCAGTTTTGGTTATTTATTTACATGATGCCTATCAGCAATTGGCAACTTATAAGTGCTTATCAAGTACTTTAGCTAGCTCAGATTTTGGCTGTAGACCCATTACTGAATCCACTTTTTCACCGTCTTTAAAGACAAATAAAGTTGGGATATTGCGGATACCAAAGCGACTTGCTGCTTGTGGGTTATTATCGACATCGACTTTGACAATTTTTACTTTACCTTGATAGTCGTTAGCCAAGTCTTCTAGAATAGGGGCAATTGACTTACAAGGACCGCACCATGTTGCCCAAAAGTCTACTAGCACAGGCACATCGGATTGCAATACGTCTTGATCAAAATTTGCATCGGTAGTGTTAACAATAAGGTCTGACATAATTATTCTCTCTTGTTGTATCATCTTTTTTACCAATAGCAGATGAAAGTAATTTGATAGATTAAGCTTAAGTACTTATTTATTACCTAAGTTTATCCGATTACTCATCTACTAATGATTTAAGAATGGTTGAGTGGAGGTGAAAATGTGCCATTATATTAGCATGTTTGCCAAGTCTTAACAGATAGAGGGCAGTTAAAATGCTTAACAACTAGTATTAGTACAATAAATCGAAACACAAATTAACAGATGCTACATTATCTGTAGAAGATTACTTATACTATTTTATCTTCCTAAAAACATATTTAACAATTCAATTATGTTTTTTTAATTCATTTAAATCAATTTATATAAGCAGCCATTTTTTATGCCTTTTACTGATGACGCCATAAACGCTCTGAATCTACAAGAATCTCAGTATCCCCTAGAGTTTTTTCAAACATTTGCGCAACAAGTTACTGTTTATGAGGATAAAGACATTTGGGTAGTAGATAAACCTGCAGGGCTATTAAGTGTCGATGGTAAAACGTTAAAGGTAAGTATGCTGGCTCGACTTGAGCGTGCTAACCCCAATGTGAAGCTTATTCATCGATTGGATATGGATACCTCAGGGCTGCTTATATTCGCAAAAAATGCGGCTGCCCAAACCAATATCAGTAAGCAGTTCATTGATAGATTGCCACAAAAAACCTACCAAGCCCGCGTTTTTGGCATATGGGAAGACGTTGGTGCAACTGGCAGAATATCGGTGCCAGTGCGTTATGAGCCTACCACTAAACCGCGTCATATCGTTGATCGTGACTGGAGCAAAAACGCCTTGACTCTATACGAGGTGCTCGCTCATGAACAATGCAACGGTCAAGCGGTAACACGTGTAGCGCTAAAACCGGTGACAGGGCGTAGTCATCAACTGCGCGTCCATATGGTACATGCTGGCCATGTCATTATCGGTGATTCTATTTATGCAGAAGGCCTAGCGTTAGAAATAGCGCCGCGTTTGAACTTACATGCTCAGCAGTTACGCCTAAAACATCCTGTGCTTGGTGCTTGGATGGACTGGGAAAGTTCAGTACCGTTTTAAATTTGCAGCACTCTCGGAAAATAAAAAGCTAAGTTGAAGGTCTCAGTGGAACATTTAAGGTTTTAATCAAGCGAAGTAAGAACGCTAACTAGATGGCTAAAACGGCTTAAGTGTTTGTAGTGATGCGAGTCGATGGTAAGAAGATATTGGAGTAGGACAAAATTATGGTCAGTATTAATTCTATAAAAAATATGACAAAAGGTCGCCTAGCACGCTCAAAACCTCAATCGAACACACCAGCAGATTATGAGGTGTTAATAATTGGTGCGGGGATATCTGGGATTGGTATGGCGTGTCGTTTGCAGCAAAGTCATCACAAGCTATTTAATCGTAAGTCCACAGTCAAAAAAATGAGTAAACGTCGCAAAAACCAAAATAAACTTACTGAGCCATTTATCATACTAGAAAAGCGTGCAGACTTAGGTGGTACATGGGATTTGTTTACTTATCCTGGTATTCGTTCAGACTCTGATGCCTTGACCTTTGGCTATAGCTTTCGGCCTTGGTTAGATCATAAAATGCTAGCTAAAGGTGACGACATTAAAAGCTATATAGCTGATACGGCGCATGAGTTTGGGGTTGAAGAGCAGATTCGTTATCAGCATGATGTGCAGCAGATATCTTGGTCAAGTGTCGCCAAGCAATGGACAGTGATGGTCAAAAATAATGCCAGTGGCGAGGTGTATACGATTACAGCAAATTTCATCATCGGTGCGACTGGCTATTATGATTATGATGCAGGATATAGACCGCATTTCGAAGGAGAAGAGCAATTCCAAGGTGATATCGTGCATCCACAGCACTGGCATGATGTGGACTATAACGATAAAAATATCGTGGTGATTGGTAGTGGTGCGACGGCGATGACCTTAGTGCCAGCATTAGTCGATCCTGATGGTCAACAGTGCGCTCGCCATGTAACCATGTTGCAGCGCTCGCCAACGTATGTAGCAAGTGTGCCTGGTGATGATTACGCTCTTGATTGGCTATCGGGTAAGTTTTCACCCTTATCAAAGCCTCAGGCTTATACCTTACTGCGTACGCGTAACGTTCTGATGCAACAAGGCCTATATCAATTTGCTACCCATGCACCTAAAGTCCTGAAAGCAGTATTAAAACATGGCGTCAAAAAAGAGCTTAAAGGCAGTGGTGTCGATGTCGCCCACTTTATGCCTACTTATAATCCGTGGGATGAGCGCCTGTGTGCGGTACCCGATAGCGATTTATTTACCGCATTGCATAGCACGCGGGCAACGGTCGTTACCGATCAGATTAGTCATTTTACAAAGACAGGGATTGCACTAAAATCAGGCTATCATATAGAAGCCGATATGATCGTGACGGCAACGGGGCTTAAACTCCAGATGCTTGGCGGGGCAGCGTTATATGTCGATGGACAGCCCATTGATGTAGGTGCGCGCATGACTTATAAAGCGGTGATGCTTGAGGGTGTGCCTAATATGGCGATAATGTTTGGTTATACTAATGCTTCGTGGACATTAAAGATTGATCTGGCTTGTCAGTATGTGGTTAGGATGCTCAAGCACATGAAAAAGCACCGTTATAGCGTAGTTTTTCCGCAGGCTATAACGGAGCAAAAGCAGGTACAGATACAACCAGATACGGTACTTGGTGCGCTATCAGCAGGGTACGTGCACCGCGCACAAGATGAGCTACCCAAGCAAGGCGATCGTTATCCATGGCAAGTGACGAACAACTATTTGAGTGACCGCATTATGCTCAAATATCGTAAAGTTGAAGATGATTGGCTACGTTTTACACGCTAAAACTCTATTAATTATTAGTGATAAAGTCTGCGACTTGTTCGCTTAGCATTTGCCATAGAGTCTCTTGCGCGCTTTTGCTACCCCATGCATTATGCGGGCTAAATATAACGCGCGGATGGTCGCTAATACTTAATAACGGGTCATCTGTGGTGATAGGTTCTTGCTCAAAGACATCACTGCCATAGCCAAGGATTTGTTCATTATGTATAGCGTCAGCGAGTGCTTGACTGTCGACGATACCGCCGCGCGCGACGTTAACGAGTAGCGGCTGCTTGGTCATTTTTGCCAAGGTATCTTTGTTGATTAAATGCTGGGTATGCTCGTTCAATGGGCAATGTAAACTAATGACATCAGCATTAGCAAGTACTTCATCGAATGCCGTATAGTCATCATTGCGCGGTGTGCGTCCTTGATGTTCTGCCCACAATACGGTCATGCCAAAAGCGCGCGCTATTTCGGTCACGCGTTTACCGATAGTACCTACACCAATGATACCTAGTGTCTTATCTTCTAAATCGATGAGTGAGACATCAAGCAGACAAAAATTACCATTGTCTCGCCACGTACCATCTGCTACTTTTTGATGATAATGAATGCCAGCACGCATTGCATTGAGCATCAGCATAAAGGTATGTTCAGGAACGCTCTTGACCGCGTAACCTGCGACATTATATAAAGTAACATTGTGCTCTTTACAAGCCTCTTGATCGACGTTGTTCATACCGGTGGCAGTCAGCTGAATGAGCTTAAGTTTAGGTAACTTGGCAATCACTTCAGTAGTAATCTGAACTTTATTGGTGAAGATAATCTCAGCATCTTGGCAGCGCTCAATGATGAGGTCGGAATCTTCAGGTGTATCATCGTAAGTAATATAGTCAGTGACGCCTGCTGGTGCTGGCAAGTTTACGCCATCGGAAAATGTTCCTTTATCTAAAAAAACTGCTCGCATAATTGTTCCTTATTTATAAGATTTCTTATCTTGTTTTTATTAAAATGTGTGGAGTGGGGTAGTCGGTTATAATTTTTCTAGTGAGAGAGTATAATTAACTTCTGCTGTCTAGCAGAATATTTGCTACTTAGGATAGTACCTGCTCAATGTAGCATGCTTTGCGCAAAAATTAAAAATACGATAGGAAGTAAAATAATAGCCTTAAATATATTAGCTTTGATAATTTTTAGACGTATTTATAGATATAGGTATCTCACTATTGTCATTACTATAAGTTTCATAAAACGCGAACCACTCTATTATCTATATTCCTCATCAATATGCTCTTGAAAAAGCAACTTATTGCACGCATCTAGCCGGTAACGTTATATAATGGTGCGCCTTACTGGTTTGGCCAGATAAAAGCTTAACCAGATAATATACATATGCATCTTCTAAACTATGATGCCTGCTTAATATAGTGACAATTTTACTATGCTAATGTGTTTCTTCACGTTTAGTGTAGTCGCTGTTACTGCCCATTTTCTTATCATCTGAGTACAAAAGACATCGCCTTATGACTATCTCTGCCGCTTCATTGCACAGTACCGAATTCGCCGTTGGTCAACGCCATTTATCTGATACTGAGTCCGAGCTTGGCTTGGGCGTGGTTATCGATGTCGATGACCGCTGTGTACATATTTTATTTCCGCAAAGCGAAGAGACCCGCGTCTATGCAAAAAGCTCGGCGCCATTATCACGTGTTGTATTCAAAGTCGGTGATAATATTTGCGATCAAGAAGGTCGTAACTATGTCGTGACTGCTGTTGACGAGGTAATGGGTGTCCTGAAATACGGTGTCGATGAACATGCCAAAGGCATTATGGAAACCCGCCTTGCCGCAAATATCACGTTGGCAAAACCACTTGAGCGTCTATTGGCGGGCCGTATTGAACGCGGTGATTGGTACGATTTGCGCCAAGATATCCTACGTATGCAATCAGCACTAGCGGGTCATCCACTTAAAGGTTTGATGGGTGCACGTGTCGATATTATCGAGCATCAGCTTTATATTGCGCATGAAGTTGGCAAACGTATCGCGCCGCGTGTATTGCTTGCCGATGAAGTCGGTCTTGGTAAGACCATCGAAGCAGGTTTGATTATTCATCAGCAGCTTTTAACTGGTAAGGCTGAGCGCGTTCTTATATTAGTCCCTGATAGTTTGCAGTATCAATGGATGATTGAGTTACGTCGACGCTTTAACCTTAACTTTGCGCTGTTTGATTTGGTCCGTACCGCTGCCATTAAAGAACATGATCCTGAGCAAAATGTATTTGCCACTGAGCAATGTATTATCGCTGGTATGGATCTATTACTTGACCATCCTGACTTGTATGACCAAGCGATGGAAGCAGGTTTTGATTTGCTAGTAGTCGATGAAGCGCATCATCTACATTGGGATGAAGCGGCAGGCGGTAATGAAAAATACGACTTAATCGCGGATTTCGCTGAGGAAACCCCTGGTGTCATGTTGCTAACGGCTACTCCTGAACAACTGGGCGTCCAAAGTCACTTTGCGCGTTTGCGTTTGCTTGACTCTGATCGCTTTGATGATTTGGATGAATTCATTGCAGGTCAAGAAGCCTTTGCGGAAACTGCCGCTGTGGCTGGTGTATTGATAGAAGATAAGCCGTTAAATGATGGACAAATCGCTGCCTTGACAAGTCTGTTGGATTTAAGCGCAGATGAACTCGCAACGATTAATGAAGATGAAAAGTTACGTACTTATGCACTGAATGAGCTGTTAGATCGTCATGGTACAGGGCGTGTGTTATTCCGTAATACTCGTGAGAGTGTCAAAGGGTTTTATGGTCGTAGCAGTCAGCCGTATCCATTACCGCTACCTGAGGCATGGCAAGATAGCTACCAGACGACAGGTAAGCTACGTGAGCAGCTATGGGGTGAAGAAAATCAACCTGATGGCAGCTGGCTAGAAGATGACCCACGTGTACCGTGGTTGATTGATATCTTAAAAGGTGAGTTGAAACACCAAAAAGTATTGTTGATTGCCCGTAGTGGCGCGACAGTTGAGAGCTTGGAGGCAGTATTGCGTCTGCATGCTGGCATTAAGACGGCTATCTTTACTGAGCAGATGACGTTGCTTGAGCGTGACCAAGCAGCAGCATTCTTTGCTGATAGTGAAGGCGCACAGATACTATTATGTTCAGAAATTGGCTCTGAAGGACGCAACTTCCAGTTTGCAAGTCAGCTGATACTATGGGACCTGCCAGCTAATCCAGATACCTTAGAGCAGCGTATCGGTCGCCTAGATCGCATCGGGCAAACGCAGCAAATAACTTTACACGTGCCTTATGTACAAGGGACGGCTCAAGAGCGTCTATATCATTGGTATAACAGCGCGCTAAATATGTTCAATCAGATATCTCCGACCGCTCAAAGCGTGCAAGAGCAATATATTCAAACGCTCAAACCGTTGCTCGAAGGCGCAGATACTGCTGAGAATCGCGATACCTTAAAAGCTCTCATCGCAGAAGCGCTACAAATGCGTTTGGCTCTAGAGGCACAGCTGCAAGCAGGGCGTGATCGTTTGCTTGAATACAACTCGTGCCGTCCACGCGTGGCTGGACGTATCGCTGATGCGATGCGCGACTTTGATGGTCACAATGTATTGCCGCAATTTATTGAGCGCTTTCTGGCATCAGCCAATGTTGATTACAGCATCCAGCGTGATGGTTCTTGGGTACTTGCACCGCTCGATAGTACTGAGATTAGCGAGTATATTGAAGGCTTGCCGCTGGGTGATGAAGAAGAAGGTATGACGTTGACCTTCGAGCGTGAACTAGCGCTCCAACGTGAAGATATCGAGTTTATTTCTCATGAGCATCCACTGATGCGCGCGATTTACGAGCTTGCTAGTACGAGTACCTTTGGTAATACGACGGTGGCAATGCTTAAGAGCAATGCTATTCCTCAAGGTATGATTATGCTTGAGGTGCATTTTAGAGTTGAAGCGATTGCCCCGAAATTACTAAACCTACCAGCGACGTTGCCGACTCAGAACATTCGCGTCTTTATCAGTGAGCAAGGTAGTGATTTATCCGAGCGTATTAGTAGCGAGATGATCATGCCGCATATCGACCGCTTGGATAAAACCCGTGCGCGTCAAGTCGTTAAAGTGCGTGGCGATGTGATTGAGAGCCGTTATTATGAGGCTGAAGAGATTGCACGCGCGCAGCTAGCCGATATCGGAGAGCAAGCAAGTGCACGCTTTAGCCAGCAGTGGTCACGTGAGATTAAACGTCTTAAGCATTTGCAAACCATTAATCCTAATGTGCGTCCCGAAGAAATTGAGCGCCTAGAGCAGTTGCAAGCACAAGGCGAACAAGCGCTAGCGAACTTATCGTTGGTGCCAGATTCTATCCGTGTATTAGTTGCTGTAAAGCCGTAACTACTATAAATGGTATAAGAAAAGAGGTGCTCAATAGCGCCTCTTTTTTGCATAATCATTTATATTTAGAATAATGTCTGGTAATTCGATACACTTGCGTAACAAAAGTCTAACCTAGGCAGTCAGGCTAATGCTAGGTAGCAAGCTTTTAGCAACTGGTCAAAGCTTGCAATATTGGTTAAGATGTTTCCTCTGTTACATTATTGCTCATTATGGCAAGACCAATGCATTATTAAATAGTAATTTACTGCAAGCTCTATTATTTACCATTATTACTCATACTATTATTACGTATCAAAATTTAATGATAAATGTCATTTCTAAGTACTGTTTTAGGCTATTTTAAGCCGTATCGTAGTAACTTCGCTTGCCGATGAATGTCGCTGAAAAATAAGGAAACTTACTGCCATGTCTGATTATTCACAATTGATTGATGAGTTGCTCGCTACGGTAGCGCTTATCGAGGTCAGTCCTGATGTATTTGAAGGCAAAAGCCATGATTACGTTGGTGCACGTATATTTGGCGGGCAAGTACTGGCTCAAGCCATAATGGCTGCTGCCCAAACACTTGATACGGATAAGCCTTGCCATTCGTTACATGGGTATTTTTTGCGTGGCGGTGATATCAATCAGCCAGTGATTTACAAAGTAAGACGTTTGCGTGATGGTCGTAGCTTGTCAGCACGTGAAGTAACAGCGATTCAATATAAGCAAGCACGTGGTAAGCCACCTGTTGAACAAGTAATATTTTCGATGATTGCTTCATTTGCACCGATGGAAGACGGTTTGGAGTATCAAGAAAATATGCCCGTTTATCCACCACCTGAAGATCTACAGACTGAGCAAGATTTAAAAGAAGGCTATGTTGGCAAAGTGCCAGATGCGCTTAAAGCTCGTTTTATGCGTCGTCGTCATGTGGAGATTAAGCCTGTCAAGCCACGCGATCCTATACATCCAGAGCCAACGAAACCTAAGCAAGCCAACTGGTTACGTATTCGTGAATTGGGCACGCAGCCAGTTGCTATACAGCAAGCGCTCTTGGCGTTTTCCTCTGATTTTTATTTGGTGGGAACAGGGCTCATGTCTCATGGCGTCAGCTTTATGACTAGCGGTCTACAAGCGGCTAGCATTGATCATTCAATGCACTTCCACCGCAGTTTTGATATAAATGATTGGCTGTTATATGACATGTGGAGTGATACGACATCCAATGCTATGGGGCTCAATCATGGTCAGTTTTGGCAAGATGGCAAGCTGGTCGCCACCGTACAGCAAGAAGGGCTCATGCGCTTGCGAGTGCCTAAGTCTTAAAAAGTCTTAAACTTAGCTCTACTCTAAATTCTAACCTTCTATAATTTTTCCCATTGCGCGCGGTAAACCTAAGCTGTCCTCAGCTTGCTGCGCAGTTAGCCATTTAAATTCTATTTCTGCAGCGCTTAGCTTGCCATTTAACTCGACTATTTTTGTAGCATCGATTGCTAGCTGACGCGGTGTCAAATACCAATGAAAGTGAGTCAGTGAATGCTTAATCGGTGCGTCATCCAATAAAAAGTTACTGATTGATTTTGTTACTAATTCGTTCTTTGCTAGCCATTCATGGATAATTTGCTCAGCGGTAGTAAATTCCGCTTCATATATTTTCTCATTGCTACGTACGTCACTTGGCACAGCCAATAGCTTATCGTCGTTCGCAACTTGTTTTTTATCAGTCATTTTGCCACTAGCTTTGCCATCAACTTTCTCTACAAATTGTAGCGGCAAACTCCATAATCCACCCCAAATGCCGTTATCAGGGCGCTGTAACCACAGTATGTCACCGTCTACACTTTGAATAAGTAGAGCATTGCTAAACTTGCTTGGTTTGGGTTGTTTTTTTGCTTTGACTGGATAATCGGTTTCGCGACCTTGCGCATGTGCCAAGCAATCATCCTGTAGTGGACACAATAGGCAAGCAGGCTTGCTACGCGTACATAAGGTTGCGCCCATATCCATCATGGCTTGCGCAAATAGCCCTGAACTCTCTCTAGGGGTTAAACGCTCTGCCAATGCCCATAGCTCTTTAGTGGTGGCAGACTTAGTAATGTCACCGTCAATCGCCGCCCAGCGCGTCAGCACTCGTTTAACGTTACCATCACAGATGACGCCATAACGATGCAGTCCCATCGCCATAATCGCGCCAGCGGTAGAAGGCCCAACACCAGATATCGCTTCCCAACCTGCTAAGGTTTGCGGAAAGTCGCCCGTCTCATCAATTATCTCGACCAACTGCTTTGCGCCTTTATGCAAATTCCGTGCGCGAGCATAATAGCCTAAACCCGCCCAATGCTCCGCCACTGTATCCCACTCTGCTTCCGCTAAATCTTGCACTGTCGGAAAGGTGTCCATAAAACGCGCGAAGTAGGGCAGTACAGTCGTTACTTGCGTCTGTTGTAGCATGACTTCCGATAACCAAACGACATAAGGATTGGGAGTATCAGTTTGGTGCTGCTGCCAAGGTAAATCGTGGCGACCGTTCGTTTCGAACCAGTCAAGTAGGCGTGGGGCGAAGGAGTCGAGAGAATTAGATGACTGAGAAAAATGAGTAGGCAAGAGTATTCCTTGTAAATCAAAAAATGAATATAGAATTTATGATTAAGGTGATTTATGGGGTGTGGTAAGGGTTGATGCAAGAGAATAGGTTATGATAAAAATAGCTCGAAAATATCATTTAAGAAATATTTCCAATAATAAAAAGTAAGTATTACTTTAAAATGAGCCAAGTTTGGCTCATTTCCTTATAAAATACTGATGAGTTCTAAGTGAACACCAGCTCTACTTCCGATTCTTCCGCGCACGTTTTTTACGTAAACGCTTTTCCTCTAACTTAGCCTCTTTTTTGGCTTCCGCTTGTGCGCGTATCTCTTCTACCAATAATAGCTCCGCTTCCCGCATTTTTGGCGTCTCTAACGTAATGCGTCCCAGTGTGCCACTGCGTAGCTCATTCACTAAAATCTCAGACATACGGTAAGTATCAACGATGCCGCCTCTTTTTAGCAATCCTCGGTTACGTCCAGCAACTTCGAAAAACTCCCAATCAGTCTTTGGTAAATCTTCAACTTTATAACGTTCTTTAAGCAGCTCAGGATATGCCCCAATTAAATATTCAGCGGTGTACCCAGCCACATCAGCAAAATCAAAAGCTGTGTCTTTAATGCCACCCGTGGCAGCCAAGCGATAGCCTGAATTTGGGTTTTCAATTTTTGGCCATAGCATGCCAGGCGTATCATAGAGCATGATGTCATCATCGATTTTGATCAGCTGCTGTGACTTAGTAACGGCAGGTTCATCGCCAGTTTTGGCAATACTACGTCCAGCTAGACTGTTAATCAAAGTCGATTTACCAACGTTTGGTATGCCCATGATAAGCACCTTAATTTGCCTACCAGTGCCTACTTTGTTAGGCATTAACTGCTTACATATCTGTACGATGCGTTTCACTTCGCTGGACTTGTTATCGTCACAGGCTATGGCTTTTACTTGATCCTGACTTTCTAAATACTCAATCCACGCTTGCGTTTGATTGGAGTCGGCAAGGTCTGCTTTATTGAGGATTTTGATGACAGGTTTTTGTCCACGTAGCGCTGCTACCATAGGGTTTTCACTACTGTATGGAATGCGAGCATCAATGACTTCGATGACCACATCCATCTCTGGCATAATTTCTTTAATCTCGTTACGGGCTTTATTCATATGTCCAGGGAACCACTGGATACTAGCGTTACTCATTGATATAACAACCTTCTTTAAATGGAGTGCCAAAAGTAAGACAATAGGTTTTTACTTTTGTGATGAGGTTAAGTTTACTACACAATGAGAAGTTGAATGCACCTAAAGTAGATTGCTCGTTTTATTTTAATTTGCTCAAGCGTCTTACTATAGGAATTTTGAATTGAAAAAAGCCGAAGTCAGATATAGTTTTATACTATCGATAATAATTTTTCGCACAAAAAAGCAGAGTATGACCAGCATACTCTGCTAAATTTTTACTCAAGTTCTTGTTAAGCTAGAAGGCTTTGTTAATTTAAACTGTTAAAGCATTAACCTAAATTAGCTTTCATAAACTCTAGCATATTTTCCCAGCTTTGCTTGGCAGCGGCTTCATTGTAGCCAAGATCTACATCATTCTTGGCTGCGCGCTCATCTGCATGCGGGTTGGTAAAGCCATGCTTGGCGTTATCGTATACATCAACAGTATAATCAACATCAGCAGCATCTAGCTCAGATTTCAGACCTTCGATAGCGTCCATTGATACCATTGAATCATCGCGACCGTGGGCGACCAATACTTTAGCCTTGAATTTGTCGTCCGCTGGCTGTTTTGCTGATGGGTTGCCATGGAAGGTTGCAACTGCTTTTAATGGCATGCCTTCGCGTGCCATATCGAGGACAACTTTACCACCGAAGCAATAGCCAATCGCGCCTAAATTATCGCCATTGACTGCCATTTGGTCGCTAAAGTCGTTAAGAATCAAGCGGCAACGCGCCATCAGCATGTCTTGATCTTCGAGCACTTGCTCCATCCACATATTAGCCTGAGCTGCATCAGAGGTCAGTTTACCTTCGCCGTAGACATCCATTGCCACGGCAGCATAACCTGCTTTAGCCAGATTTTCAGTGATTGTTTTAGGATGATCGACCACGCCCCACCATTCAGGTGCGACTAGAATGCCAGCGACAGGATTTTCATCTGAGGCGTCTTCTGGCAGCGCAACATAGCTAATTAGTTCAATGCCATTTTCAGTGGTACTTATCAATTCAAAGGTCTTAATTGACATATTATTGTCCTTTTTTATATTGTGAGTTTTATTTAGTTGTATAGTTAATCTTAGATAAAAAAAGTACAATTATTATAGTGTGCTACACGGATAATTTTTCCTTACTTGCTGTGCCTACGCAGACAGAGGCTGCGCAAAATTTAACCCAGTAGCACTGTATTTTTTAGTAGATCGACTATATTTGTACGTTTTCAATTGTCTGACTCGTTCTACCTTAACGCCCGCGACCAACAAAAACAGCTATAATACTGTAACGCTGTTTATCAAAATGATACTGCGACTCTATAAAACGCTACTGTAATTCTATGAGGCTAAATTTGTTACATCAATCAAGTTCATTTTCAGAGAAAGCATCTGAGACAATATCTAATACAAAGTCAGGTGAGGCAAATGATGCCACGCTACGGCCACAGTTTTGGACCCAGTTTAAGCTGTCTGAATTAAACCATAGTGAGTGGGAAGCCTTGTGTGATGGCTGCGGCAGTTGCTGCTTAATTAAATACATTGACAATGATGACGACGAAGAACTGGTCGAGTATACAGATGTGACTTGCCAGCTAATGGATTGTACGACGGGTTACTGTAAGCATTATGATGCACGTCAAGAGTACGTGCCAGACTGCATTCAATTAACAATTGAGAATTTGCCGAACATGATGTGGCTGCCAGCCCATTGTGCATATAAGCGTTTATATAAAGGTCAGGCATTACCGGATTGGCATCTGCTATTAACTCAAGATGCGGTAGTAACGCAGGAGCAAATGCGCGCTGCTAACATAGGGGTGGCAGGGCGCTGCGTCTCCGAGAGTGGAATGTCTGATGAAGAGATGGAGACGCGAGTCGTTAATTGGGTGAGGCCTTAGTTAACTTGAAGGTTTATTTATCGAAAGTCTTAGTTACTAAAAACCTCAATCACTAGAAGCTTGGGCAGCAGATTTCGCTTCTGCGTCAGCCTCTAACTGCGAATCAGCTAGCGGCGGGATAGGAATGCCTTGGCGAATTTGGGCAGAAAACTCATTGCTATTAGCGCTAGCGTCTAGATCTAAATTGGCCTGATTATCAAAACCTCTTACCTTTGGATTGATATGAGCACGCTCATACCACATATCCATTGACCATGGCTGACCGCCGTTCTCGGGATTAGCATCTAGCATTCCGACGTCGTAAAGATAATTTGGTAGCCAGCCAGATACCCAAATCCGATAATCCCATGGCAGACGTTCACCACTGACAATTCGTGCCATATAAAAGATAATATTGGTACAGTTGCTAGTTAAGGTGTTATACCAAGCGGGCTTTGCATTGAGCTCATCGGCAGCGGTTAAGTATGACTCAAACAATGATTTGACTTCTGACTGCTGTAAATGGCTAACAGGCAACAAATAAACTTGCTCACCGCGCGCATTACTGCGAGTATAAATGATATCGCGCTCTTCAGCGGCAATGAGGCTGAGCTCATAACGTCTAAAAAAGCCTGCCAGCGCCGAAAACGATTCGCCGTTTTCTTTACGAATCTCAAAAGAGAAGGCGAGCGGTCTCTCATCTTCGAAGCGAAAGCTTACTAGAGTATGCGCAATCAGCGGTCCCATCCAGTAAGAGTTACTCACATCGATGCCGGACAATTTAGACATATCAATCGTGCGCGTCTCCCAGTGCTCAGTCGCATCCTCATCAGTATGCCAATCAAAGTTACGCACATTGGTAAACGTAATCAAATCGGGGTTGGTGGCATCGCGCTCATAAGAGACTCTTTGACTGACTTCGGGCATCCAGTCACGGTTTTGTTTGGGTTCAATAGAGAAAAACCAACCAAGGCCGACTACCCAAACCGCCATATATATTCCAGTTAGCCATTTACTGGTTGTTTTTTGATTAATGGTTTTGTTAATCGTTTTGTCGATAATCTTGTTTGCTAGCTCTGGCTTATATTTTACGGTCAATAATGAGGCTAGCAAACTTACAATCACTATGGTCGCTATCCAAGTTACCGGACTGTATGCACCGAGCTGATAACCAAGCAACATTAATAGCCAGAGCGC
Organism: Psychrobacter sp. S1-30-MNA-CIBAN-0213; assembly: GCF_040309845.1. Lineage (NCBI taxonomy): Bacteria > Pseudomonadati > Pseudomonadota > Gammaproteobacteria > Moraxellales > Moraxellaceae > Psychrobacter > Psychrobacter sp. S1-30-MNA-CIBAN-0213. Next base: position 21,441 of record NZ_JBEOPE010000010.1, on the reverse strand, counting down.
TGATAATATAAGCGTCAGTGCAATCAAAAAATGTACAACATAATGCCGCCAATTTTTTGGTTGGCGTGCGTTGTCGCTCGTATTGTTCGACAAGCTAGGGTTAGCTTTACGAGATGATAAAAGCTGAGAAATAACAGAACGAAGCGACATAAGTGCAAGCTAAATAAGTGAAGTTGTTGACGATAGCAAAGTTTATAACACACTGACAATACAATTTGGATAAATTTGTCGTTGAATGTCTGGTGGGCTTGCGATAAAGTGAAGCTAATTTAGACTGGTCTATCTATCTCTAATGATAAGTTAGCCAGCTTTATTTATTATTTTAATCTCCATTACTCGTTTTATTATCATATTAATTATCATTAACTAAAGAGGTTAAATCACATCGCCATGTCTGACGACGTTCCAAGCCCGAGTAGTTGGTCGATGCGCGGCTTAAAACGCTGGCTATCGACCGCCCCCGAAACCCGTGATGAATTGATTCGTCTGGTACAAGATTCACGCCAGTTCTTAGAGCCAGATACAGTCGACATGCTCGAAGGTGTACTGGATTTGCCAGCCACGCAAGTACGTGAAATCATGACGCCGCGCCCGCAGGTGATAGGTCTACATGAAAGTACTAGCCTTGCTGAAGTGATGGATATCATCCTTGAAACCACGCATTCACGCTATCCTGTATTTGACAGTCAAGACGATGATGCGGTTATTGGTATCTTACTCGCAAAAGACTTGATTCCTATTTTAGTGCATATGGTGCGCGATCAAGAAGACAAGATTGACAGCAAACGTCTAAAAGACTTGGTACGTCAGCCGCTATATATTAATGAAAATGCGCGTTCTGATACCTTGTTACGCTCATTGCAGCGCACCCAAGTACACATGGCGATTGTAGTCGATGAGTTTGGTAACTTCGGCGGGGTGGTCACGATGGAAGATTTGTTAGAAGAAATCGTCGGTGATATCGTCGATGAGCATGATGACTTTGATGAAGATAGTGATATCAATAATATCGTTGTGCATCCAGAAAAGCCTAATACTTGGCGCGTGCAAGCCTCTACAGTGATTGAGGACTGTAATGACGAGTTAGGTAGTCACTTTGATGATACCGATGTCGATACCATGGGTGGCCTTGTAATGCAGACGCTTGGCTACGTGGGTGATTTAGAGGGTGAGAGCGTACAGATAGATGATTGGGAAATTAAAGTCATTGACGCAGAAGGACGCTTTATTCAAAATTTAGAGCTGACCAAAATCACTGCCGATCAGCGACTGTTAATAGGTAGCCACTAGTTTTCCAGCTATCAGTCCAGAACTCGGCTGCCAACTATTAATTTACCGATTTAGTATCTAAAGTATGTAAGGTACGCATATATATTAGGTTTAAGCTTTTATGGTAAGAACACGACTACGGTCGTGTTTTTTGCTTTTTGGCATTTACTATTTTTGCTACGCAAATTTACCCATTAATTAGTATAGGCTGGTATCATGGGCGGATTTAATTTTCAGCACTGCCAGTGGCCGTCAGACAGTATCTGTCAAAAAAAGGTTACTGTTAAAAAAGAAGCCTCAAACTTAATGTTTTGAATAATAAGATTCTGGATAATTGCTATGCGCCTGTCTACTGTTGATTTACAAAAGCGTTTGAATCCTACTAAGCCTAAACGCCTATCGCTAGGGTTAACTATTTTGATTGCTTGGCTTGCAGGTGCGATATTTATATTTGCACTCGCGCCTTATGGTATCTGGCCACTAGCACTGGTTTCACCTGCTATTTTGTATGCACTATTATTGCCGGATATGACTGGCAAGCGCGCATTTATTATCGGTCAAGCATATGGTACGGGGCTGTGGTGTGTTGGTGCGTTTTGGCTATATACCTCTATTCACGTTTATGGTGCGACGCCTGTATGGCTTGCGTTAATTATGATTGCGCTGATGGGCCTAGGGATGGGGTTATTTCATGGCTTTTTAGCCTTGATATTTAATCGGGTGGTTGGCAAGCAGCCATTATCCTTTGCAGCTCTTTGGATACTACAAGAGTGGATGAAAACGTGGCTGTTCACGGGTTTTCCGTGGTTGTTCGTTGGCTACGCCTTTACTGAGCAGTATTGGTTGTCTTCACTTGCGCCCGTCGCTGGTGTATTTGCCGTCTCTTTCGTCGCAGTATTATTAGCAGCCAGTATAGTGGAGCTTTTGCGTCGCCGCGCAGGTTATGCCATCGCCTCTGTAGCACTGTTGGTTATCAGCACTGCACTATGGCTAATCAATCCGCAGTGGACGAAACCTAAAGGCACGCCTGATTTATCAGTATCATTAATTCAAGGTAATATTCCACAAGACCTCAAATGGTTGACCGAGTATCAAGTGGAAACTCTCAAGATTTATGCAACCTTAACCAGCACTGAGTGGGGGCGCGATATCGTGCTCTGGCCTGAATCTTCAATCCCTATGTTCCAGACAGAGGCAGTTGGCTTTATCAGTGAAATGGTAAAAATGGCTAATGCTACTGATACCACATGGGTGACCGGTATTCCTTATAAAGATGAAGCAGCATTTGATGCCAGTACCGATAAGTATCCACCATTCTATAATAGTGTTATTGCCTTGGGTGCTGAGGCAGAAGGCTTGTATAAAAAACAGCGTCTAGTGCCATTTGGTGAGTATATTCCCTTTGAAGGCTTGCTAGATATCTTGCCCAATCTCGCTGGCAGCCAAGATATCATGAGCTATAGTCGCGGTAGTGATCAGCAATCACCGTTACGTGTGCGTGGGCATAATTTAGGCGCGGCAGTTTGTTATGAAGTTGCTTACCCTGATACCACTCGTAAAAATGCAATCGGTACTGACTTTTTATTAACTATCTCAAACGATGCTTGGTTTGGTACTTCAGCAGGCCCACTGCAACATCTGCAAATGGTACAGATGCGCGCGCTTGAGAATGGTCGCTGGTTTATGCGCGCAACTAACACTGGCGTTACCGCTATCATTGATCATAAAGGCCGTATTGTCGAGCGGGCGCCGCAGTTTGAGCGCACAGTATTACGCGGTGATATTCAGGCACGGGTTGGTAACACTCCGTTTATGAGTCTTGGTAATTACCCTATTTTGTTTATCATGGCACTGTTATTACTATTGAGCTATCTAGGTAAGCGCTCAACCACTCGCGCTCAGCTTGGTAAATAGGAACGTCATTATCATAGCTTAATTGGCATGTACTAAATAATAATTCCTTTAAATAGTTAAGGGTTTGAACACATTGGTATAAATTGCGATATAATAGGCTAAAATTTTAAATATTTTGTGCAAGGTGGATAAGGTATGTCAGAAGATATCGTCAACAACAATCCAAAAAAAGAGTTTATGTATGCTCTAGGTGGCATTGCCTTGTTTTTAGGTATTGTCTTACTTATTGGTATTTCAGCATTCTTGCGTCCAGCAGGAGAGCACATCACGGCTGAAACTACTGAGGCTTCGGCAGCGGCTGATGAAGCAGAAGCGATTGCCGCTGAAGATGCAGACCCAGCTGACACTGCAGAGGTAGCTGCTCCAGCAGGTGCTGATAGCGATGCTGCCGCAACTACTGAAACGCCTGCTGATGCAACAGTAACACCTGCAGAAGATACAAGTGGTGCAGTGGTTAGCGCTGAAGCTGGTACTGCAACTGCTTCTGGTACAGTTAGTCAAGCCGCAGTCGAAGATACTGATTTGACTGCAGAACAGGCTGATGGTGATTTAGATGCTGGTACTGCTGACAATACCGCAGCTGCACAGTAAGCGAATATCATTACTTAATAGTATTTATAAGCAACACGATTAGCTTCTAATTATCAAGCTTGTATAAAAGCACCGACCTATTATTTTTAATAGGTTGGTGCTTTTTTTTGTCAAGTTTTCGTAGGCATTTGTTCAAATAGTAAACAATCTTTCCCTTTACATACTGATAATCTAATGAAACAATAACGCGCATTTACGACCGTCCGTCTCAATAATGAAGGGCTTGGTCATCTCTATAGTAGTGTGTTAAAGGAATAAATTTATGAGAACGGAGACACAATCAGAGGTTAATACCGCTGAGCTAGAAGCACTAGATAATGGATTTATGGGACACCCTCAGCCATTACGTCCATTGTTCTTTACTGAAATGTGGGAACGGTTCTCTTATTATAGTATTCGCCCGCTATTAGTACTTTTTATGGTGGCAACGGTAGGCAGCGGTGGTTTTGGCTTTGATGAGGTAACCGCTTCTGCTATCTACGGCATTTTTGCTGGCTCTTTATACTTGGCAGCAGTGCCAGGCGGCTGGCTAGCTGATAATTGGCTGGGTCAAGAGCGTGCCCTGTGGTGGGGTAGTATTATTATTGCCCTTGGTCACTTGTGTATTGCGCTTTCCGCTATGTTTGGTATGACATTATTTTTCGTCGGTCTAATGTGTATTGTTTTGGGCTCAGGCTTATTCAAAACTTGTATTTCAGTGATGGTCGGTGCGTTGTATTCTAAGGGTGATGTACGCCGTGATAGTGGCTTTACTTTATTCTATATGGGTATCAATATTGGTGCATTATTAGCCGCGCTTATCGTTGGGGTGTTCAAAGAAAAAGGCATGTGGCATGTTGGTTTCGGTGTCGGTGGTCTGGGCATGCTAGTATCATTGCTCATATACCGTTTTTCTGCCCAAAAAACTTTAACACGCTATGCACGAGCAAAAGGTATCACGGCTGAGTGGGAACATGCCAATGATCGCCATAAAAACGTCGGTCGCTGGGTCGCAGGATTCTTAGCTTTACTAGCCACAATCGTCATTTTGGTCTCTACAGGTATGATGCCGTTTCAGCCTCAAATGGTGGCTGAGTATATGACCTATATCATCGCAGGTGTGGTGATACTTTATTTTGCTATTATGTTCATTTCACCTAGGCTTGATAAAACCGATAAGCTCCGTTTGTTAATTTGCTTTATTTTAATTATCGGCTCGACGCTGTTTTGGTCAAGCTTTGAGCAGCAGCCGACGTCTTTTAACTTGTTTGCCGATCGCTATACTGATCTCAACGTTTTAGGTTTTGAGATACCGAGTATTTGGTTTCAATCGCTCAACCCTTTATTTATTCTTCTCTTAGCGCCAATTATTAGTATTGTATGGGTTAAGCTTGGTAATAGAGGCGTTGAGCCTAGTAGTATGGTGAAATTTGCTCTCGGTATGTTACTTGCCGCCGCAGGTTTTGGCTTAATGATTGTGGCATCTAAAAGCATTTTGACTAATGATAGCGGGTTGGCATCACCTTTATGGTTGGTAGGTAGTTTGCTGTTACTAACGCTTGGCGAACTGGCACTTAGTCCTGTAGGTCTGTCTTCAATGACTAAGCTTGCACCAAAAGGCATGCAAGGTCAGATGATGGGACTTTTCTTTGCTTCTTTAGCCATGGGTAATTTGGTTGCCGCATTTTTCGGTGGCAACGTTTCAGCTGATAAGATTGAAGGCTTACCAGATCTATTTACGACGATGACGATTTTATTGGTTGTTACTGCTGCCTTATTATTGGTATTAGCGAAGCCTATTAATAACATGCTACAAAAAAGTGAGCGTGCCGATAAAGTCAGCTAATTAATAGGGTTTTTAATAAGTCGTTGAGCAAGTGTACCGCACAAGTCAATGACAGATGATGAGACGTGTTACCATTACTGGTAGCACGTTTTATTGTTTCACTTGGTGAGATATTTGCCTCAGGCTATTGAAAGCCTACTTTCTGCCCAAACATCTAATGATGTTCTGCTTTAATACTATTCTGCTGAAATAATAGTTGGCCTCATATATTTGGTATCTGACTTTTTACAACATTTTAATTCTCAAACATATTGAATGTGGCTGATTCAAATACTGATTATTTAATTAAACTTTAAAGCAACTTTACCCGCTCGAATAAGACGACTAATCATAGCCGCCTCACGATAAAACTTCTCTAAAACCAATAAGGAAGCATTTAATGAATAAACAAACCATTCATGATCGTATCGATAGCTTACGTAAAAGCTTAGCTGCCCAAGACCTTACCGCGATTATTGTGCCATCTGCTGATCCACATTTATCTGAGTACTTACCAGAATATTGGCAATCACGTTTGTGGTTGTCAGGGTTTACAGGCTCAGTCGGTACGCTCGTCGTTACGGCTGATTTTGCCGGCCTATGGACTGATAGTCGCTATTGGGTGCACGCAGCTGATCAGCTAGAAGGTACAGGTATCAGCTTAGAGAAGCTTGCTCCAGGCCAGCCAAATCATATCGATTGGCTCGCCGAGCACTTGCAAGAAGGTGATAGCGTAGCAGTCGATGGTAATGTGCTATCTATCGCTGAGCAAGATAAGTTACTAGACGCTTTTGATGCCAACGACATTACTTTAATCACTGAGCGTGATGTATTGACAGACATATGGAGCGATCGTCCAGCGCTACCATCAGCAGAGTTATATGCTCACGATGAGCAGTTTCTCGCCCAGTCTGCTACCTCAAAACTTGCTGCCGTGCGTGCCAGTATGGGCGATGCAAGCGCAACGTATCACCTGCTTTCTAGCTTAGATGACATTGCATGGTTGACCAACTTACGCGGCGCTGACGTCGATTATAATCCTGTGTTTTTAGCGCATATGCTGATTAGTGCAGACAAAGCGACATTGTTTGTTGATAATAATAAAGTCAGTAGCGATATTGAAAAAGCCCTAAAAGATAGCGGTATAACGCTTGCTGATTATGATGCAGTACAAGATGCATTGAGTGCGCTGACGCCAGATGACTTGCTATTGTTAGATCCAAGTAAAGTCGCAGTGGGTACGCTATCAAAAATGGCGGACGATGTAGGCTTTATCGAGCAAATGGCACCGAGCACTTTGCTAAAATCTGTTAAATCTGACTCAGATATCGATCATGTACGTGAAGCCATGCGTCAAGATGGAGCCGCATTAAGTGAATTCTTTGCCACATTTGAGAAGCGCTTAGCAGATGGTGAACGCTTAAGTGAGCTGGACGTTGATAGTATGCTGATTGAGGTACGTAGTCAGCAGCCACATTATGTATCGCCAAGTTTTCCAACCATTGCAGGATTTAATGAAAATGGTGCGTTGCCGCATTACCGTGCGACACCAGAAAAGTTTAGCTACCTTGACGTCGCTGAGGGCGAAGGTGGATTATTGCTGATTGACTCAGGCGCTCAATATCAAAACGGCACCACCGATATCACTCGCGTGGTCGGTATTGGCCAAGTAAGCAGCGAGCACAAACGCGACTTTACCACGGTACTCAAAGCCCATATTGCTTTAGCGCGTGCAAGCTTCCCTGATGGTATTGCCTCGCCACTAATTGATGCGATTTGTCGTGCGCCATTATGGCAAGCACAGATGGATTATGGTCATGGTACAGGGCATGGCGTTGGTTACTTCTTAAACGTCCATGAAGGCCCGCAAGTCATCGCCTATAGTGCCAGTACGCCAAAAGAGCGCGCGATGAAAGAAGGCATGATATCCAGTAATGAACCAGGTCTATACCGCGAAGGTAAGTGGGGTATTCGTATTGAAAACTTGGTGGTAAATATGTCAGTTGCGAGTCCGACTGAAACTGAGTTTGGTAAATTCTTAAACTTTGAAACCATCACTTACTGCCCAATTGATACTCGTTTGATTGAGTCTTCATTGTTGGATCAGGTAGAGATAGATTGGTTAAACGACTATCATAGCCAAGTCTTTGCTGAGCTAAAAGATCGCGTTGATGGCGCGGCACTTGAATGGTTGACCGAGCGTACACAAGCCATTTAAAAATAAAAGCTTGTATCTACGAATGCATATCCCGCCCTAAAATAGAAAAATCCCCGTAAATTATTTACGGGGATTTTTTTGTGTTAAAGCTTTTTAAGGTACTTAGAAAATCAGTAATAAATACAATAATCAATAAATGCTAAGCCCTTTCAAAAGCTAGTTCTTCTTAGCAATGTTTCTTTGAATAATATCTTCGACAGCTTGGTTTTTTTCTGTAATACCAGCTAGTTGATGACTAACTTCGGCACGTAACCATGATTTTAAGTCCTCAGACATTTGCATCATTTGCTCACTGAGGTAATCATCTACGTGCATCTCTAGCTCATGAATTAAGGTCTCATGGGCAGCACTTAACTCTGGATCCTTAAATGACAAATCAATTGCTGCACCTTTTTTAGGCTTCACAATAGTATGTTCTGTATGGTTGTTAGGATGAATACTACCATCAGCGCTATTTTTCTCATTGTCTGTAACGCTAACATTAGTACCAGTGTCAGGATTATCATTGGTAGTAGCTGCTGCATTTGTATCTTGCGCTACTTTAGCACGGTTATTTTTATCGGTTTCTAGTTGTGCTGCACGCTCTTCTTTTTGCGCTTGTTGCTTTTGTGCTTGCTCTTTTTGCGCTCGATCTATCTGCAGCTTTTCTTCTTGGCGCTTAGCTTCTTCACGCTCAACTTTTGCTGCAGCACGTGCTTTTTCTTCTGTGGCTTTTTTCTCTTCTGCTAAGCGTTGTTGTTCAGCAGCGGCACGTTGTTCCGCCTGCTTATCGGCAAGCTCTTTTGCAGCCGCTTGCTCTGCTTCATGCACACTATATAACTCATCAAGGTGCGCGTCTAAATCAGGCAGACTAAAGGTAAAACTTTCAAAAGGAGTGTCTGTTTGCAGCAGAGTAGTAATATCCGTTAATTCTTGGACAATGGCAGCGCGTATCTGCTCTGGCGCACGGGTCCACCGCTGATAAAATTGATGCGAAAACGAATAGCTTGACATAGACTCTTCCATAAATTTTCTAAAAATTACCCCTTATCATACGCAACTATGATAAGGGGCTGCAAGGGGACAAACGTAGCAAATCTGCTACCAACGTTACATTGATAGCATTATTCACTTTTATAGCTTAATTATGATTCAACTTAGGCTCAATAACTATGATAACTATGACCAACGTGCAAAAATCAATGAACCATTGGTGCCGCCAAAACCAAAGCTATTAGATACAGCGTAATCAAGATTTTCAACTTTACGTGATTTATTGGCCACATAGTCTAAATTGCAGTTGTCCTCGACATTGTCTAGATTAATCGTCGGCGGTACATGCTGATTCTGCAAAGCAAGTATCGTAAAGATAGCTTCAACACCACCAGCTGCGCCTAATAAGTGCCCAGTCATAGATTTGGTTGAGCTAACCAAGATGCTGTCTTTGACTGAAGCAAATACGGTCTCAATCGCGATGGATTCAGCGACATCTCCAGCAGGCGTACTAGTACCATGGGCGTTGACATAGCCAACGCGTGATGGATCAATACCTGCGTCATTAAGGGCACTTTGCATAGCGCGTGCAGCACCATTACCATCTTCAGGTGGCGCCGTGATATGGCTGGCATCGTCACTCATACCAAAGCCGACAACTTCAGCCAGTATGGTTGCACCGCGTGCCTTGGCGTGAGCAAGGCTTTCCAGTACCAATACGCCTGCGCCGTCACCCATCACAAAACCATCACGATCTTTATCGAATGGACGTGATGCTTTGGTCGGCTCATCATTGCGGGTAGAGAGCGCATGCATAGCCGCGAAGCCTGCCATACCTAATGGGCTCGAGCCTCTCTCGCTACCACCTGCAATCATGACATCAGCATCACCATAAGCGATTAGGCGTGCAGCCAAACCGATAGCATGCGTACCTGTAGTACATGCCGTTGCAGTCGCAAGATTGGGACCTTTAAGTTTGTGTTTGATAGCTACTAGGCCAGCTGCCATATTGGCAATAGAGCCTGGAACGACAAATGGTGATACTTTTTTAGCACCTCTTGCATTTAGCATGGCGCAGCTATCTTCAATAGTTTGAATACCACCAATGCCTGATCCTAAGATGACACCGAAGCGCTCTTGGTCGACATTCTGTACCGGAGTGTCCTCTGCGCTGATTGCTTCAATGAAGCCTGCATCTTTAAGTGCCATTGCAGTAGCAGCTACACCATAGTGCATAAATGCATCATAGCGGCGTGCGTCTTTGGGGCTCATATATTGCTTAGTGTCGAAGTCTTTAATCACGCCTGCGATTTGGGCGCGATAGTCAGTCGCATCGAAATGTAAGATTGAGGTAATGCCGCTTTCGCCGTTGAGCAGTCGTTTCCATGTGCTTTCGATATCCACTCCTAGCGGGGTAACGGCACCCATACCCGTGACGACGACACGCATCTCATCAGAACGCTCATAATGAGGTGGTTTATGACGCAGTTTTGGTGCAGTATTGGTATGTTGCGGTGTCGATGAACTGCTATTTTGGCTCATGAGATATATCCTGTACTTGCGGTCCTAAAGGGATGGACTTGCTTATATTGTATGGCTATTGAGGAATAGTTCTATATTATTTATAGCGTTATCTTACTATTTTGACAGCCATTATAAAGCACATAAGTGCACGTCTGTAAACTTAATAGTTCATAGAATAGTGACGCTAGAGTAATATGCCACTATATTGCTATTGATTGCACGCTTAAATACTATACAAATTCAATAATAATGTTAATGATTAAGCAAAACACACTTGTCCCAAAACAACGCCTTTACTTGCGCCAGTAACGGCTGGCAAGTTACCTGTTTCACCTATGAGTGTCTGCCTTGCCAGCCAAGCAAAAGCAACCGCCTCTACCCAAGCGGGGTTAAGTCCTAGGCTTGCAGTAGTCTCTACTATGCAATGGGGGAGATGTGCTTGTAAGCGTGTCATCAAATAATCATTCAGCGCACCGCCACCGCAGACATACACCGAACTATTTTCATGAGCTTGTATAAACATGTTAATTTGCGCACTAGCACTAATGGCCGTCAGCTCGGTCAAGGTTGCTTGTACATCAGCGGATGAATAACGAATATGGGCAGAAGCCTGATCGAATTTTTGTAGTTCGTCCTGTAACCAAGCTAAGTTAAAATCTTCACGACCTGTACTCTTAGGGTAAGACCGTGCAAAAAATGGATGCTCTATCAGCTGATTAAGTAGCGGCTCAACGACTTGTCCAGATTGTGCCCATGCACCGCCAGCATCATAATCATTATCGGTATGCAATGCCGTCCACGCATCTAATAATAAGTTAGCAGGGCCCGTATCATAACCAACAACGCTATCTGCTTGTTGATTGTTTGAAAGGTCACTAGTAAGCGCTGGCAAGACGGTGATATTAGCAATACCACCCAAGTTTAATAAAATGCGGGTACAGTCAGGCGTGGCAAATAATGCTTGATGAAAAGCAGGGACCAAAGGCGCACCTTGACCACCGACCGCCATATCACGGCGACGAAAATCACTCACGACGCTAATGCCAGTACGCTCAGCGATGATATTGGCATCGACTAATTGCAACGTAAAGCCCATTTGCGGGCGATGGCGCACGGTTTGACCATGACAGCCAATCGCTAGCACGGACTCACTATCTGTATTTGACTGCTGCAACAAGGTATTGACCACGTCGCTTGCAAACTCACCGTACTCTTTGCTTGCCCAACCGAACCAGTCTAACTCGCTGTTTGGTTCATCAGCTGTTGGCGTTAATTCTTGGACACCATTAGGCTGACATAAGGCCAATAACACTTCACGGAGACGTGGTGGAAAATTCTGGCTACAAGTCGCCAATAAACGCATGGGTTGCGGCGTGTCGTCATCATTATTAAGATCATCACTATTAACATTGTCATTAAATTGACAAAGAACAGCGTCCATACCATCTAAGCTAGTGCCCGACATCATACCGATGTATAAACCATCATCGAAGCTTTCAAACACCGTTTGCTCCAGCGCATCGGTCAATGTGGCATAATTTAAGTCATCAATACTTTCTAAACCATTGTCTAAAGTATTGTCTAAACCATTATCAAAATTCATATTTGAATAAGTAGTATCATTAGTATCAGCAATCGATGCGGGGTTGGTCATGGCAATTTCCCTTAAAAAACGCTAGTATATCTGTCAAATTCTAACATCTTTTGATGGCTATCAGATTCTAAATAGTTCAAACAATTTAATCTTTCAATAAAGACAATAAAGAGATCATCATGACAGACCATTCATACACCTTAGAAGAACAACTTGCCCTTATTCAGCGCGGTACGCAAGAAATTCTATCGCAAGAAGATTTAGTCGCTAAGTTAAAACTAAACCGTCCGCTACGTATTAAGGCAGGCTTTGATCCCACCGCACCTGATCTGCATTTAGGTCACACGGTATTGATTAATAAGCTTAAGCACTTTCAAGATTTGGGTCATGAGATTTATTTTTTAATTGGTGATTATACGGCCAAAATTGGCGATCCCTCTGGTAAAAATTCTACGCGTCCACCATTGACCGACGAGCAAATCCAAATCAATGCGCAAACTTATGCTGAGCAAGTCTTTAAGATTTTGGATAAAGAAAAAACCAAGATTGTCTTTAACTCTGAATGGTTCAAGGATATGTCAGCGGGTGATATGATTCAGCTTTCTAGCCAGTTGACCGTTTCACGTATGCTTGAGCGCGATGATTTCTCTAAACGCTACGCGGCGCAAACGCCAATTGCTATCCATGAGTTTTTATACCCATTGGTGCAAGGTTATGACTCTATCGCGCTAAAAGCCGACGTCGAGCTTGGCGGTACCGATCAAACCTTTAATATCTTGATGGGTCGCACTTTGCAAGGCCGTTATGGTCAAGAGCCGCAAGTTTGTATTACGGTGCCAATCTTAGAAGGCTTAGACGGCGTCAATAAAATGTCTAAGTCACTGAACAACTATGTCGGCATCTATGATGCACCGGGCACGATGTACCAAAAAATCCTATCCATGCCAGATACCCTAATTCGTCGCTACTTTGAATTTTTAAGCTTTAAACCGATGGAAGAAGTCGACAGCTTGATGGCAGAGATGGAAAATGGTCGCAATCCACAAGAAATCAAACGTATTTTAGCCGAAGAATTGATTGAGCGTTTTCATGATGCGGACGCTGCTGCCAATGCGCATAAATCTGCAGGTAACGTACTGGCTGATGGCGAATTACCAGTGGATTTACCAGAGATAATGCTAGATTTAGAAGGTCAAGACGCACTATTTATTACCCAAATTCTGAACCAAGCTGAACTTGCCAAAAACAACTCAGCAGCTAAAGATATGGTAAAACGTGGCGCAGTAAAAGTGGATGGCGAAGTGGTCGACGCCAGCTTTAGCTTAACCTCAGGGCAGACAGCGGTTATCCAAGCAGGTAAAAAAGCTTATGCAAAAGTGACGGTGGGTTAATCAAGATGGCAAGTTAGGTAAAGAGAGTTTATAAGTTCATTATGGCTTGAGGAGAGAGATATGCTAGACCTTCCTACATTATCAAGTAACGGAATCACCCTTAAGCCATTGACATTAAGTTATGCAAATGACTTAGCCGAAGCTTGCCAAGACGGTGAACTATGGAAAATAAACGAGACTTCTGTACCAGAGCCAGATAAAGTCATCGACTACATCAATACTGCAGAATCAATGCCCGATAGAAAAGCTTTTGTCGTCATTGATGAGTCAACCGGTAAGGCGATTGGCTCAACGAGCTTCCATGATATTTTGCCTTTTGCGAAACGCTTAGAGATTGGCTATACCTGGTATGCTCAATCGTATTGGCGCACGCATGTCAATACGACCTGTAAGCTCATGCTGCTCACCTATATATTTGAAACCTTAGAATATCAAACCGTAGGCTGGCGCGCGGATATTGGCAATCGCCGCTCACAAGAAGCGATTGAACGCTTAGGCGCCAAAAAAGATGGGGTCATTCGAGGCAATAGAGTCTGCCGTGACGGCGTTATTTCAGATACAGCGATGTATAGTTTGGTAAAGTCTGAGTGGCCACAAGTAAAAGCAGAATTGATGAAAAAGCTTAAGACGTATTAAACATTTAAAAATAGTCTTTATCAGTGCTTTGGTCGACTGTTCAACACACAATAACAACCACTAAAATTTGTAGTTAATATAAATAAGAATCTTAAGTAAATTCCTGTCTATCAAACTAATAGTGACTTTTCTTCTATGAAAAAAATCAAAAAGTTCATTAAATATCCTATCCAGTCGACTAATGATATTTTAATGAAGCGCTTACCACTATCTGAACGCAATAAAGAGGTGTTAACAGATGAGCTTTCTAAATTAGTTTCAAACTCAAAATCAAACTCTCTACCAACTATCTATATTATAGGATTTAGTACTTGGAAAAAAATTATTAGGAAGTATTTTAAAGAATATAACTTAGTATTTATCGACAAATCTATTTCAAAAGAGCAGTTTAATCGACGATATCGTTGGCAGATAATGGTTAATATAGATAGAAGCCAAATCTTTATCTGGGGGTATAAAGCACCTGATTTTATATTTGATTTTATCCAAAAGAACGATATAAAAACGTACTTCGTTGAAGATGGTTTTATTCGTTCGGTTGGGTTGGGTGCAACTAAAGAACCTCCTTTATCTCTTTGTTTAGACAGCGTTGGTCCAGATTTCGATGCGGGAAAACCAACAGATTTAGAGAATCTATTAAATTCTTATGAATGTAACGATGACTTGTTATTAAGAGCAAAAGATCTAATAGATACCATTAAATCGCATAGAATTAGTAAGTATAATCATTCAAAAAAGGTTGATGTGCAAGGTATTTACGGAGAGAAAAAAGGTAAGCGGATATTGGTAATTGGTCAGGTAGAAGACGATGCTTCGATAAAGCATGGCTGTATATCAAAGCTGACTAATAACGAGCTAGTAAAAATAGCCGCCGCTGAGAATCCAGATGCGCAGATTATATATAAAGTACATCCAGACGTTTTAAATGGTCACCGAGATTATTTATCCAGCCCCTTGTTAGTTAGAGATATATGTCAAGTACTGGAGTTGGATATACCACTTGCAGATGCTTTAGAGACGATAGATCATGTTTATACTATGACATCTTTGTCAGGATTTGAAGCTTTGATAAGAGGTATCAAAGTAACCACAATTGGCGCTCCTTTCTATTCAGGTTGGGGGTTAACTGACGATAGACAACCAACTGTAAGACGAAAGAAAAAGCTATCTTTAGAAGCCTTATTTGCGATAAGTTATATTATCTATCCTAGCTACTTTGATGCCTATACTGGAGCTATTATTGAAATTGAAGATGTTATTGCAGAAATAGTTAGACTTAAAAAAGTTAAAAACATTGAGAACTATGGTGTTTTACTAAAAGATGTTTTTGTTATTCCCCAAGGCATTTACCGCCATTATAAAGGCAGTCTTTACCAAGTTTTGCATACCGCTCAGCATTCCGAAACGGAAGAAGCGTTAGTCGTTTATCGCTGTTTGTATGGCGAATATGGTGTCTGGGTACGACCGTTAGCGATGTTTGCTGAGACAGTCATAGTAGATGGTAAAGAAATACCTAGATTTGAGATGATTAAAGCTTTGGCTGATTAATTCTAAACTTTCTTATAAATTATCCTTATATTTAATTAACCAAACAAGAAAGCGACCATTTAAGGTCGCTTTTTTATGCATATTGAAAGGGTAGTTAGCTGTCTAAAAAGGCAATTAAGGCTTCATTAAACTCTTTTGCATGAGTCACATTAATACCGTGCGGACCACCTTCAATGATATGAAGTTGACTATTTGCAATCATATCGTGAGAACGCTGACCACTCACTTCTAACGGTACGATTTGATCCGCATCGCCATGAATGATCAAAGTTGGTACGTCAAATGCTTTTAAATCATCACGGAAATCGGTATAGCTAAAAGCTTTGACACAATCGTAGCTAGCTTTGGCAGAGGCAAATGCAGCAATGTCACGGTTATATAAACGTAATGGTTTACTAACTAATAATTTGCCGTCTTTTGGAGTAAAAAAGTTCTTAGTAAAGTCATTTAAGAAGGCAATACGGTCACCGCTGACACCATCTAAAAACTCCTGAATGTCTTGCTCTTCTAAGCCACCATCAGGATTATCATCCGCCTTAAATAAATAGGGCGGCACAGCAGAGGCTAGTACTGCTTTACTGACACGCTCTGAACCATATTTCCCAAGATAACGCGCCACTTCGCCACCGCCCATAGAGAAGCCGACGATAGTAGCATCTATTAAATCTAGCTCATCCATCAAGGCTTTTAGATCTTGTGCCAAAGTATCGTAATCATACCCGTTCCATGGCTGGGAGGATTTCCCAAAACCACGTCTGTCATACGTAATCACTTGATAACCCGCCTCAACCAGTGCAGGGAGTTGTGACTCCCACGCCCGTCCGCTTAATGGCCAACCATGAATCAACACAACAGGTTTGCCAGTACCTTGGATTTCGTAATATAGTTCGACAGGTTGCTCGTTTTGAGTTGCAACTTTCACATATGGCATGCTCAGATCCTTTTGATATTATTATAAAGTTTTTATAATGACGCACCTTTTTGATTTGGTTTTTGGTTAATGAAGGCAAACGTCAGCTTTTTAGTATAAAAGTAGATCGGAGCAATTACTATGACGTGTTGTAAAGTTATAGTGTCGATTATAGAGTTTTTATGTGACAGCGTAATGTTGTGCCTAACCTTCCAAAAATCTCTTTAACACTTTATAAAAGCCAATCGGCTCGTCCATTGGTACCGCATGACCCGCCTTCGGTAAAACAACTTCAATAGCATTAGGTAGCATATAGGTGACTTTCTGCTGCCATTCGGGATCATATAATCTAGAGCGACCACCAATTAAGTTCACTACTGGAATAGTGACTTTTTCTATGACTGCCCGAAAGTCGTAGGGCAGCTCTAAGTAAGCTTGCAAGCAGCGCATCTTGTGTTGCCATGTACTGTGATTATAAAACACCAGCTGATGATCATTTTGATGAGTCAAGAATTGTATGATGGCTTTTGAGCGCGAGCGATTTACTGATAGTAAAGAGAATAGCCGTTCGACATCAGTGACTCGGCGTTTGATAGCAAATGGCAGATGCGTGAAGCTATCAATCTTGGCATAGGGTAGCGTCATATCGACCACGTTATGAAAAATATCAAACACCTCTTGCTGTTTCTCTCCGAACAATCCACCTTGCCAATCAGACTGATTATGGATAGCAGGGCTTTGGTCGATATTTAAATAGTGACTTACCCGCGATATACCAAAACGTTCAAAATATGCCCACATCACTTGAGCGCCCATTGAAATAGCGGCAACAGGTAGAGACTCTATGCTTAGCTCACGGCAAACTTGCTCAATCACTGCGTTAATATCGTCAGCATACTGGCGTACAAAATCAAATTGCGTCAAATTGATAGATTTCGCTTCTCCAAAACCTCTAAAGTGCGGTAAATAGAACTGATATTCGCCCGCGAGCGGTAAGATAAACGGTAAAAACTCACGCGCATCCATGCCGTAAGCATGTAGCATGAGCACAGGTTTGCCTTTACCGATGACTGAGACTGGGAGCGTTATATTGTTAGCAGTAGTGACGTTCATAGTCTGTAATTGGTATTGCATCGGCAGTGTGAGCAGATTTTTTATCATGAAGTGGTTTCATCTCATCTTAATGTTATCAAACTATTTTAATGTCAAAATGCTTAGCACAAAACGTCTTTATATTATTGATAATAGGCTGTTATAGTAAAAACAGTCAGGCTGACCATAGCATAAAAAATGTCTATCAGTGAAGAGTCGTCAAAGTGATGGCTTAATAATAAAAAGGGAATGTTGGTTTATGAATAGAGCGACATTATCAGGACTGGATAATAGCCTTTATCCGCAAATATGGGAGCAGCAAACTTTTGCCAATCCGCATAGCTTGTTAATGGCGCTACTAACAGGTGGCCTTGTTTTAGACCCAAAAGACTTTACCAAGCAATTATTAGCAAACGATACTTATCAAGATTGGATTAATGCTTCCGTATTCGGACGTTATATCCAGCGTAGTTTTGCAGCCTTCTATAGCCAAACTGAAGACAATTTTAATATGGATATGCCAGCGCTGTTTCGTGCCGAGCTAATGCGCCACGCTCAATACCTACCATTGGGACAAGTGTTATTTGTCGCTGGAAATATACCCAAGAGCGCACGCTTCGATAAATTATTTACCAGCACCGTCAATCCTGCTACTGCGGTCTTAGGGGCTCAAAAAATTAAGCAGGATGCGCTAAAGTCAGGACGAGAAAACAGTCAAACCTTGATTGTGAATCAGATAAAAGTCGTTGGCAAGCAAGTCGTTGGATTTCCAATACGCCATAATAAGCGCACCAGCGAGCGCACTCGTAATGAAGTATTGGTATTAGAGTTTCATGATTTACGTTTGGTAAATGAGCAGGTTTTAAGTAGTGAGAAGCTAACTAATACGGCGATGCCAAATGACACTGCCGTATTGCTTCGTTATTATGAATTGCGTTGATATTTTAAACGTCGACAATCTAAACATTGATACTTTAAACGTCGATAGTTTGAGTTTGCAAAAAATTATAGGCTGGCTTTCTGATTCAATTTTTAGCTATCTTGCTTAGCAATCGTTAATCCATTATAGGTTTGCGCGACTGGCATCACTTCTAAACGGTTAACGTTAATATGAGCAGGAGATTCTATGAGCCAAAGTAAAATATCACCAATATCTTCTCCAGTCATGGTTTTAAAGCCATCATAAACCTTAGCTGCTTTATCTTCATCACCATGATAGCGGACATTTGAAAACTCAGTTCCAGCGACATTACCCGGTTCAAGATTGGTCACTCGCACTTGCGTACCTAGTAAATCAGCTCGTAGATTTAAACTAAATTGTTTTACAAAAGCTTTGGTAGCACCATAAACGTTACCGCCAAAGTAAGGCCAGCTGCCTGCAATCGAGCCAACATTAATGATATAACCACTATCGCGAGCGGCCATCGCTGGCAAGACGGCATGAGTCAGCGCCATCAGACCTTTGATATTGGTATCTGTCATACGCATCCAGTCATCAAGGCTGGCATTTTGGGCAGGCTCTGTACCCAGTGCTAGCCCAGCATTGTTAACCAAGACATCGATTTGACTAAAGCCATCTGGCAAATCGGCGATAATTTGCGGAATAGAGGCAGTATCACTGACGTCCATCATTACGGGTAAGAATAAATCGCCCAAAGTTTCTGCCAAAGCATTAAGTTTATCGATACGTCTGGCACAGCCAATCACACGGTGACCTTTGGCAACCAAACGTTCAGCCAGTGCTTTACCGAAACCAGCGCTTGCTCCTGTAATCAATACATTCATTTCATATCCTTTTGATGCTGTGTGCTTGTGGCATAATTTTTATGACGAGTATTTGTTTTGGCTTAATAGTTGCTATCTTAACTGCGGTTCAATCGATAGTTACCTATTTGATAATTGCTTACCAAAGATTTTATCACCTGCATCGCCAAGACCTGGAATGATGTAACCGTGCTCATCTAAATGACTGTCTAGTGCGGCGGTATAAATGGTCACGTCAGGATGCGCTTCATTCACCAAGCGTACGCCCTCAGGTGCAGCAACTAACACTAAGGCTTTAATATTGGTACAGCCATTTTTCTTTAGCATCTCAATAGTCGCTACCATCGAACCACCCGTTGCTAACATTGGATCAATGATAAGGGCAGGACGTTTGTCCATGTGGCTGACGAATTTTTCAAAAAATGGTACTGGTTGCAAGGTCTCTTCGTCGCGCTGCAAACCCACGACAGAGATTTTTGCAGTAGGAATCAAATCGAGCACCCCGTCCAACATGCCAATACCAGCACGTAGAATAGGTACAATCGTTGCCGTCTTACCGATAATTTGCTCACCAGTGATCTCACCACACCAGCCTTCCATCGGGAACGTTTCAATTTCAAAATCGCGGCTTGCCTCATAAGCCATCAAACGTGCAAGTTCTTTAGTTAGCGTACGGAACTTATAAGTACTACAGTCTTTTTCGCGCATGAGGCTGAGTTTATGACGGACTAACGGATGCTCAATTACAGTAATTTTTAAGTCGCTCATAAGTATTCTCTTGGTTTTTGGTCTGATGCTTGCGCAGTAACTGCGATTGCTATTAGTATAAAAGATACAAACACTTACTGCACATTAACCCTATATTTAGCCCATAAATAGTAAGCTTAATACTCTAATAATAAAGCGGGCCAAATGCATTTATAACGAGGTTAGTTTTATTTAAGTCGACCACATTTGACTATCATAGCGCCATAACAAGTGAAGCAGTGTTTAGACCTGCTATGATACCAAAAAAACCGCTTTTCTGATGAAGAATATTATGACCAAACAACTATCAAGCACCCAGAATGAAACAGCTCCTAGCTCAGTAACGCTAGAGATACCAGCAGCAAAAATAGAAACCCATCCGTTTGGTCCTGTTTTACCACCCAATGCCACGGTGATGATGATGGGAACTTTTCCACCGACAGCTGACAAATGGGCGATGAGTTTTCATTATCCTAACTTTTATAATGATATGTGGCGTATTTACGGGCGCGTGTTTTTTGATGATGCCAATTATTTTAGAGTCGGCGATGAAAAACGCTTTGATCCTGAGCGTATTCGCGACTTTATGTTCGAGCGCGGTATCGCTTCTTGTCCGACAGTAAAACAAGCTATTCGTGAAACGGGCAATGCCTCGGATAAAAACTTAACCGTTGTAACGCCTGTTGATTTAGACAATATCTTGCTACAAGTACCAAAGGTGCAGACCTTATTTACGACAGGAGGCAAGGCAACAGAGGTATTACTTAACTTATTAGCTAAGCCACCTGCCAAGTCGAAGTATCCTAAGACCAATCAAAGTATGGATTATCCTTACCAATGGCAAAACGACCATAATAAAAAAACTGATATTAATAGTCTTACCTTATATAGGTTGCCTTCAACTTCGCGCGCCTATCCTTTAGCGTTAGATAAAAAAGTCGCTGCCTATAAAGAATTTTTTAAAAAGATTGGCAAGCTATAAAAAGTGTCATATATAGAAGGCTTTTATATAGAAGAGGTGAGCGATTTTAAGAAACAAAGGCCAGTTATGATAAAGGTAAAACTATTTTTGACGCTAACTGACTGATAAATAAGTAGTATTAATAATAAGGCTAGATAATCTCTAAAATAGCAGACAAAGCCCCTTGACCCTCATTCAAATATGCGTATAATGCGTCCCAGTCGGAAGGGAAGGTAGTTTAATAAGTGGTTCACCACTTATTGAGAACGCTTCTAGGTAAATTACTTTTAATTCAGTTTAGAATAAAATAATTTACTGCTTGACACCTCGTTAAAAGGGTCTATAATACGCCCCTCAATGAGACAAACGGCAATGATTGCAGTGTATTATTACACAACAATAACCCAATTAACTTATTGAAACGAAACGAAATAAAAGCTTGACAAATCAAATCATTATGATATGATAGTCGGCTCGCTAGATAGGTTAAGCCATAACGGTTTAAG